>CAZKRE010000058.1:0-11170 GCA_964555075.1 uncultured Phycisphaeraceae bacterium
GGCGTCGTACTTCGCGGCGTCCGCGAGGATGTTGAGTTTGACCCGGGTTTCCATGCAAGCGGCGTCCGCGGCCCACGACCACCCATTTCGTACGGGTAATGTTAGGCACGACGACGCGCGTTGTCGAGCACGATCCGAAGGGGATCATCCGGCGGTGGCGGAACCTTCCCAGCCCTGCTCGCGCATGTACTGTTCGACGATCGGTCGGGCGGCGGGCTCGTCCTTTGCCAGCACGCGGACCGGGACCGTCTGCTCGGCGGCGGTGAGCCCGGCGAGGGGGGAGTCGTTGTTGTCGGCGAACGCCTGGATCCCCCCCTCGGACAGCCGGGCGACGAGGAGCTGCGCTTCGATCCCGCTGCCGGCGGTGAACACATCGACGAGGTCGTCTTTCATGATCTCCCTTTCGTGTACATGTTAGCGCGGCGGCGGCCCTATGATCCCGTCACTCACTTTTTTGGGAGAGGCAGGCGTTTGGAACTGACGATCCAGTTGCCCCCGGGCGACGAGCGGATGGGCGTGACCGGGCCGGGCGAGCGGAACCTGAAGATCATTCGGGAGGCGCTGGCCGTGAACATCGCCGAGCGGCAGAACCGGCTGCGCATCAGCGGGGAGAGCCGGTCGGTCGGGCAGGCGGCGCACGTGCTGGAGCAGCTCGCGGACGCGGCGGGCAAGCGGAAGCCGATCACGCGGCAGCGGCTGCTCGAGATGATCGCGTCGGTGTCGCAGGTGGACGACCCGACTGCGGCCGTGCCGCTGCGGTCGCCGGTGGAGGAGGCGCTGCCGCGGGACGTGCTGGACGTCTATCTGCCGGGGCGGCGGGTCAAGCCGATGACGGCCGGGCAGGCGCGGTACCTCGAGGCGATCCAGAGCCACGACCTGACGTTCTGTGCCGGGCCCGCGGGAACGGGCAAGACTTACCTCGCGGTGGCGGTGGCGGTGTCGATGCTCAAGCGGGGCGACATCCGCAAGCTGATCCTCTGCCGGCCGGCGGTGGAGGCGGGCGAGAAGATCGGCTTCCTCCCGGGCACGCTCCAGGAGAAGGTGAACCCGTACCTGCGGCCGCTGCTCGACGCCCTGCACGACATGATGGACTTCGAGCAGATCCAGCGGCTGATGGCGGTGGACCTGATCGAGATCGTCCCGCTGGCGTTCATGCGTGGGCGGACGCTCAACGAGGCGGTGATCATCCTCGACGAGGCGCAGAACACCACGTCGAGCCAGATGCTCATGTTCCTGACCCGCCTGGGCCACGGCAGCAAGATGATCGTGACGGGCGACACGTCGCAGATCGACCTGGAAGACCCGCGGGACTCAGGACTTGTGGACGCCGCCCGGCGGCTGGTGCGGGTCCCGGGGGTGGCGATGGTCACCCTCGTCGGCGAGGACATCGTGCGGCACAACCTGGTCCAGCGGATCGTCGCGGCGTACGGGCAGCCCGACCGGAACGGATCGGAGGCGACGAGCCCGGGCCGCCCCCATGAACCGAGTTCCGAGATCCCCGGGTAGGAAGGGTCACGTCCGCTCCCCGCCACGGCTACAATCCTCTTCGTGACCCGCGGCCCCGGCCGCGCAGTCCGGCTCGACCGTAACCCCGCCCCGAGCGGCGGGGAGCGTCGCACGCTCTGGAGGCACGCCCCGCGGCACAGGCCTATGGCCCCTACCCGAAGTTCTCCCGCAAGGCGGCGCGAGATGCGCCGGAGCATGGCACCCACCGGGCCCGCGTGGTGGGTCGCGCTACGCCACCGCGACTTCCTCTGGTCCGCGCTGTTCGTCTGCGCCTTCGCGCTGGTGGGGAGTCTCGTGGTGCTGCTCGCCGGCCGGCAGCCTCGGTACTACCTCGGGCAGGAGCTGACGCACCCGATCGTCCCCCGCGTCACCTTCGTGCATGAGGACGTCAAGGCCACCGACCTCGCCCGCGAGCGGGCCCGGCAGGAGCAGCCCAACGTCTACCGCTCCGACCTGGAGGTGTACGACGACCTCCGCGACCGGCTGATCGACCTGCCGGCGGTGCTGGCGGAGTACGAGCGCGTGGACCAGGTGCCCCGGGAGATCCGCGAGCCGCTGAAGATCGGCACGCAGACCCTGCGCGCCCTCCGCCAGCGGTTCCCCGTCCAGCAGGACCCGCAGGCCCGCGAGGCGCAGTTCCAGCAGTGGAACACGACCACGCGCGCGTTCCTCCGCACGCTGTTCCAGGACATCGCGGTCTTCAGCCCGGGCGAGTATCCGTCCGCGAGCATCGCCAGCATCGACATGGTGCTCCCCTACCCCGACCCCAGCGAGCCGTCCTACAAGCGGCTGTACCGCAGCGGGTTCTACAAGATCGACGAACGCGAACGGATCGCCCGCTGGCTGACCCACGGCAACACGCCCGGGCAGGGCGCGGCGACCTCGTTCGGCGCCGCGAGCATGCACTACGGCGTGGAGCTCGCGCCGACGGTCGCCGCGGTGGTCGTGCAGTCGCTGCGGCCCACCTACCACTTCGACGAGGAACTCACCAGCTACGCCAAGGAGGCCGCCGCCTCGAGCGTCGCCCCCGTCGAGCGGAAGTACGAGAGCGGCAACGTCCTCGTCCGGGCCGGCACCCGGCTGGGCGAGACCGACCTGGCGCTGCTCCAGCGGGAATGGGAGGCGTATGAATCCAGCCTGCCCCTGCCCTACAGCGTGCTGCGCTGGGCGTCGGTCTTCGGCGTGGTGCTGATCATCGGCATCGGGCTCTGGGGCTACATCTGGACCTACAACTACAAGGTCATCCGCAACCCGATGCGCGGGTTCGCCCTCGTGACGCTCCTGCTGCTCATGCAGTTCCTCGCCGTGAGCCTGACGAACTGGCAGCCCGAGATCCTCTACGCCACCGCGATCATCCCCACCCTGCTCGCGACGGTCATCCTCACCATCGTGTACGACCAGCGGTTCGCGCTGGCGGTCGGCGCGTTCCACGTGGCGGTCATCATGCTCAGCCTCGCCCTGCCCATCGGCTTCGCGCTGGTGATGCTCACGGGCGTGGGGGTCTCGATCGCGATGCTCCGCGAGGTGCGGACGCGGTCGCGCGTCGTCGTCGTCGGCGTGTGGAGCGGGCTGGCGATGGCGGTCGCCACGCTGCTCTCGGCGATCGCGACGCGGGACCTGCTCATCGACGGGGAGCTACGGCGGATCGTCACCGAGGACGCCGTGCTCGCGGGCATCACCGGGATCAGCGTCGGCGTGCTCGTGCAGGGGGTCCTGCCCGCGATCGAGCGGCTGTTCCGCGTGACGACCGCGATGACGCTCAAGGAGCTCAACGACGCCTCCCACCCGCTGCTCCAGCGGCTGGCGCAGGAAGCCCCGGGCACCTACCAGCACTCGCTCCGCATCGCCGACATGGCCGAGGCCGCCGCGGAAGCGGTGGACGGCAACGGGCTGCTCTGCCGCGTCGGCGCGATGTACCACGACATCGGCAAGGTCAACAAGCCGATGTACTTCATCGAGAACCAGGGCGGCGGCCCGAACCGCCACTCCAAGCTCTCGCCCGCGATGTCGCTGCTCATCATCGTCGGCCACGTCAAGGACGGCGTGGAGATGGGCCGCGAGGCCGGCCTGCCCGTCGCCATCCGCCACCTCATCGAGTCGCACCACGGCACGACGCTCGTCGAGTACTTCTATCACGCCGCGAAGCGCCAGAAGGAAGCCGCGGACGAGGGCGTGCCCAGCGAGTTCGAGTTCCGCTACCCCGGTCCCAAGCCGCAGACCAAGGAGGCGGCGATCATCCTCCTCTGCGACTCCATCGAGGCCGCCGCGCGCACCCTCGCCGACCCGACCCCCATCCGCATCGAGCAGCTCGTCCACAACCTGGCGATGAAGCGGCTGATGGACGGGCAGTTCGACGAGTGCAACCTCACCCTCAGCGAGCTGCACAAGATCGAGCAGGCCATCACCAAGACCCTCAACGCGATCTACCACGCCCGCATCAAG
The DNA here is from genome assembly GCA_964555075.1 of uncultured Phycisphaeraceae bacterium. Taxonomy (GTDB): domain Bacteria; phylum Planctomycetota; class Phycisphaerae; order Phycisphaerales; family Phycisphaeraceae; genus CAZKRE01. The sequence continues at coordinate 3,949 of CAZKRE010000058.1, forward strand.
TACCCCGGCGACCGCCAGGCCCCCCAGCAGCAGGCCCCCGCGCCCACCCCCCAGGCCCCGGTCCCCGCCGAGCCAACCCCCCCGCCCGCCCCGCCCGCCGCCGCGGCGTCGTGAAGTCGAATCATCGCTTCGCGGCCATCGCCGCCACGTCGGCGACGTGGCAGCGCTCAAGTTGCTCTTCGATGATCACCCCCGGCTCGGCGACGTGTCGCTTCTTCGTCAGGCGTCTACGCGACCGTGACGCCTCGCTGCCATGGGCGTGGGATCGCGACGCTCAACCGGGGAACCGCTCACGCATCCATCGCAGGTAACGCTCTTTGACGGCGATATACGGCTCGTTGCGTCCCATCTGCAGGAAAGGCTCGAGCTCACGCGGTCGAAGCATCGGGAAGGCCAAGCTGTCGTCGGATTCGGCGTAGGTCCCCCGCTCGTGAAGGTGGAGACAGGTCAAGTGCAGCTTCGTGATGCGCCACACTTCCGGCACGCCGAGCGCCGCGTAGATGGGAAGCTTGGGGAGCGAAGGGCTCGTGACATCCACCTCGATCGCGAGATCGGGCGGCGGATGGATCGAAAGATCGATCTCCTGCACCCCGACGAGTGCGTCGTGATGCCGCACATAGAAGCAGGCGTCGGGCTCGATCCCGCGCTGCAGAGCCTCGGATGCGAACGTCGTGGAGCCGGCCGGCGTGATCGGCACCCGCAGGTGCTCTGCGAGGCGGTCCACGATCATCTCCAGCAACTTGGTGGGGCTCTCGTGGTCGTAACGCGGGGACATGGCTTCCAGCACCCCCTGGTCGTACGTCATCCGCGGGCCATGCTCCGCCTCGGTGCACAGGCGTCGATAGGTCTCCCAGCTCACCCCGTACCAGACCACGCTCGCGGGCTTGATCGTTGGCGCGACCATGCTGGGAGTTTACTCGCTGACGGTTGACTTGGAAGTCCGGTCGTTCCGGAGTCGAATCGGGCTGCGGCGGAGCTACAGCCCCGACGCCTCGCGGCTGGCGTTCTCTTCCGGGGTTCCGGGCAGGGGCGGGTGCCACGGCTTGACCCGCGCCTCGCGGGCAAGCCGTGCGAACGTCCCGGACGCCCGCAAACGGCTCACGCCCCGGAACGCCCCGGAACGCCGCCGGAGTGCCCTCGAAGCGCCCCCCGCTCACACACGTTCTTTACAGCCCCGACGCCTCGCGGCTGGCGTTCTCTTCCGGGGTCTTGGGCAGGTGCAGGCCGCACTCCTGCTTGAGCCCGCCGAACCGGCCGGCGCGTTCGTCTTCGCCCGCGCCGATCGGGCGGGTGGAGTGCCAGTCGCCGATGCTCGCGTAGCCCTGCTCGTGGAGCGGGTGGTACGGCAGGTCGTGCCGCTTGAGGTAGGCGTGGACCTCCTTGGTCGTCCACGTCAGGATCGGGTGGACCTTGTAGGTCCCGCCCTGCCGCTCGACCGTGCGCAGGTGCTTGCGGTGCTCGGTCTGCCCCTTGCGGAGCCCGGCGAGCCAGGCGGTGACGTTCAGCTCCGCGAGCGCCCGCTGCATCGGCTCGACCTTGCGCATCTGGTCGTACCGGTCGAGGTCTTCGACGCTCCCGGTCCACAGCCGGCCGTGGCGGGCCTCCATCCAGCCGGCGCTCAGGGGGGACTGGAACACCTTGAGGTTGAGCTTCAGGCGGCTGGTCAGGTCGTCGGCGAAGCGGTAGGTCTCGGGGAAGTGGTACCCGGTGTCGATGAAGATCACGGGGATGTCGGGCAGGACGCGGGTGACGAGGTGGAGCATCACCGCGGCCTGGACGCCGAAGCTGGTGGTCATGACGAGGCCGTCGCCGAAGCGTTCCCCGGCCCAGGCGACGACGCGGTCGGCGTCCGCGGGATCGAGGTCGGCGTTCACCGCGTCGAGGTCGAGGTCCGGTCCGGTGGCGGGCGTGGTCGCGGCTCCGTGTGCCATCGTCGGATGATAACGGGCCCGCGGCGTCTGTCGGGCGGGCGGGTGGGCCGGCGGGGCGGGCGGGGCGAAACGCCGCGGCGCCCGGCGTGCGGTAGCATCCCGCCATGGCAAGGGCGTGGGTGGCGATGGGCTCGAACCTCGGCGACCGGGAGGCGAACCTCCGGGCGGCGGTCGAGGGGCTGCGTCGGCGGGCGGGCCGGGTGGAGGCGGTGAGCCGGTTCCACGAGACCGAGCCGGTGGGCCCGCCGGGTCAGGGGCCGTACCTGAATGCCGCGGCGGTGGTGGAGACGTCGCTGCCGCCGGAGGAGCTGCTGCGGGTGCTGCTGGGGATCGAGCTGGAGCGCGGCCGCGACCGGTCCGCCGCGGCGCAGCGGTGGGGCCCGCGGACGCTGGACCTGGACCTGCTGCTGTACGGCGACCTCGTGCTGGACACGCCGGGGCTGACGCTCCCCCACCCGCGGCTGCACGAGCGGCGGTTCGTGCTGGCGCCGCTGGCGGAGGTGGCGGCGGGCGCGGTCCACCCGACGCTCGGCCGCACGGTCGCCGAACTCCTCGCCGCACTTGAACCCGCTGCCGGGAAGACGGAAACTCGTCCGATGCGCGTCGCCCTCACCCGGACCTTCGGCTTCGAATCCGCCCACTGGCTGCCCTGCTTCCCGGAGGGGCACAAGTGCCGGCGGATGCACGGGCACTCGTTCAAGGTCGACGTCGTCATCGAGGGCGAGGTCGACCCGGCGAAGGGGTACCTCGTCGACTTCGGCGACATCAAGCGGGTGCTCCAGCCGATCGAGGATCGGCTCGACCACCGCGTGCTCAACGACATCGAGGGCCTGGAGAACCCGACGGCGGAGCTGCTCGCCCGGTGGATCTACGACCGGGTGAAGCCGGACCTGCCGCTGCTGAAACTCGTGCGCGTCCGCGAAACCTGCACCAGCGCCGCGGAATACGCAGGAAGTTAGCCGCGGGGCTCGCCCCGCGCGGCACAACGACCCCGCGGCCCCGCGCGGGGCAAGCCCCGCGGCTAACGGGGCGGGTCGTCGACGGGTGTCCCGTGGACCGTCTCGTCCAGCGCCAGCCGCACGCCCGACGCGTCGGCCTGGTCGATCATCCGCTTGAGCAGTTGCTCGGCCGTGAGACGCCGGACCGCCTTGCCCGTGCCGGACTGCACCGCCACGAAGTGTCGCAGCAGCCGGTTGGTGAGGAACGAGTCGAATCGCTGCGACCGGCCGGCGTTGTACTCCTCGACGGCCGTGATCAGCACGGGCACGCCCAGTTCGAGCAGTTGCAGCAGTTGGGCGATCGTCCGCTCGGGCTGGCCGAGCATCTGCCGCTTGGCGACCGACAGGACGACGGGCAGGTTGGCCTTCACGAGCAGGTCGCGGACGTGGCGGGCCTGGCGGATCGTCGACTCGAACGCTTCGAGGTCGGCCGCGCGGGGGTCGTACCGGTCGAGCCCGTCGCGGAGCTTCGCCGCCTTGTGCTTGAGGTAGTTGTACCGGACGAAGAGCGACCGCTGGCGCTCGTCGGGGATCTGCGGCTGGCGGTAGAGCGGGCGGAGCGGCTCGGGCAGGTCGTCGACGGGGACGGCCGACACCGTCCGCGGCTTGCCCTCGGGGAACGCCTCGGCCTGCCCGCGCAGCAGGACCTCGTCGGCGTCGGGGCGTTCGAACGTGGGAGACTCGACGACCGTCAGCCGCAGCCGCCGGGCCGCGGCCGCGCGGCGCTCGTTGATGACCCGGTAGATCGTCGAGCGGGTCCGGCCGAAGTGGGCCGCGATCTTGCTCACGCTCACGCCCATCCGGTGGGCCCGGGCGATGATGCGCTTCTGCCGCGCGGCGAGGGGGGCGTCTTCGTTGAAGATCCGGTCCTCGGGCTGGTCGCGGTCGTGCGCCTCGAGGAGCTGCCGCAGCGTCTCCACCGCCCGGCCCGTCCGCTTCGCCAGGTGCGACGCCACCTGGTGAAGCGACACGTCGCGGCCGCGGGCGATGCGGCGGGCGCGGTCGAGCAGCCGCTTCCGCTCACCGGGCTCCATCTGCGTGAAGGCGGACGCCCGCTCCACCCGCTCCCGGTTCGCGAGGATGAACCGCCGGACCGCCTCGGGCGTGAAACCCACCACCTTCCGCCCCCCCCCGCGTGGCAGGACCCACCGCCACCGCAGCCCCGCTCTCCGCCAGCGCGTGATCGTCTTCGTGCTCACGTTCAGCTTGACCGCCAGCTCTTCGGCGGTGAGCGTGCCGGGCTCGGCGTCGATGGGCAGGTCGATCGAGCGCGAGAGCGTGTCGATCATCAGCCGCAGGTCCGGCAGCACCGCCTCGCCCACGAGCAGCACCGAGTCGGTCCCTTCGGCGCGGTACCGGGTGATCCGGTAGATGATGAACTCGACGGGGTAGGTCGCCGCCGGGGCGATCTCGTCGTGCAGCGCCTCGACGCGGGCGACCTGCTCGACCCGCTTCTCGGGCGGGGCGAACAGGAGCTGCCGGGCGAGCGACCCGAGCGGGGCACAGCGAAAGGCTTCCTCCGACCGTCGCGGCATCACGCGAGTGTAAGCCGCGACGCGGCTCGCAGCGATGCCGCGGCCGCGTACCGCTACACCGGCTGCGTCAACCGCAGCGGGCGCGACTGTTCGATGACCCCCAGCGCCGCGGCCATCCCCCCGAAGCGGGCGATCGCCTCCACCTCGCGCGGCCCGATCTGGTACCGCAGGACCCGGCCGAGGTAGTCCCGCGTCAGGTCCAGCGGCCAGCCGTGCTCCGCCGCGTAGCGATCGGCGATCTCGTCGATCCGCGAGGCGTTCCGCCCCCGCGCCGCCTCCAGCTCCGCGGGCACGTCGCCCAGTTCCGCCCCGTCCCGCGCCATCCACGTCGCGAACACGAACGGCAGCCCCGTGTGCCGCTTCCACGCCTCGCCCAGGTCGAGCTGGTGCGGGTACTCCACCGCCCGCGGCGACGCCGTCACCACCTTGTCCCCGATCAGCAGCATCGCGTCCGGCCGCGTCCCGGCCTCGTAGTCCACCACCTCCGGCCGCAGCCCGTACACCGCGTCCAGCAGCACCCGAAGCAGCGCCACGCTCGTGTGGCTGTCGGTGTCGGCGTGCACCGTCGTCACCCGCTCGATCGGCGTCCGGCTGTAGAGGCGGACGGTGAAGGTCGGCCCGTCGCTGCCGATCGCCCCCACCGGCACGATCACCAGCGGCGCCGCCGACCGGTGGTAGTCGATCACCGGGCAGAGCGCGATCCCGACGTCGCCCGACTCGAGCAGGCCCAGCAGCTCCGCGGGGACGGCGTATCGCACCGCCACGCCCGCGGCCTCGACGCCGTCGATCAGTGGCTTGGAGTTCAGGAAACTGACGCACCCGACGCGCACCATGGGGCCCATCCTACCCCCGTTTCGCGCCGCGACTCGTCGTGGCAATTGGGGGTCTCCCCCTCCCCGCCCCGCGACAAGTCGCGCCGCTTAACTATCATTGCCCACCCATGCCCCCGCAGAACGACATCCCCAGCGCCCAGGTGCTCATCGTCGACGACGAACCCGACCACGCCGAGGTCATGGGCGAGGCCCTCCGCCGACTCGGGCACGTCTGCACGATCGTGCACGACCTCGACTCCGCGCGGGACGAGCTGCGGCACGGGCAGTTCGACCTCGTCGTCACGGACCTGGTGATGGACACGCAGGACGCGGGGATGCAGGTGCTCGAGGCGACCCGCAACAGCCAGTCGGAGGCCGAGTGCATCATGGTGACGGCGCACGGCGACGTGCCCACCGCCAAGGCCGCCATCCGCGCGGGGGCCTACGACTTCATCGAGAAGCCCCTCGACCTCGACGTGTTCCGCAACCTCTGCAACCGCGCGATCCAGGCCGTCACCCTCCGCACGCGGAACACGCAACTGCAGCAGAAGCTCGACGAGTCGTTCGGCGTCGGCGGGATCATCGGCAACTCGCCCGCCATCCGCCACGTGCTCACGATGGTCCGCCAGATCGCCCCCAGCACCATCCCCGTCCTCATCACCGGCGAGTCGGGCACCGGCAAGGAACTCGTCGCCCAGGCGATCCACGACCAGTCCAAGCGGGCGAAGAAGCAGTTCGTCCCGCTCAACTGCGCGGGCCTCAACGAGAACATCCTCGAGGATGAGCTCTTCGGCCACGTCCGCGGCGCGTTCACCGGCGCCGACCGCGACCGCCAGGGCCGCTTCGAGTACGCCGACGGGGGCACCCTCTTCCTCGACGAAATCGGCGACATGCCCCTGCCCATGCAGGCGAAGCTGCTCCGCGTGCTCGAATCGGGCGAGGTCGTCCGCGTCGGGTCCAACGAGACCAGGCACGTCGACGTCCGCTTCGTCTCCGCGACCAACCGCGACATCGCCACGCTCGCGAAGGAAGGCGGGTTCCGCGAGGACCTCTACTTCCGCATCAAAGGCGTGGAGATCCACATCCCCCCGCTCCGCGAGCGGCGGGAAGACGTCCCCCTGCTCGCCCGCCACTTCGCCCGCCAGTTCGCCGAGCAGCTCGAGAAGCCCGTGCCCGAGGTCGCCGAAGAGGTGATGATGACGCTGATGCGCTTCGACTGGCCCGGCAACGTGCGGCAACTGCGGAGCGTCGTGCAGAACATGACCGTCATCGCCGAAGAGCCCCGCCTCGAACCGCGGCACCTGCCGCCCGAGGTCCGGCAGGCAACGGGCGACGGCGCCGGCGGCGACGGGCCCGCCGCAACGGGCGGCGCCGCCCTCGCGGGCCTCAGCCTCGACCAGATGGAGAAGCAGGCCATCCGCGAAGCCCTCCGCGTCACCGCCGGCAACCGCGAGCAGGCCGCGAAGATGCTCGGCATCGGCGAACGCACCCTCTACCGCAAGCTCAAGGACTACGGGCTCAAGTAGGATCACCGGCATGGTCTCGCTCACCATGAAAGCCCTGCGACTGGCGGCCCGTGCCTCGAAGCGCGAAGATGCCCTCATGATCGAGCGTGGCATCGGCTACTGGATCAGCCCGGATGGCGAGTTCATCCCCACGCCGCCCCGCGTCTCGCATGCCGACGTCATCCGCGAGCTCATCGACCGCGATGCGCTCGGCGAGGACGAAGAACGCGCGTTCGTCGGCGATGCCAACGCCTACGCCCTCTCGATCGGCTGGACCCGCGTCCGCATCTATCCCGGTCAGCAGATCGCTTACGTCGACTTCGGCCAGCACCAGCAGCGAACACACGCCGCCCGCGTCGCCGACCTGATCGACCAGCTCGGGCTGCTCCACCTCACCGTCAAGTACACCGACGCGCACGGGAACTACGTGAGCCCGTGATG
>CAZKRE010000058.1:11270-17817 GCA_964555075.1 uncultured Phycisphaeraceae bacterium
CCCCGCATCGGCCACGGCTTCGACCTCCACCGCCTCGAACACGGGCGGCCGCTCATCGTCTGCGGCGAGCGGCTCGAGCACGACCGCGGCTGCGTCGCCCACTCCGACGGCGACGTCGTCTACCACGCCGTCGTCGACGCCATCCTCGGCGCCCTCGGGCAGGAGGACATCGGCCAGCTCTTCCCCGACACCGCCGCCGCGTGGAAAGACGCCGCGTCCCACGTCTTCGTCACCGAAGCGGCCAAGCGGATGCGCGACGCGGGCTACACGATCGGCAACCTCGACGTCACGATCATCCTCCAGCGCCCGAAGCTCAGCCCGCACAAGGCGGCGATGAAAGCCAACCTCGCCCGCCTCCTCGGCTGCGACCTCGCGCAGGTCAACGTCAAGGGCAAGACCCACGAAGAGGTCGACGCGCTCGGAGAGAACCGCGCGATCGCCTGTCACGTCGTCGTGCTGCTCCAACGCCGGCCCTGAGGAGCCGCCCGGGGCGACGAAGGGCCGGGCGAGGCGTCAAGCTTGAGACAGCGTCCCGGCGCACCCGCCGTAGATGATCATGCGGGCTACGCCGTCGCCTCGTCCGCGTGCGGATCGGGCGCCGGCGCGGCGGGCAACGTCACGGGCGCCGACCACCGCGGCTCCCGCCGGTACCGTTCCGCGGTCGCCTTGTCGTACCGCGGGTGGTCCCGGCGAATGGGCATCATCCGGAACGCGCTGTGGCAGCGGTAGCACTCGAGCACCCGCGGCGCGAACAGGAAGATCGCCGCGTCGACCGCCACCAGCACGACCAGCACCGTCACCGCCGGCCACACGAGCCCGAACCCGTAGAACACCATCGCCCCGACCGCCGCCGCCACCAGGATGACGAAGCTCGTCAGTTGCGGCACCCGCTTGCGGGCGAACAGGTCCGTCGCGCCGCACACCGGGCAGTGGCGGAGGTGCCGCTGATCGTCGAGCGCCCGTTCCCAATCGAGCTTCACCGTCGGCCCGTCCGCGCCGCGCGGCTTGACGACGCTCGGGGGCTTGGCCGGATCGACCTCGACACCGAACGCTGTTTCATCGGGCTTGATCCGCAGGTCGATTCGCACTTCACACTTCCGAGCCGCGTCCCGGGTCTCTGTCGCTCTGATCGCCCGGTTCGCGATGACGGGGTCCGGCGTCCCCGGAGGCCGAGGAGCCCAAGGACCGAGTTTGCTGGATGGACAGGCAGCCGTCGCTTCTTCTCATACGATACCGCCGACGGCCCCGAATGGCTTATCGGCATTCGGGTCTTCCCACCCCTACCTCTTCATCCCGCCACGACCGGAGGCCCCATGCCCCTGACCCGTGACCAGGCCCGCCGGGTGGATCAGCTCGCGATCGCGGCCGGGCTGCCGGGCATCGTTCTCATGGAGAACGCCGCCATCAACGCGGTCGCGGTCATCCTCGACCAGCTCGACGCCACCTGCGGCGTCAAGCCGGCCGACGCTCGCGTGAGTCTCGTCTGCGGCGGGGGGAACAACGGCGGCGACGGTTACGCCATCGCCCGCCACCTCGCCAACTGGGGCTGTGCCGTCACCCTCTTCGCCGCGACCGACCCCGACCAGCTCCGCGGCGATGCCGCCATCAACCACCGCGTCTGCCGGAACTTCGGGCTGCCCATCCGCCCCTGCCACGCCGCCGACAGCCTCGCCGCCGCCGCGACGACCTGGAACGAGTCGCACCTCGTGGTGGACGCCCTCCTCGGCACGGGGTTCGTCGGCGAGATGCGGCCCCACGTCGCCGCCATCATCCGCACATTGAACACCCTCGATCGCCCCGTGGTCGTGGCGATCGATGTCCCCTCCGGCCTCGACTGCGACACCGGCAAGCCCAGTCCCGCCACCGTCCGCGCCGACGTGACCGTCACCTTCGTCGACGCCAAGGCCGGCTTCACCCACGAAGCAGCGCGGGCCGTCCTCGGCCGCGTCGTTGTCGCGGACATCGGCGTTTCCGCCGCGATCGTCCGGCAGGCCCGCGCGGGCTCATAGCGGAATCGCCGAGGATTCTTCTTGACAAGGAAGACGCCGGAAGCAATATTCAACCTTAAGGTTGAATAATGTCCCAGACCGTTCCCCACGCCCTCGACCACACGCTCGCCGCCCTCGCGGACCCCACCCGCCGCGCGATCCTCCAACTGCTCGCCGATGGCGAGGCCAAGGTGACCGCGGTCGCCAAGCCCTTCGCCATGTCGCTGAACGCGGTCTCCAAACACATCCGGGTCCTTGAACAGGCGGGCCTTGTCCGCCGCCGCCGCGTGGGTCGCGAGCACCTGCTCTCCGCCGACCCCGCCCCGCTCGACGAGGCGGCCCGGTGGATCGAGACCCAGCGGCGCCAGTGGACCGCGCGGCTCGACCGGCTCGAAGCTCTCATCCGCGAGGAAGACGCTTCCTCGCCCGTCCCCGCCAACCCTCAGGAGAACGCCGATGACCGTTAGCACCGACCCAACCCCCGCCCAGTTCCCCGCAGCCGCTCGGACGCCGGTGAACGCCGAGCCCGGCCGGTTCCTCGATGCCGACACCTTCCGGATCGAGCGGCGCCTGCCCGGCTCGATCGAGCGGGTGTGGTCCTACCTCGTGGAGCCCGACAAGCGCAGCCAGTGGCTCGGCACCGGCACCATCGAGCCTCGCGTCGGCGGCGCCGTCCACCTCCGCTTCCACAACCTCGACCTCTCCCCCATCAAGGAACCCGCACCCGACAAGCACAAGAAGGTCGAAAACAGCGGCTCGCTCCACGGCGAGGTCGTCCGGTTCGAGCCGCCCCGCCTCCTGAGCCTCACCTGGGGCGACCCGCAGAAGAACCCCTCCATCGCGACCTTCGAACTGACTCCACACGAGGGGGAGACCCTCCTCGTCGTGACCCATTCCCGCCTGCGGATGGGCGAGCGGACCGATGTCGCCGGCGGCTGGCACACCCACCTGGCGATCCTGCTCGACCACCTCGAAGGCGTCACGCCCCGCCCGTTCTGGCGGACACACGCCGCGGTCGAGCCGGAGTACGAGTCCCGCCTGCCCCGCGGCTGATCCGGCCGGGATGCCTTCCCGCGCGAGCGGGTTTCCGCCGACCGGGCGATTTGACCCGTGCCCCGGATTCGGGCACAATGCCCGGCTCGCCACGTTTCGGCGACCGCTATTGCTATACCCCGCCTCGCACCCCGGCCTGCCGGGTCCCAGTTGGGAAGACTGCCATGCTCAACGACATCGCCCCCGGCTCGACGGTTTCGATCAAGGTGACGGCCGAGCCCACCAATGACGCCGCCCGGAAGACCCTCCGCCGCGTGCTGTCCAAGGACGCCGACGCCAAGCGGGAGAACGCCCGCCACGCGAAGGTCCGCAAGGCCGGGTTCAGCTCCCATCAGCGCGGCGGTCGGCCGTGGGAAGTCCGCCTGGTCAAGCAGCACGCCGTCCACGGCAAGGCCGGCGAGACCGGCACCGTCACGGCCACCCTCGACGTCCTCCGCGACCTCAAGAGCGTCGAGCGGTTCGTCGAAGTCACGCGGGCCTGAGCCGCTGACAAGTCCTGAAGCACCCTATTGAAGCCCACGGAGCCCGCTCCGTGGGCTTTTTGCGTGCCCCGACCGCCGTACGTCGGTCGGCGTAGTCGGATGGCTCATTTTTCGCCCTTTTCTGGTGGAAACCCTCATGCCTTCAGGTAGACGCACCGTCCGGGGACGGTTATGGTTGATTCGCAGCGGCTTGTCCGAAGATGCCGCCTCGCTGGGGTTGTGGGTTGTGAGACAAACGGCTGAGGGGCCATGGCACGACGAAGGGGACGTGAGGGGTTTACGCTGATCGAGTTGCTGGTGGTGGTTAGCCTCATCGCCTTGCTGCTGGGCATCCTGATGCCCGCGCTCAGCCACGCCAGGGCCAGCGCCCGTCTCGCCATGTGCCTGGCCAACACCCAGCAACTGGGCGTCGGCGTCTATGCCCATGCCGCGGATCGGGGCGGCGTGATTCCCAGCGCCCCCAGCGTCCCCTACGCCCTCGAGCCGGGGACCACCTGGGCCCAGAACATGAGCAACTGGATCTGGGTCATGCCCGATCCGGCCCTCGGCCTCACCGCCCCGATGCACAACGCCCACGGCGTCCTGCTCGACGGGTACCTCACCAACCCCAACGCCATGTTCTGCCCGGGCACCGACGCGCCCGAGTACTACCAGGGCGAGCTCGAACACTACCGGGACCTGGACCGCGACATCTACAGCGCGTACCTCTACCGCCAGTTCGACCAGACCACCGGCCAGCACATCGAGCGCCTCGGCGTCAACCGATCCGGCCAGCCGGCACGGGCACTGTTCGTGGACGTGAATCGGCTCGGCCCGCCCGGCGAGGCCCCCGCCACCAACCACGGCGGGAAGGTGTCGACCGTCGGCTACGTCGACGGCCACGCCACCACCGTCGACAACCAGGCCGGCTGGCTGACGGCCCGCGAGGAGGATTACGTCTCCTACGACGTGCTGATCGACCGGATCGCCGTCATCCTGGAGGCCATGGACTATTCCGAACACGGCGACCTGAACCAGTGGTCCCCGTGAGCCGGGGGGAGAGAGAACACGCCGTGCCCGAACTCTGTGAACGCGACTGGCTCGACCTGTTGAACGGCATCCACCGGCTGCACGAGCAGGCCGAGCCGGCGGGCCTCGCGGCGACGATGCTCGACGTCGTGCGGCAGGTCATCCACTGCGACCACAGCTCCTACGACGAGGTCGATCTCCAGACGCGGACGACCACCGGCTTCTGCTCCGATCCGACGATCGACCGCCGCTGGCCGGAGGTTCAGGACGCCGCCGCCGCCCACTTCCACGAGCACCCGGTGCTCCACTTCTTCCAGCGGCACCCGGGCGCCGGCGCCCGCCGCATCACCGATTTCGTCACCGCCGAGACCTTCCGCAAAACGGGGCTCTACCGCGAGTGCTACCGGCACATCGGCGTGGACCACCAGTTGGTCATGCGCCTGCCCGGCGACACCGGGACCGAGATCGGCCTCGCCCTCAACCGCTCGGGCGCGGACTTCGACGAGACCGATCGCCGCCGGCTCGACCTCCTGCGGCCCCACCTGCACCAGGCCTACCACCGCTGCCTGTCCACCGCCCGCCTCAAGGCCCAGCTCGCCGCCTCCGCCACCGCGCTCGACTCGCTCGCCGAGGGCGTGCTGATCGTCGACGGCGACGGCCGCGTCGTCTTCCAGACCCCCCGCGCCGCGCGGCTGATGACGCGGTTCCTGCCCGTCCGGAGCCCGGATCCCGGCCGCCTGCCCGACCCGCTGGGGCCGTGGATGAAGCGGCTCGCCCAACCCGATCGCCGGCTCGTCCCGGTCGAGAACCCGCTCCAGATCGAGGCCCCTCATGGGCGGCTCATCGTCACCGCCCATCACCACCCGGACCTGGGCGCCTGGGTCCTGGGCCTCGAGGAACATTCCGCCGAGGCCGTGATCCCCGCCCTCCGCCGCCTGGGCCTCACCCCGCGGCAGGCCCACGTCCTGTACTGGGTCACCCGGGGCAAGAGCAATCCCGAGATCGCCTTCACCCTCCGCGTCAGCCCCCGCACCGTCCAGAAGCACCTCGAGCACGTCTTCCAGGTCCTGGGCGTCCAGAGCCGCACCACCGCCACCGTCAAGGCGATGCAAGCCATCAACCGCTGGCGGTGACGCACCGGATCCTTCGGCTCCGGCCCGGTTCAGGTTGCTACACTTTCCCCGTGTCCTTGAAGATCTCCCTCAGCGACCGCATCCTCAGCCCCGCGCCGGACCCCGCCGACTACATCAAGCGGAAGAAGCCGGACTGGCTGCGTGCCAAGTTGCCCCACGGCCCGGGCTATCAGCGGACCCGCGCCCTCATCGACGAGTTCGCCCTCCACACCGTCTGCGAGTCCGCCAAGTGCCCGAACCTGGGCGAGTGCTGGGCCCGCGGCACGGCGACGATGATGATCCTCGGCGACGTCTGCACCCGCTCCTGCGGCTTCTGCCACATCAAGACCGGCAAGCCTCCCGTCTACGACGTCGACGAGCCCCGCCGGGTGGGCGAGGCGGCCGCCATCATGCGGCTCAAGCACCTGGTGATCACCAGCGTCAACCGCGACGAGCTGCCGGATGGCGGGGCCGCGATCTGGGCCGAGACCATCCGCCAGATCCGCAAGCAGTCGCCCGGCACGCAGGTCGAGGTGCTCATCCCCGACTTCTGCGGCGACTGGGACGCCCTGCAGCTCGTCCTCGACGAGCGGCCGGACATCCTCAACCACAACATGGAGTCCGTGAAGCGGCTCTACAGCGTGGTCCGCCCGCAGGCGAAGTACCACCGCTCCATCGAGCTGCTCCGCCGGGCCAAGGCCCAGGGGCTCACCGTCAAGACCGGCATCATGGTCGGCATCGGCGAACGGGACGAGGAGATCGAGCAGCTCATGCGCGACCTGGTCGACGGCGTCCGCGTGGACGGCATCAGTGCCGACGCGCCCGCTTCGGTGGGCATGTCCGCCCCCCAGGCTCCCGCGAAGCTCGCCCCGATCGCTGAGCCCGCCCCCGACGCGACGGAGCG
>CAZKRE010000059.1:0-17656 GCA_964555075.1 uncultured Phycisphaeraceae bacterium
GCGGCGTCGCGCTGATGGGCTTCCGTCGGCGGGGCGCGGCAAACGGCTGAGCCGGCTCACCACACCCACAGACGTACCGCGAGGTGCGGGCTCCCGGCGAGCCCGCACCTCTTTCGCTTTTACGGAACTGAAAGGCTCGCCACAGGAAACATCAGTGACGAGTGATCGATTCTGAGTGGCGAGGAGGGGGCGGTGCCGCGGCGGTCGGCGGTATCATGACCCCATGAAGGTCCTCTACATCGGCGGCACCGGGCAGATCTCCTTCGACTGCGTCCACGAGTCGGTCAAGGCGGGTCACGAGACCTACGTCTTCAACCGCGGCCGCAACAACGAGGGCCTGCCCCCGCAGGCCCGGTGCATCAGCGGCGACATGAACGACGCGGACGCGTACGGCCACCTGGCGAAGATGGGCTTCAATGTCGTGTGCCAGTTCCGGGCGTTCGACACCGAGCAGGTGCGGCGGGACCTGGGGCTCTTCACCGGCCACTGCGACCAGTACGTCTTCATCTCCTCCGCGTCGGCGTACCAGAAGCCGGTCCGGCGGCACGTCATCACCGAAGCCGTCCCGCTCGAGAACCCTTACTGGCTGTACAGCCGGAAGAAGGCGGAGTGCGAGGCGGTGCTCCGCGAGCAGAGCCGGCTGCCCTACACCATCGTCCGCCCCAGCCACACCGCGCGCACCTCCTTCCCCACGCCCCTGGGGGACGGGGACCAGCCCGCGCTGCGTCTGCTGGCGGGAAAGCCGATCGTCGTGCCGGGCGACGGCACGAGCCTCTGGACCATCACCCGCAGTGAGGACTTCGCGCCGCCCTTCGTCCGGCTCCTGGGCAACCCCGCGGCCCTCGGGGAGGCGTTCCACCTCACCAGCGACAACGCCTACATGTGGAACGAGATCTTCCTCGCGATGGCCCGGGCGATCGGCGCCCCGGAGCCGACGCTCGTCCACGTCCCCAGCGACACGCTCATCCGCTACCACGCGGAGTGGGAGGGCCCGCTGCTGGGGGACAAGAGCTGGTCCGTCCTCTTCGACAACAGCCGGATCAAGGGCGTGGTGGGCGACTTCCGCTGCGACACGAGCCTGGACGAGTTCATGCGCCGCAGCGCCCGGCACTTCGAGCAGCGCCGCCACGCCGCGGTGGAAGACCCGGCGCACGCGGCGCTGCTGGACCGGATCATCGCGGACCAGGCCCGCCTCGGCGGGTGAGCCGGGCGCGGGGCTGTCCCCGCGGCGGCTCCGGGGGTATCATCGCGGCATGCGGAACGCGATCCGGTCGGTGTCGGTGCTGATGGGCGCCCTGGTGGGCCTGCCCGCGCTCGCTCAGGCGAACTGCTGCGCGCCCGGCTCGGTCGAGCCTTCGGCGCCGGTGGGGAGCATCGCCCCGGTCCGCGACATGAGTTCGATCCGGCCGTCCCGCCGGCCCGCGTCGATCGCCCCCGCCCCCGCGCGGGCGACGATCGCGCCGAACCCGGCGCGGCTGCGGACCGCCCCCAGGGGGCCGATCGCGACGGTGGCGGATTCGCCGTCGCGGCTGAGCATCGCCCCCGCCCGCAACCCGGCTTCGATCGCGCCGGCGGGCGACACGGCGTCGATCGCCCCGGCCCCCATGGCCCTGGCGATCCGCCCCAACCCCAGCCGCGCGGGCATCGCCCCGGCCGCGGCGCCCGAAGCGATCCAGCCGTCGTCGCTGGTGGCTACGATCGCCCCGATGCCGGCCCGCGCCGCGATCGCGCCGTCGCCCATCGCGCTGTCGATCGCCCCGTCGGCCCCGATCGCCACGATCGCCCCCGCGTCGGAGTGGCTGAGCATCCAACCCTCCCCGCAGCCCGCCGCCATCTTCCCCGTGCCGTTCCACGCGGGGGTGTACGACTGCTGCCCCAACCATTGAGTTGATGACTTGGCTCGGCCGGGCCGCTTCGGGCGAAGCCGCCCGCCGTGAAGCGGCCGCCTCGCCGCGGCGATGGGCGCGTGCCCGCGGCTTCTTGCCGGGAACCCGGCCGCCGCCTCGGTCCGGACGTCAGACCGCGCCGCCGCCCGACGCCTCCATCGCGACGACCTTTTCAAGCCGGCGGCGGTGGCGGTCCTCGCCGGTGAAGGTCGCGTCGGCGAAGGCCGTGACCAGCACCTTCATGAGTTCGTCGCCGATGATCCGGGCGCCGAGGCAGAGGACGTTCAGGTCGTCGTGCTCGACGCCCTGGGCGGCGGAGTAGGCGTCGTGGCAGACGCAGGCGCGGACGCCCTTGAGCTTGTTCGCGGCCACGGCGGCGCCGACGCCCGAGCCGCAGATGACGATGCCCCGGTCGGCCTGCTTGTGCTGGATGGCCTGGCCGACGTAGCGGGCGAAGTCGGGGTAGTCGTCGGCCTTGTCGTAGGTGTGCGCACCGAGGTCGAGCACCTCGTGGCCGAGGCTCTCGAGCAGGTCCTTGATCGGCGCCTTGAGCGGGAAGCCCCCGTGGTCGGCGGCGATAGCGATCTTCATGCGGCCTCCAGAGCGTGTCGCCCCGCATTATCGCGATGACGGGCCGCGCCGCAACGCTCCCGCGCCGTCGGCGGGGCCGGGGAGGCTGATAGACTGCCGCGCGTGGACGCCAACGAGCGAGAAGCCCTGCTCACGCTGACCCTCACGCCGGGCCTGGGCCCGACGCTGATCGGCCGGTGCGTCGCGGCGTTCGGGTCGGCGGCGGCGACGCTCGACGCGCCCGCCGCCCGCCTCGCGGGGATCGAGCGGATCGGCCCCCGCAAGGCCGAGGGGCTGCGCCGGGCGATCGACGCCGTCCGCGGCAACGGCTCGCTCGCGCGGGAAGGGGAGCTGCGCGAGCGGTGGGGCGTCACGCTCGTGGCGAAGGGGGAGCCGGGCTACCCCCGGCTGCTCGCACACATCCCCGACCCGCCGCCGCTCTTGTGGGTCCGCGGGGAGCTGCGGGAGGACGACGCGCTGGCGCTGGGGGTGGTCGGCTCGCGCAAGTGCACCCACTACGGCCGGGAGCAGGCCGACCGCTTCGCGACGCAATGCGCCGAGGCGGGGCTGTGCATCGTCTCGGGGGGTGCGTACGGGGTCGATGCCGCGGCCCACCGCGGGGCGCTGCGGGTGAAGGGGCGGACGATCGCCGTGCTCGGCTCGGGCCTCGCCCGGCCGTACCCCGACCCGCACCGGGAGCTCTTCGACCAGATCGTGCACGACGGCGCGGGCGTCGTGATGAGCGAGCTGCCGATGGACACGCGCCCGGCGGCGGAGAACTTCCCCCGCCGCAACCGGATCATCTCGGGGCTGTCGCTCGGGGTGCTGGTCATCGAGGCGGCGAACCGGAGCGGGGCGCTGATCACGGCGCGGCTGTGCGTGGAGGAGCACGGCCGGGAGGCGATGGCGGTGCCGGGCCGGGTCGATTCCGCGCAGAGCGAGGGGTGCCACCGGATCCTCCGCGAGGGGTGGGCGAAGCTGGTGACGAACGCCGGGGACGTCCTCGACTCGCTCGGGGAGGCGGGGGAGATCCTGAAGGCGGGGGTTGCCGCGACATCGGATGGTGCCGCGAAACCGCAAGCGGCGGAGGGGGGCAACCTCTTCGAGGCGAATCTGACGGCGTCGCAGCGGGCGATCATCGAGGCGCTGGACGCGCCGCGGTCGCTGGACGAGATCGCGGCGGGGACGGGGCTGGCCGTGTCGGTCGTGCAGGCCGACCTGACGATGCTGGAGATCCGCAGCGCGGTGCGTCGCGAGCGCGGGCTGTTCATGCGGAGAGGGAGTTCCTGATGTTGCCGGTCTTCGATCTATCGGAACAGGCGGGCCGCGACGGGCTCGACGGGCTGCTGCGGCGGCTCCGGGCGTCGAGCTCGATCGACGGGAAGTGGTGGGGCGTCGCGGCGGAACTGGTCGCGGACACCCGGCGGCGGGGCGACGCCGCCGTGGTCGACCACCTGCGCCGGTTCACCGACGGGGGGTTCGAAGCGGGGCGGATCCGCGTGACGCCCGACGAGCTCGCGGCGGCGGAGCGGGCGCTGGACCCGGCGCTGCGCGACTCGATCACCCGGGCGATTGCCAACGTGCGGGCGTACCAGGAGCACATCAAGCCGCGCGACCCGGAGCCGGTGGACATCGCGGGGGCGACGCTCGGGCTGCGGTGGACGCCGATCGAGCCGGTGGGGCTCCTCGTCCCGGGCGGCAGCGCGGTGCTCTTCAGCACGCTGATCATGCTCGCGGTCCCGGCGATCGTGGCGGGGGTGGACCCGTCCCACATCGCGGTCGTGAGCCCGCCGCCCTATCGCAAAGAGGGCGAAACGGCTCCCGGCGCGGGGGACATCTCGCCCATCACGCTCGCGGTCGCGTCGATGCTGGGCATCGGCCGCGTCTACCGGATCGGCGGCCCGCCCGCCGTCGCCGCGCTGGCGTACGGGACCGAGTCGGTGGCGCCCGTGTCGTTCATCGCCGGCCCGGGCCACCCCGTGGTGCAGGCGGCGAAGCTGCAACTCCGCGGCGTCGTGGGCACGGACGACTTCTACGGCGCCAGCGAGATCGTCGTCGTCATCGACGGGACGGTCGATCCCGCGTGCGTCGCCGCCGACCTCCTCGCGCAGGCGGAGCACGACCCGGGGAAGTGTTTCCTCGTGGCGTGGTCGCGACCGGCGGTGGAGGAGGTGCTGCGGGCGATCGAGCGGCAACTGCCCACCCGTCGCCGGGGCGAGGCGATCGCCCGAGCGTTGCGCGAGGAGTCCTGCGTGGTGATCGCCCCGGACGAGGCGGAAGCGGCCGGGGTGGTCGACCGCTTCGCCGCCGAGCACGTGACGCTCGCGGTGCGGGAACCCGGGTCGATGCTCCGCCGGGTCCGTCACGGCGGCGAGTTCTTCCTCGGCGACACGCCCAACGCCGCGGGCGACTACTACGCCGGCCCGTCCCACACGCTGCCCACCGGCACGACCGCGCGCTTCTCCTCGGGCGTGAGCGTCTACACCTTCCTCAAGCGCAGCGGCACCGTCGCCTACCGGCAGGGGATGCCGCGGCAGGCGGTCGACGACATCGCCCGCATGGCGGAAGCCGAGGGCCTCGACGGCCACGCGGCGTCGGTCGTCGTGCGCAGCGCGGGCTGAAGCCGCTCGCGGCTTCGCGGAATCTACCCACGTCGGACGGCTTCGAGAAGCACCATCCACGCCCGACCGTCCCGCGAAGCCGCGAGCGGCTCACGGGTACCGCCCCGCCGCCCTCAGCGCCCGCGCGTACGGGCTGTTCGGGCTGTGCCCCGGATGGAGCGGCCAGCCGTCGTAGGGGGTGACGAACGACCAGCGCTGGATCGGCAATCGCAACGGGCGCGGGTTGTTCTCCACGTAACGGATCGTGCGCCGCACGTCGTCGGGGTGATCCAGAAAGACTTTCCAGCCCGGGCCACCCCAGACGGGGTGGTCCGCGGGACGGTGGCGCGCCTCGCGAAGCCGCGAGCGGCTTGCGGCCTGGAGGTTCTCGATCATTTCCTCCGCGCGGTGCCGGTGCTTGCGGATGACGAGATGCACATGGTCGGGCATGACGGCGCAGGCGTAGCAGGTGTATCGCTCGCGGGCGATCACGTCGGCAAACGCCGCGGCGATGCCGTCGACGCACGCCCGGTCGAACAGCAGCAACTCGTGCCGGAGCCAGTCGGCGGCGGCGGCGTAGAACGTGCGGATCTCGTGCGAAGCGGGCTGGACCTGCCTGCGTCCCTCGTGAAGTGTCCCAAGCTCGCCGATGATGTCGCTGCGGAGGGTGCGGGAGGAGCTCCCGCGAGGGTCGTTGGGCAGCCACCAGCCGTACGCGGTCCAGATCAGGTGATGCGCGATCACGATCGCTCTCGACACGGCGCCCCTCCTCAAAGCCGCTCGCGGCTTCGCGGAATCTACCCACGTCGGACGGCTTCGAGAAGCACCATCCACGCCCGACCGTCCCGCGAAGCCGCGAGCGGTTTGGGTGCGGTCACCGCCGGTAGCGTCGCAGCGTCTGGACCACCTTCTGGTGGACTTCCATGGGCTTCGTCACCATGACCCAGAACGCCTCGTAGCCGCCCGTGCCCGCGGTCGCGAAGGCGATGGTGCCCAGGCCCAGCAGCCGCTCGCGGATGGAGATGAAGAGTTCGGTGTTCTGGACCTGCTGGAGCGGGGTCTCGAAGATGCTGATGCGGAGGACGCCCATCACGCGGATCACGCGCTGGTCGGTGAGCACGTAGACGCGGGAGAGCCAGTCGAGGAACTGCCAGAAGAGCCGCAGCCCGCCCGCGGCGAACCCGAGGGCCACGATCTCCCGCTGCCCGAACGCGATCACCGCCGCGGTCTGCAGCGCCAGCAGCAGCCCCGTCACCAGCGCGATGCCGATGAGCATCTTCATCGACCCCAGCACGATGTACCACGGGCTGGGCTTGAGCAGGAGGATGATGACCTCGCCCGGCTGGAGCAGTTCCGCCGGGAGCATCGCCGCCGTCGCGGCGATCGCCTGTTCGTCGACCTCCTCGCTCACGCCCTCGGCGGGGTGGCAGAGCTTGGGGTTCGGGGCTTGGGGTTCCGGGTTGTCGAGCAAGGTCGGCATGTGGTGTTCCAGCTCGAACTTCAAAACCCGGGGCTCGGAACCCCCGTCACTTCGGGCCGAAGCGTGACGATATCGGGCAGGTTGCGGTAGTACCCGTCGTAATCGAGCCCGTAGCCGACGATGAACTCGTCGGGGATGTCGAACGCGACGTAGTCGACGGGGAACGCCATCGCCTGCGGCCGCCGCTTGCGGAGCAGCACGCAGGTCCGCACGCTCACCGGGTTCCGCTGCCGGATCAGGTCGGTCACCAGCCGCAGCGTCCCGCCCGAGTCGAGGATGTCGTCGACGAGGAGGATGTGCCGGCCGGCGAGGTTGTCGGGGAGGTTGGTGAGGGTGGCGTCGACCTTCGCGCCGCGGCTCTCGGTCGCCGTGCCGGGGTAGCTGGAGACGGTCATGACGCGGATCTGCATCCGCAGGGGCAGGTGGCGGATGAGGTCGGCGAGGAAGATGACGCTGCCGACGAGGATGGGGACGAACGTGATCTCCTGCGGGTCGGAGCCGCGGCCGTCGGCCTGGGCGACCTCCGCGGCGATGTCGGCGCCGATCTGCTCCGCGAGTTCCTCCACCCGCCGGGCGATCGTGCGCCGGTCGAGGAGCACCTTGTCGATGTCGGCCTGCATCGGCTTAGTCTACGCCGAACCGTCGGGCGCGGCCCGCGCGGCGCTTGACCGGAGCCCCCTGGGGGCGGACAATAGCGAACCGCCGATTTGTTTCCCTCCTCCGACGGGCTGTGCATGCTCCACATCCGTGCTGATCGTCCCGTGCGCCGCTCGGGGTCCTGGCTCCGTCGCTGCGCCGTGGTCTCGCTGCTCGCGACGCTGGCGGTGGGGGTTGCCGTGCCCGGCTGCTCGTCCAAAACCCCCACGGTCGAGGCCCCGCCCGCCGCGCCGCCCCCGCCGAGCTACACCGGGCCGACCTTCCTCCGCGGCACGGTCGGGTCGATGACCAGCCTCCGCGCGGGCGACGACCTCCCGCAGCTCGTCGAGGGCTACGGCATCGTCGTCTTCCCGCCCGGGACCGGCACCGGCTCCTCGGAGACCCCCGCCAGCCTCCGGCAGCGGCTGATCAACGAGATGCGGAAGAACGGCATCGGCAGCCCCAGCGCCATCGCCCAGGCCGCCCCTGATATCAAGCCGTTCCTGAGCCTCTCCCCCGAGCAGATCCTCGACCTCCAGGACACCGCCGTCGTCGCGGTCCAGGGCCTGATCCCCCCCGGCGCGACGAAGGGCAGCCGGTTCGACCTGCTGATCTCCGCCGTGGACACCCAGACCACGAGCCTGACCGGCAGCACGCTCTGGACGACCCAGCTCGCCCCCAACGGCGCCAACACCTCCTTCGACTACCTCCGCCCGACCGCCACCGGCAACGGGCAGGCCTACATCGACCCGCAAGGCCCGGACGACGACACCGAGGTCCGCGACTGGCAGCGGCAGGCCGTCGTGGTGCTGGGTGGCAAAGTCCTCGAGCCGCGCGGCATCGAGCTGGTGCTCAACCAGCCGAGCTGGACCCGCAGCCGGCTGATCGCCAACCGCATCAACGAACGCTTCGGGCGGAGCACCGACGCCCGGTCGATCGCCGAGCCCGTCACCGACCTGCGCATCCGCATCAACGTCCCCAAGCGGTACGCGAACCGGGCGGCGGAAATGCTCGACCTGATCCGCCACCACTACACGCAGGCCGGCCCGACGTTCGTGCCCGACCAGGCGCGGGCGCTGGCGGAGCGGATGCGGGCCGAGCCCCACTACGCCGAGCGGATCGTGATGACGTGGAAGGCCCTCGGGCCCAACGCGATCCCCACGCTGCAGGGGCTGTACGCGGACACGTCGCAGGTGCTGCGTCTGTCCGCGCTGGAGGCCGGGGCGTACCTCGGCGACACCCACGCCACCCGATACCTCGAGGAGCTCTCCTACCACCCGGACCCCGAGGTGCGGAAGACGGTGGCGGATTCGCTCGTCCACCTGCCTCAGAGCATCCAGGGCGAGGGGACGCTCCGCCGGCTCCTGGACGATGAGGATCAGTCGGTCCGGGTCGCGGCGTACGAGTCGCTGGCGTCGATCAACGCGACCTGGCTGGTCCGCCGGCTGCCCATCACCGCGGGCGGCCGGGACCTCAAGTTCATGATCGACCGGGTGCCCTCGGCCAAGCCGATGCTCTACATCACCCAGGAGGGCTCGCCCCGGCTGGTGATCTTCGGCCCCGAACAGCCCGAGCCGATCGGCGGGGGGGACATCATGTTCCCCGCCCCCTTCCTCGCCAAGCTGTGGGGGAACCGGCTGATGCTTCGCTCCGGCAGCCCGGGCGACGCCCTGACCCTCTTCTACCAGTGGCCGCGGGAGCCGCAGCCGAAGGTGCTGCACATCATGCCCCGGTCCCTGGGGTCGATGGCGTACCTCCTGGGCCACGCGCCGCACGACCGGGACCTGAACGACGGCCTGGGCCTGAGCTATGGGCAGGTGGTGGACGCGATTTATGAGTTGATCCGGCAGAACCACCTGGAGGTGCCGGTGATCTTCAACGAGAGCCCCTTGGCGAAGCAGGTCAAGGAGCTGCGGGAGCGGCCGCAGGAACGGCCGGAGACCACCCCGACGGTTGAGGAGGTGGCGGGCGGTGCAGAGTCCGCGGGAGACGTTACGATGAACGCGGATCGGCTGCAGTGGCTGGGGGAGAACCCGGCTCAGCCGAACCAGCGGTCCGCCACGCCTTAAGCTGGGTCCCGGCTGCCGCCGGAGCCCGGGACGCATCTCCCACGGAGGGGGCGCTGCGAGCGCGGGGAACACCGCTTTTGGAGCCGCGCCCGGCGCGGCTCCGATAACTTTTTGATACGCGCTGCCGCGTCGACAGGGAGGTCGATGGATGCGTCTGGCCAAGCTCACCGTTGCCGGCTTCAAGTCGTTCGCCGACCGGACTGAAATCCGGTTCGACGCCCCCATCGTCGGCATCGTCGGCCCCAACGGGTGCGGCAAGTCCAACGTCGTCGACGCCATCAAGTGGGTGCTGGGGGAGCAGTCCGCCAAGAGCCTCCGCGGCGGGGCGATGCTCGACGTGATCTTCAACGGCTCGTCCGCCCGCAAGCCCAGCGGGATGGCGACCGTCACCCTCACCTTCGACAACCCCGTGATCGACGCCGGCCCTGAGGAGCGCAGCGACGGAGGGCCGGGTGACAGCTCCACGAAGCCGCAAGCGGCTCGCCGCACCCTGCCGATCGACACCGAGCAGGTCGCCGTCACGCGCACCCTCTTCCGCGACGGCACCAGCGAGTACCACATCAACGGCCGGCGCGCCCGCCTGCGGGACATCCGCGAGCTCTTCCTCGACACCGGTGTCGGCCTCGACGCCTACTCCGTCATCGAGCAGGGCAAGGTCGACCGCATGCTCCAGGCCAACGCCGCGGAGCGCCGCGAGATCTTCGAAGAGGCGGCCGGCATCGCCCGCTTCAAGGCCCGCAAGAAGGAAGCCCTCCGCAAGCTCGAGCGGACGGAGCAGAACCTCACCATCGTCCGCCAGCGGCTGGAGGACACCGAGCGCCGCCTCCGCAGCGTGAAGATGCAGGCCGCGCGGGCCCGCTCGTTCCAGGAGCACAAGGTCCGGCTGCGCGACCTGCAACTGCGGCACGCGCTCGCCGAGTGGCACGAGCTCTCCTTGCGGCTGACGGCGCTGCACGAGCAGCTTGAGCAGGCCGAGGCCGACCGCGCCGTCGCGGCCCGCGGCCTGGCCGAGGCCGAGGCCGGGATCAGCGACTTCGAACTCGAGCGGGAGCAGGTCGCCGCGCGGCAGAAGTCGCTCGACAAGGCCCGGCACGAGGCGGGATCGAAGCAGGCCCAGGCCCGCCAGCGTGAGCAGTACGCCGTCGCGTCCCTGAGCGACGCGCAGCGGATGATCGAGCGGGACGCGAGCCGGCTCGGGGAGATCAAGGGCCGGCAGTCCCAGTTGTCGCAGGACCTGAGCGCTGCCCGCGAAGAATCGGAGAAGCTCGCCGCGGCCCAGGCGGACGTCAAGACCCGCCTCGACGCCGCGACCGAGGAGCACCGCCAGCTCCAGCAGGCGGTCAACGAGCAGCGTCGCCAGCTCGAGGACGAGAAGGCGGGCATCGTCTCGCTGATGCGCCGCACCGCGCAGCTCGGCAACGAGATCTCCTCCATCAACGCGTTCGAGCAGCGGCTCGTCGCCACCCGCGAGAAGCTCGAGCAGCGCGGCAGCCACATCGCCGAGCAGCTCGAGGGATTGCTCACCGCCCGCGACGAGGCGAGCGAGACGAAGCAGGAGGCCGAGTCGCTCGTCGCCCAGGAGACGACCAAGCTCGAGGAGCAGCGGGCGCTGGCGGCCCGGTTCGACACCCAGCAGCGGGAGCTTTCCGACCGCCTCGCCAAGGCGAAGGAGAAGCGGTCTGGCCTCAACTCCCGCCGCGCCACGCTCCAGGAGATGGCCGACAAGCAGGAGGGCGTCGCCGACCCCGTCAAGGCGGTCCTCGCCCGCGCCAACACCGGTCACGCCGGGCCTGAGCCCGCCGCGGGCGAAGGCCCGGGTCACGAGTCCACCTTCTCCTTCGTCCGTGGCCTCCTCGCCGAACTCATCGAGGCCGACGTCGAGCACGCCCCGATCGTCGAGGCCGCGCTGGGCGAGTACCAGCAGGCCCTCGTGGTCGACCGGCTCGCCGCGGTGTGCAGCAACAACGGCGGGCGGACCGCGATCGAGTCCCTCGCCGGCCGCGTCGCGTTCCTCGCCATCGACCAGCCGCCGATCCCCGCCACCGCGACCGGCCTCGCGCCCGAGTCGCTGGGCCTGTCGCGGGTGCTCGACCTCGTGCGCTACCCCGAGTGGCTCGGCGCGGTCGCCTGGCGGGTGCTCGGACAGACGCTCGTCGTCCGCGACCTCGAAGCGGCGCTGCTCCTCCGCGCGACGCTGCCAACCGGCTACCGCTTCATCACGAAGACGGGCGAACTGCTCGAGGCGGACGGCCGCGTGTTCGCCGGGCCCGCGACGAAGGGCGTCGGGCTGATCTCGCGGCGGTCGGAGCTGGCGGCGCTGCGGGCGGAGATCGCCGACCTCGACGACGCGATCACGGCCGACAGCCAGCAGCTCGCGGAGCTCTCGGACAGCGCGACGCACGTCGAGAAGGTGTGCGATGCGCTACGCCAGGCGATCGCGGACGCGAACTCGATCCGCATCCAGGCGACGAGCAAGCTCGACAGCCTCGGCTCGCAGATCCGCCAGCTCGAGAAGGAGCAGCCGGTGATCTCCGCGGAAACCGAGCAGATCCACCGCCAGCTCAAGGACGCCGAGGGCAAGCGCACCGGCCACAAGACGGAGAAGGCGAAACTGGAAGAGGACGCGACGGCCCGGCAGTCGCGCGTGGACGCGCTCGACACGGGCATCCGGGAAGCGACGGCGAAGGCCGACGCGGCCCGCGACGCCGTGAGCAACCTCCGCGTCGATTCGAGCCGCACCGCCGAGCAGGCCAGCGCCACGCAGCGGCAGGTGCGTCAGATCGAGATCGCGCTGGCGGACGTCGAGCGGCAGCACAAGGTGCTCGAGGACCAGCTCGCCGGCTACCGCGGCCGGATCGAGGGCTTCGAACAGACGCTCGCCGAGGCCAAGGCCCAAGGCGAGGAGGCGACGAAGCAGCTCGAGGAACTCGTCACCGCCTGTGACGCCGTCGCCAGGCAGCTCGAGAAGGCGGACGCCGAACTCAAGGCCCGCAAGGCCGCGATCGCCGAGAAGCGCAAGGCGCTCGAAGCGGCGGACGGCGTGCTGAACAAGCTGCGGGTGACGCAGCGCGAGCTGGAGGTGAAGCTCGACGCGGTCCGCCAGCGCGGGCACGAGCAGCTCGAGCTCGACATCGTCGAGGCGTACGAAGCCGCGCTCGAAGCCGCTCGCGGCTTCGCGAAGCCGCTCGATGATCAGGCCGCGATCGAGACCGACGAGCTCTCCGACGACTCCGCGAAGCCGCAAGCGGCCCCCGCCCCCGCCCCCGGAGGCGACCCGTTCGAGATCGATTGGGCCGCGGTCGAGGCCGAGATCTCCGAGCTCCGCACGAAGATCACGCGCCTGGGCAACGTCAACCTCGACGCGATCCACGAGGAGCAGGAGCTCGACCAGAAGCACGTCGACCTGGGCAACCAGGTGAAGGACGTCGAGGAGGCTCGCGACCAGCTCGCCTCGCTCATCGAGCAGATCAACGACGACTCCCGCAAGCGGTTCGAAGACACGTTCAACACCATCCGCGAACACTTCGCGGGCAACGACGGCCTGTTCCGCAAGCTCTTCGGCGGCGGGAAGGCGGACCTGTTCCTCCAGCCCGACGACAACGGCCACATCGACGTGCTCGAGTCGGGCATCGAGATCATGGCCAAGCCGCCCGGCAAGGAACCCCGCGCGATCAGCCAGCTCTCCGGCGGTGAGAAGACGATGACCGCCATCGCCATGCTCATGGCGATCTTCAAGACCCGCCCGTCGCCCTACGCGATCCTCGACGAGGTCGACGCCGCGCTCGACGAGGCCAACGTCGAACGCTTCACCGGCATCCTCCAGGGCTTCCTCGACAAGTCCCACTTCATCGTCATCACCCACCACAAGCGGACGATGCAGGTCTGCGACGTGCTCTACGGCATCACGATGCAGGAGCGGGGCGTGTCGAAGCGCGTCAGCGTCCGCTTCGACCAGGTGGCCAAAGACGGCACGATCGCGAAGGAAGCGGTCGATTCCGAGCCGACCGCCGCCTCCGCGGCCGTCGAGATCGACGAGGCGAACGACCCGCACCACCGCGAGCTCAAGCTCCCCGCCCCGCCCGCGACCGACGCCGCCGACGACCGCGACCCGGAGGACCGGCACGCCAACGGCCACAGCAACGGCAGCCGCTCCGCCCGCGCCCGCCTCGCCGCGATGCTCGAAGGACGCGAGCCGGTCGAGGTGGATTCGAACCGGTGACGCTGACGCGCCCCCGTTAGCCGCGGAGCTTGCTCCGCGCAGCGCCCGAGTCTCTCGCGGGGCAAGCCCCGCGGCTAACGGGTGTCGCCCTCCAGGCGCTCGCGCTTCTGCCGCAGGAATCCCAGGTGGTGCTCGAGGTGGTCGGTGTAGACCTCGACGAGCTGCCGGACCGTCAGCGGCCCGCTGACGTTGTGCGTGCCCCGCCGGTCAAACGCCTCGCCCGGCAGCGCCCGCAGCACCCGCGCCATCTGACGCCGACCCACCTCCACCAGCAGCATCGCATCCTCCAGCGACTGATCGTGCGGGGACAGCCGGGCGACATACGCACTCTCATCGGCGTACAGCAGCGACGGGTTCTCCTCCGCGATCACCCGCTTCATCCGATCGATCGCGATCGCATCGGTGTCCTGCAGGTGGATCACGAGCTCGAGGATCGACCACGCCCCCGGCCCCGGCCGCGCGACGAGTTGCTCGCGCGTCAACCCCGCGCACGCCGCCCGCAGTTCCCCGCCGCCTCGTTCAAACCGATCGATGAGGTCGCCCGTCGTCGTCATGCCTCGCTCCTCGCTACCTTGCTGCGATGGCCCCGGACCTGATCCCAGTCTCCGACCTCGATGATCCCCGCCTCGCGCCCTACCGGCAACTCAAGGACCGGCACCTCGCTGAGGAAATGGGCCTCTTCATCGCCGAGGGGGAGCACCTCGTCCGCAGGCTGCTCGCCGCGCCGCCCCGCATCCGCCCCGCGTCGCTGCTCGTCAGCGACCACCGCGTCGACTCCATCCTGCCCGCCGTCCCGCCCGGGCTGCCCGTCTACGTCATGCCCGAAACCCGCATCAGCGAGGTCATCGGCTACCGTTTCCACCTCGGCATGCTCGGCTGCGGCCACCGGCCGGACCTCTCCCGCCTCGACGACCTGCTCCCGCTCCGCCCCGGCGGGACGCTCGTCGTCTGCCCGCACCTGCAGAACATCGAGAACCTCGGCCTGATCATCCGAACCGCCGCGGCCCTCGGGATGGACGGCCTGCTCGTCGGCGCCAAGGGGGCGGACCCGTTCATGCGCCGCTGCGTCCGCGTCTCGATGGGCTCGGTGTTCACGCTCCCGATCGTCCGCAGCGAAAGCGTGGGGCAAGACCTGATCCGCCTGCGCGACGAACAGGGCATCGACCTCGTCGCCACCGTCCTCGCCCCCGACGCCGTCCCCCTGATGGATTACCGCCGCGGCGAACGCGCCGCCATCCTGCTCGGCAACGAGCCGGACGGCCTCGAGGCGGGCTACCTCCGCCTCGCGACCCACAAGGTGATCATCCCGATGAGCGGCGGCGTCGATTCGCTCAACGTCGCCGTCGCGGGCGGGATCGTGATGCACCACGTCAGAACTTAGCCCCGCGCGGAGGTGCGTCGGCGCGGGGCAAGCCCCGCGGCTAACTTTAGCCGGACGCCTTCACGCGGTAGACCTCCGCGATCACGCCCTGCACGTCCGTCGGCGGGTCGTCGCTCGAGAGCACCTGATCGATCCACGCCGCCGCGTCCTGCCGCCGCTCGCCGAGCTGGA
The DNA here is from genome assembly GCA_964555075.1 of uncultured Phycisphaeraceae bacterium. GTDB lineage: Bacteria > Planctomycetota > Phycisphaerae > Phycisphaerales > Phycisphaeraceae > CAZKRE01. The sequence continues at coordinate 15,013 of CAZKRE010000059.1, forward strand.
CGAGCACCGTGAGCGCATCCTTCGCGAGGCTCCGCCCGCCGCCCCCGGAAGTTTCGCCCCCGGCCCCGCCCGTCGCCGCGGCGAAGCGGGCCCCGGTGTCGACGAACTCGCCCGCCTTCCCCCGGAGCGTGGCGACGATCGTCTCGGCCGTCCGCTTGCCGATCTCCGGCAGGCTCTGCAGCAGCGCGAGGTCCCGGTCCTCGATCGCCGCCGCGATCTGCGGCGTTGCCAGCGCCATCGCCCGCAGCGCCTTGCGATTGCCAATGCCTTTCACCGTGGTGAACAGCGCGTAGAACCGCCGATCGGCCTCGCCGAGGAACCCGGCGATGCGGGGGATGAAGCTCGTCCCCTGCGCCGAGCCTTCGAGGAAGGTGTGCGTGTGCAGCGTGGTTGGCCGGCCGATCTCCCCGTGCAGCCGCGCGACGGTGTACGCCGGCAGCAGGACCTCCAGCGTCAGCCCGCCGCCCGGCAGGGCGATGTGGGCGCGGTCCTGAGCGACGGATTCGAGCGTGCCGGTGACTTTGGCGATCATGCGGCGAGAGTGTATCCCGTCCCGGCGCGGGGGGCGTTCCCGGCTCAGCCCGCCGCCCCACCTGAAAAAACGGGTAGAATCGCCGTTCCTCCCGGCTCAGGAAGCGACCATGACCACGACCTCCCGTATCCCCGCGGCCCATGCCGCGGCGCCGACCGTTTCACCCGCCGACACGTCCGGCGACTTCGCCCCGCGCCACCTCGGGCCCCGCGGCGACGACCTCGCCGCGATGCTCCAAGCCGTCGGCGTCGCCTCCCTGGACGAGCTCGCCGACCAGACCGTGCCCAAGGCGATCCGCCGGGCGTCGATGCCCGGGCTGCCCGAAGGCTGCTCCGAAACCCAGGCCCTCGCCGAGCTCAAGGCCATCGCGTCGCAGAACCGGGTCTTCCGCTCATTCATCGGGCAGGGCTACCACGGCACAATCACGCCGCCGCCCATCCTCCGCAACATCCTCGAGAACCCGCTCTGGTACACGCCCTACACGCCGTACCAGGCCGAGATCTCCCAGGGTCGGCTCGAGGCGCTCCTGAACTTCCAGACGATGGTCAGCGACCTCACCGCGCTGCCGCTCGCGAACGCGTCGCTGCTCGATGAAGCCACCGCCGCCGCGGAAGCGATGGCGATGTGCTACGGGATCGCGAACGGGAAGAAACCCGTCTTCCTCGTCGCGGACGACTGCCACCCACAGACCATCGCCGTCGTCCGCACCCGCGGCGATTCGCTCGGCATCGACGTCCGCGTCACCAACGCCGAGGTATCGCCATCGTCCGGCATGGAAGACGTCTGCGGCGTGCTGGTTCAATACCCCGCCACCGACGGCCGCATCGTCGACTACTCCGCGCTCTGCGAAGCCGCACACAAGGCTTCCGGGGGGGGCGCCCTCGTCGTCGCCGCCTGCGACCTCCTCGCGCTCACCCTCCTCAAGCCGCCAGGCGAGTGGGCTGCCGGGGGCGCCGACATCGCCGTCGGCTCCACGCAGCGCTTCGGCGTCCCGATGGGCTACGGCGGGCCCCACGCCGCGTTCATGGCGACGAAGCAGGAATACTCCCGCAAGATGCCCGGCCGGGTCGTCGGCGTGTCCAAAGACGCCCACGGCAACCCCGCCTACCGCCTCGCCCTCCAGACCCGCGAGCAGCACATCCGCCGCGAAAAGGCCACGAGCAACATCTGCACCGCGCAGGTGCTCCTCGCGGTGATGGCGAGCATGTACGCCGTCTACCACGGGCCCGAGGGCCTCAAGCGCATCGCGCAACAGGTCCACGCGAAGACGCGAGCACTAGCCGACGCGCTCCGCGCGTCTGGTGCGACCGTGCTGCACGACGCATTCTTCGACACGATCGCCGTGCGCGTGAAGAACGCTGAAGGCGCGCTGCGAACGGCGTGCGAGAAGCAGGTCAACCTCCGCAAGCTCGACGACACCACCGTCGGCGTCTCCTTCGACGAGACGACCACCGATGCCGACGTCGCGGCGGTCGCATCCCTCTTCGGCGCGAAGCCGCAAGCGGCGTCCTCACATCCCACTTCCCACATCCCCCATCGCACATCCCCATTCCTCACCCACCCCGTCTTCAACTCCCACCACCACGAGCACGAGCTCCTCCGCTACATCACCAGGCTCCAGCGCAAGGACATCTCCCTCGCCGACTCGATGATCCCGCTCGGCTCGTGCACGATGAAGCTCAACGCCGCCGCGGAGATGATCCCGATCACCTGGCCGGAGTTCGCCAACCTGCATCCCTTCGCCCCGCGCGAGCAGGCCCAGGGCTACGCCAAGCTCTTCGCCGACCTCGAGGCGTGGCTCGACGCCGGCACCGGCTTCGACGCGGTGTCGCTGCAGCCCAACGCGGGTTCGCAGGGTGAATACGCGGGCCTCCTCGCGATCCGCGCCTACCACCGCGCCAATGGACAAGAGCAGCGCGACGTCTGCCTCATCCCCACCAGCGCCCACGGCACCAACCCCGCCTCCGCCGTCGTCGCCGGCCTGCGCGTCGTCGCCGTCGAGTGCGACGAGCACGGCAACATCGACATCGCCGACCTCCGCAAGAAGGCCGAGCAGCACGCCGACCGCCTCGCCTGCCTCATGATCACCTACCCCTCGACCCACGGCGTCTT
>CAZKRE010000060.1:0-8588 GCA_964555075.1 uncultured Phycisphaeraceae bacterium
ACCGCGTGCGGCTACGCCGGCACCGCCCAGTTCACCCGCGCCTTCCGCCGCGCCTACGGCCGCACCCCCTCCGAAGCCCGCCAACGGATCATCGCCAGCGAAGCTGTCTGACCACCGCATCACCGGGTCTGCTCATTACGCAATCACCCGTTTCGATCTCCCGCCACCCGGTACCACCGGTACCCAAACGCGGCCAGCTCGATCGAGATCAACTCGTCCCCGATGGGCAGGTCGTCGTGATCGCCGAGGATCGACCGCAGCCGCCGGCCGCGCTGCGCCCGCAGGTCCAGGCGCACCTTCTGCTTCCGGCCCGACAGGTTGTGCAGCGTCAGCACGCTCATGTCCTCGTACGCCGTGCGCATCCCGAAGACCGCATCCGAGCCGGTGGAGATGATGTGCCACGCGCCGCGTGAGAACTCCGGGTGCTCCCGCCGGGCGTGGAGCAGCCGTCGGACGAACCACCAGTAGGACCCCTCGTCCCCTTGCTGTGAAGCCGCGTTGATCCTGCGGTAGCCGAACTTCCCCGTCGCCACGGGCCGCTGCACCAGCTTCGCCGCGGGCGCCTTCGAAAACCCCCCGTTCCTGCCCCCGTCCCACTGCATCGGCAGGCGGACGGTGGCGCGATCCGCCTGCGTCAGGTCCTCGCCCATCCCGATCTCGTCGCCGTACACGATCACCGGCGCCCCCGGCAGGGAGAGGGTCAGCGCCATCACCAGTTCCATCCGCCGCCGATCCCCGCTCAGCATGGGCGCGAACCGTCGCCGCGCGCCGCGCCCGTAGATCTGCATCGACTTCTTCGGCGCAAACGCTTCGAACACCTCCTGCCGCTCGTCCTCGTCCAGTCGCTCGAGGTCCAGCTCGTCCAGGTTCCGGATGAAGTTCGCCCAGAAGCAGTTGGGCGGCGTCGACGGCAGCTCCCCCAGCACCCGATGCAGCGGCTCCACGTCACCCCGCGCCAGCGCCAGCCACAGGTAGTTGTTCAGCAGGAAGTTGAACAGCAGGTTCAACCCCTCGCCCCCCGCGAAGTAGTCGTCCAGCCGCTCGGCCTCCACGTCCGCCTCGCCCAGCAGCGCCACGTCCTTCCGCCGGCCCTCCACCCCCTCGCGCACCCGCTTGAGGATCGGCCGCGGGTCCCGCGCCCGCCGCGGCTCCCCATCCGGCGGCCCCGCACTCCCCGCGAGGATCGGGATCGCGTCCAGCCGAAACCCCGCCACCCCGTAGCTCAACCAGTAATCCATGAACCGGTGCGCCTCGTCCATCACATCCGGATTGTCAAAGTCCAGGTCCGGCTGGAACGGGTAGAACCGGTGGAAGTAGTACTGCCCCGCCAGTTCGTCGAACGTCCACACCCGCCCGTGATCCCCCACGATCGGGCCCTGATCCGCCGGGCTCGGCGGCGGCAACTCGCTCCACGTGTAGTACTTGCGGAACCGGCTCCCCGAGTCCCGCCGCGCTGCTTCGAACCACGGGTGTTCGTCCGACGTGTGGTTCATCACCAGGTCGATCAGCACCCGCATCCCCCGTTCGCCCGCCGCCCGCACGACCGCCTCGAAATCCGCCAGCGTCCCCAGTCGCGGGTCCACGCGGTAGTAGTCGGTCACGTCGTAGCCGTTGTCCCGCCGCGGCGACGGGTAGAAGGGCAGCAGCCACAGGGCCGTCACCCCCAGGTCCTGCAGGTAGTCCAGCTTCCCCAGCAGCCCCTTGAAGTCGCCGAAACCGTCACCATCCGAGTCGGCAAACCGCGCGACGTCCACCGCGTAGAAGATCGCGTCCTGAAACCACGGGTAATCCAAACGTCACCTCATCATGACGACAGCAGACGCCCCGCATCCCGACGAGCGGGTACAACAGAGCGTAGGCCGACCGCCCCCGCGATGCGCGCAGGCAGGACATAGGACCGGCTGATCCCCAAAGGCGTCGCGGACGTTCCGGCAGCGTTCCCGGCCACTTGCAACGGGCAAACCCAAACGTGTCGCCCCCACCGCCCGCACATGCGAGCTGCGGTCTACCGACGGCCGCCCTCGAATCAAGGCGGCCGCTCTATTCCGCGGAGGCGGTCGACGGCAGCACCCGGGCATCGGGGTCGTGCTCTCGCGAGGCGTCAGCGGTCCGTGCCTGCGACTGTGCCTGGACGCTCGGAAAGACGACCGTCCGGTTGAACCGCGTGCGCGCGGAGTCGAGATCGGGAGCGGCTCGCAGCGCGTCGAGGCAGTAGAAGTAGTGCCCGGCGATATCCCGATACGCATAGTCCTCAGGTGACGCGTCGAGCAGGACCAGCCGATACGCGACCGCGGCCAGGGCGAAGTCGCCGCGGTCCAGCGCCCGGTCGCCGACGACGAGCGGGTCCAGTGTCGCACCCGACTCCGCCGGTAGGCGTTCGAAGAGGCCGGTCAGCACCCATGAAACGACGCCGGCGGGCGCATCACCCGTGGAGAGCAGGTCGCGGTAAGCGGCGATGGCTTCGGCGTCGCCATCGGCGGCGAGAGCCACGAGGCGCACGGCCAGTGCCGCCCGCGTCGCCGCGCGCGACTCTACGGCCGCCTGCCAGAACTTCGCATCGTGGACGGGGAACTGGGCGGCCCCATCGGTTTCGAGCGATGCGCGAAGGATGTGGGCGAGGTGGCGGTCGCCGCCGCCTTCCGCCGCTTCAAGCGTCATGAGCAACTGGGGCGCCGCCTCCTGACGGGCCCATTGGACGAGCTGGGCGTCCGCTGCCGCGGCCGGAGCCGCGGCCAACCCGCAGCCCCCGATCAGCACCATCCTCAGGACGCGCCAAGGCCGGTTCTTTGAAGGTGTCATCGCCCGCTCCCTGCGCGCCACCGCCCCGTGTGCCCGCAGACTCTTCTTCGTTCGGTTCGGGCTGCCGATCCGGCGCCCAGCAGACGAAACCGCCTCCGACACGGGGGCAACGGCGGGTCGTGGCGTTCCTGATGGTTGTGCGGGGCGACGCCGTCAGGCTGCGCCGGCGGGAGCGGGGTCCGACTCGCGTGCCCAGCGGAGCGGGCGGACGACGGGCCAGAGGCTCGCCGCCCCGAGCCCGCAGTAGCCGAGCATGAAGAGAGCGAGGAAGGGGGCGGTCAGCAGCGTCATCCCCTCCCGCAGCGCGAGCTGGAGACAGGCGAGCATATAGATAGCCAGCGCCAGCTCCGCGACGGCGGTGATGACGGCGCGGGACGAGATGCGCCGCCGTCGATCGCGGGCCCCACGGCCGTACTTTGGCGTCCGGACGAAGGCCGAGCGGTGTCGCGCCAGGGCTTCGATGCAGGCGATCGTGTTGCTGAGGGCGACAGCCACGCCCAGGGCGATCAGGACCGGCGCCTGAACGAGCGTGCCGCCGACCGACCGCCGCTGCGCCGTCTGACTGACGGTGTAGAACGTGATCGCCGACGCAACGCCCAGACCGAGCAGTCCGACGCCCAACGGGATGGCCAGCCACGTGCCGTCGACCCCCAGACCGCCCGCCTGCAGGGCGATCACCGGGTAGAAGAGGAGCACGAGCAGGGTGATGAACAGGTTGACCAGCGGCCCGAGCAGGTGAAAGCACGCCTCGACTTTCACGCGCAGCGACTCGTCCGACCGGAGGATCGTGGGCAGCAGCTTCCTGGCGACCTGGAGTGAGCCCTTGCTCCAGCGGTGCTGCTGCGTCTTGAATGCGTTGGGCTCCGGCGGGAGCTCGCCCGGGCACGTGAGCGTGGGGAGGTAGACGAACCGCCAACCGGCGAGTTGGGCGCGGTAGGAGAGGTCGACGTCCTCGGTGAGCGTGTCGCCGTGCCAGCCGCCGGCCGTTTCGATGGCGGCGCGCCGCCACGTCCCGGCGGTGCCGTTGAAGTTCATCCAGGCCCCGCCGCGGTTGCGGGCGGTGTGCTCGACGACGAAATGGCCATCGAGGAAAACCGCCTGGGCGCGGGTCAGGAGCGAGTCCTCCCGGTTGAGATAGGTCCACCGCGCCTGCACCATGCCGACGCCGGGATCGGTGAAGTGGTGGACGGTTCTCCTCAGGAAGTGCGCCGGGGGGACGAAGTCGGCATCGAAGATCGCGATCAGCTCTCCCGTTGCCCGGGGGAGCGCGGCAGCGAGCGCCCCGGCCTTGAACCCCTCCCGGCTCGTCCTCGCGTGGTGCTCGATCCGGACGCCGCGGGCCTGCCAGTAGCGGACGCGTGCCAGCGTCGCCGCGGCCGTCCCGTCGGTCGAATCGTCGAGAACCTGCACCTGGAGCCGGTCCGCGGGATAGTCGAGCGAGCAGACGGTATCGATCACCCGCTCGGCGACGGCGGGCTCGTTGTAGATCGGTAGCTGCACGGTGACAGCGGGCAGATCGGTGAACCGCGCCCGCGGCCGGACATGGCGGCGGCGGTGCTTCCGGAAGAGCCAGACGAGCCGGTACCGATGGAGCCCCACGAGGCATGTCCCGATGAGAAGGGCAGCATAGACAACCGTGACGCCCACGCGGAGCGGGGGGATCACGGCGGCGGGGTCGAGCAACAGGTCAAACAGATTCATCGGGACCTCAAACCCGCAACCGATCGGGCCGATCCCATCGGTACAGACCGCACGGCACGGGTCGTGCATCGTGGCAGAACGCTCCGCGCAAGTCTAAGCGCGCCCGTTGCGGGGAGCGATCAAGCCCGAGGCCTCCGGCGTCCGATAAACCGGTAGGCCCTCGAACGTTGTCGCGTCGGCCTCCGTCGATCCGATAACGCAGGACAGGCAGGCGGGCGCGCCGAGGACGCAGGCACGATGAATCAGCGACGGGTCAATCTGGCACTCGGCACCGTAGGGACGCTATTCCTCACGATCGGTTGCACCCAGCACTACCACGGCCCCGCGGGCGTAGTGGACGGGGACACCGGCCGCGACGCCGCTCACCAGCGGGCCGTTCAGGAGCGCGACGCCAAATCCGGCGCCACCCCGGCAGACACGGATAGCGAAGCGGGCCGTACGCAAGCCGAGTTCGTCAACGCCGGGCCGGTGGCCCAGTCCGTGGCAGACGCCCAGGGGCCGCGGCGCATCGTGGGCGCCCTGGGGCTTTACGGCCACCTCGACGGGGCCGGCGGCGGGGGGGCGAGCCCGCTCGATAGCAGCGGCGACAGCACCCGCGTGACCTTCACCACTGAGGGGGCCGACTTCGATCCCGACGTCGACCGCCGCGGCGAGCGGCTTGTCTACGCGTCCACGCGCCATCGCGACACCGCGGACCTCTACATCAAGAACGTCTCCGGCACCGCGATCACGCAGCTCACCAACGACCCGGCGAACGAGCAGATGCCCGCCTTCAGCCCGGACGGGCGGAAGATCGCCTTCGCGTCCGACCGCGCCGGGAACTGGGACATCTACGTCATGGACGCCCGGGGCGGCCAGGCGGTGCAGATCACGAACGACACGACCCACGACATCCACCCGAGCTGGTCGCCCGACGGCCGGCAGCTCGTGTACTGCTCGCTGGGTGGCCCGAGCGGGCAATGGGAGATGGTCATCGTTGACGTCGACAACCCGTCGACGCGGCGGGTGATCGGCAACGGCCTGTTCCCCAACTGGTCGCCCGTGGAGGACAAGATCGTCTTCCAGCGGGCGCGGCAGCGGGGGACGCGGTGGTTCAGCGTGTGGACGGTGAGCCTGGTTGATGGGGAAGTGACACCGCCGACCGAGGTCGCCGTGAGCAGCAACGCCGCGGTGATCACGCCGGCCTGGTCGCCCGACGGCCGGATGATCGTTTTCTGCACGGTGGTCGACCCCGCCGCCGATGAGCACACTCGGCCGGAGCAGGCCGACGTGTGGGTGGTGTCGGAGGACGGCCGCTCCCGTACAAAGCTGACGGAGGGCTCGTTCTCGAACCTCCAGCCGGTGTGGTCCAGCGACAACGCGATCCTCTTCGTCTCGAACCGCGGGGCCGAGGGCGTCGAGAATATCTGGGCGATGCAGGCGGGGCGGGTGGCCGAACTCACCGCGCCGCAGCGGAGGCCCGAGGCGTCGGCAAGCGTGCCGACGGAATAGGCGGGAGTTTCGCGGGTTCGAGCGGCGGGTTCCGAGTCGGCAAACACCGGCGGAACAGGGACGCTCGAAACGTGGAGCTCGGAAATCGGAACGTTTTGCTCATCGCGGAGCGGTGGGCGCAGCATGGCAGGATGCCATGGCAAGTGAACAGGTCATGCTGAGGCTGCTCTTCCTGGCGAGCGGCGTGTTGCTGCTGGCGTTCGTCGCCGGCTGCGGCAAGCCCCGCCCCGCCGTGCTCCCGGCGCCGCGACTCCTCTCGCCTTACGGCGAGCGTCAGGTCTGGGCCGTGGCGCCCTTGCGGAATGAGTCGGGCAGCCTCCAGGCGGACGGCGTCAAGATGGCGGACCGGATCGCGCAGCAACTCGAGCGCGTGGACGGCATCGACGTCCTCCCCGTGAGCCGGGTGCTCGCGGCGCTCCAGAGCATGGGGCTGGACGGAGGCGTCTCCTCGCCTTCCGACGCGATGCGTCTCCGCCAGGTTCTCGGGGTGGAGGGCCTGGTTGTCGGTTCGCTGTCGGCCTTCGACCCGTACGACCCCCCCAAGATCGGGCTGTCGCTCGAGCTGTACTCGGCTCCGCACCGGCCCGAACCCACTTTCAGTATTCGCGAGTTGAGCCGCGCAGGCGTCGAGGACGCCGCGCGGCCACCTGATCGCGTCGCCACCGGGCAGCCGGTGAGCGTCGTGAGCCTCCACTTCGACGCCGCCGACCCGGAAACGAACAGCCTCCTGCGGCAGTACGCCGTGGGACGCGGGCGGGAGACGGCGGCTTATGGGCTGACGGACGAGCGGTTGTATCGCATCAGCATGGACCTGTACACGGAATTTGTGAGCTACGCGGCGAGCTCACGCCTGCTCCGCGCCGAAAAGGTGCGGGTCAGGCAGAACTCCCGCGATCCCCTCTCCTAGGGCCGGCCCGGCGCCGCCCCGACGAAGGGGCGAAAGGCGCAACGATGGACGGCAGCGAAAGCAACCCGGCACGCTCGACTCCCGAGGGAGCAAGGCACGAACCGCGGGTCGACCCGGAGCACCCGGGCGATGGCGTCGAGCAAGAGCTCGTGCTCGTGAAGAACGGGCAGCGCTACGTCTTCCGGTGCGCTCCCGGCGATGAGCCGCGCCTGCTCGGCCGCCTCACGGACCTCGTCAACGACCCCAACATCGACCTCGACTGGTTCGACGCCGCGGTGCTGTCGCACCAGGTCGGGATTCGGATCGGCCGCAACCTGCAACGGATGCAACCCAAGCGCGCGTGACCTTCCGGCACGCGGATGCTTCCCTCACGGACGAAGGACAGTACGACTATGCCCGGCTCAATCCCCATCGTTGAAGAGTTCGTGAACTACCTGCGCTTCGAACGGCACTTCAGCCCCTACACGGCGCGGTGCTACGGGGCCGACCTGCGGCAGTACGTGGAACATATCGCGCGGCCCCTGATCAGCGGGAGCGCCGCTGCCGCCCCCGCGATCCCTGCCCCGGCGGGCCAGGTGAACGAGTCCGGCAACTTCGTCTTCCCCGCGGTCGCCGCAGCAGCACCCACCGCGACCGTGCCACCGCCGGACGTCAACGGCCACCTGCCGCTCGAAGAGCACGCACCGGAGATCCAGATCCGGATCAAGGCTGCCGACGCGATGGGGATCCGCGGGTTCCTGTCGCACCTCGACGGGTTCGGCTATTCGCCCGCGACCACCGCGCGGAAGATCGCCACCCTCCGCTCGTTTTACAAGTGGATGCAGCGCCGCGGGTACGTCGAGACCAACCCGATGCTGCTCATCCGCACCCCCAAGCAAACCAAGCGCCTGCCCAAGGCCATCACCGTCGAGCAGGTCGAAAAGCTCCTGTCCACACCGGACAACCGCGAGACGCTTGGCGCCCGCGACCGGGCGATCCTTGAGACGCTCTATTCCACCGGCGTCCGCGTCAGCGAACTGGTCGATCTCAACCGCAACGATATGGACTTTGCGGGGCAAACGCTCCACGTCCGCGGCAAGGGCAAGAAGGAGCGGATCGTTCCTCTGGGCAGCCACGCCATGGCGGCGATTCGACACTACCTCACGCTCCTCGAGCCGGACCCACGTTTCGTGGCGCTGCGGCACCGGTCCATGAGCGACACCCAGACGCCGCTCTTCATCAACAAGAACGGCGGGCGCCTCAGCTCCCGGTCGGTCCGACGGAAGCTAGACAAGTATCTCAAGAGCACCGGCCTCGACCCGACCATCAGCCCCCACACCCTGCGGCACTCATTCGCCACGCACCTGCTTGACAACGGGGCCGACCTGCGGAGCGTCCAGGAACTGCTGGGCCACCAGTCGCTGTCCACTACGCAGATCTACACCCACCTGTCGACCATGCGGCTGCGAACGGCGTATGACCATGCACACCCGCGGGCCGTGTGATGGGAGCGGCCAGCCCGCCAGAACCCCGCCTCGACGCCTGCGGCGATGAGTTGCAGCTGGATAGGGGGGGCGGGCGATCTCGCCGGTCTCCACCTGCTACCTTGAAGTGGCGCCGTTCTGCGAGGACGAGCCGGTGCTCGCCCTCGTGGAACGGGCGGACGCGCAACTGCAAGAAGGGCGGGGCCGATGCTGATGGCGGATGGGGG
>CAZKRE010000060.1:8688-17567 GCA_964555075.1 uncultured Phycisphaeraceae bacterium
CCAAAGGTGCGGCTGGAATGACGATGCCCGACGTTGTGGCACACGCCCAACCAGCGTTCAACCGCCTTGGAGTCAGAGTGTCGAAAACCGCATAAACTGTGGCTTCGACAAACGCCGTCCCGGTAGCTCAGTTGGATAGAGCAGCGGACTTCTAATCCGCAGGTCGCTGGTTCGAGCCCAGCCCGGGACGCTTTCGACGCTGCCGCGGGGGCACCGAGGCAGGAGCTACCGCAGCTACGTTCGGGCATCAGGGCAGCATCCGCGCGAGCTCGTCGCGTGAGGGCGCGTCCGCTTTACGCAGACGCGCACCGCCACGCGTCGCCGATCGGTTTCATCCGCCGACATCCCGCGCGCTCCGTGAGGAGAGGGAACACGTCGCGCCCGTCCTATGCTTTGGCGGCGACGGTGGCCTTCCCGCTGGGTGCGGCCGACCTCTCGTCCGTACCCTTCCACTTCACAAACGCCTCGATCGCTTCATACTCCGCGAGGCCCAGGCGGTCGTAGAGCTTCGCCGTACCGCGATTTCGGTCTTCCGCCCGCTGCCAGAACTCGCGCTCGTCGCTGCCGGGGAAGAGCGCCTTGTCCTTCTGCGACTCGTGCTTGAAGATCGCGTTGCGCTTGCGGGTCAGTTCCTGCGGCGAGAGCGGCACCGCCATCTCGATCTCTTCGGGCGCCCACTCCTGCCACGCCCCGCGGTAGAGCCACAGTTCCGTGTCCTTCGCCCACGCCTGCGACATCACTCGACCCATGGCGTCGAAGATCGCGTTCAGGCAGACCCGGTGCGTCCCGTGCGGGTCCGAGAGGTCCCCCGCGGCGTAGATCTGATGCGGCTGCAGCTTCTCGAGCAGGTCCACGATGATCTGAATGTCCTCTTCACCAACGGGGCGCTTCCGGACGGTGCCGGTCTCATAGAAGGGCATGTCGAGGAAGTGGAGCTGCTCGGTGGGGATGCCGCAGTATCGCCCGGCCGCGCGCGCCTCGCCCCGGCGGATCAGCCCCTTGATCTGTTGCACTTCCGGCGAGTCCACCTGGCCCGGGGCCTTCTTCTTGAGGAACTCCTCGATGTGCGACTCGAGCTCCGCCGCCCGGCCGTTGTCGATGCCGAACATCCGGTTGTAGTCCGCGGCGAAGTCGGCGAAGCGGAGGGCCTCCTCGTCGAACACCGCGATGTTGCCCGAGACCTGGTAAGCCACATGAACCTCGTGGCCGTGGTCGACCAGCCGGATCAGCGTCCCGCCCATCGAGATCACGTCGTCGTCCGGGTGGGGCGAGAAGACCAGCACGCGCTTCGGGAAAACCTCGTCGTGGGCGCGGGTCGCGTCGCCGGGCTTCTTTGCCTGCGGCGGCTTGCCGCCGGGCCAGCCGGTGATCGTCCGCTGGATTGCGCGGAACACCTCGACGTTGATGTTGTACGCCGGGCCGTGTTCGGCCATGAGTTCCTGCAAGCCGTGCTCGTTGTAGTCCTCGTCGGTGAGCTTGAGGATCGGCTTGTCGATCGTGCGCGCGAGCCAGATGACGGCGCGACGGATGAGCGTCGGTGTCCAGTCAACCCGCCCGACGAGCCAGGGCGTCTTCTCACGCGTGAGTTCGGCGCTCGCCGCGGCGTCGAGCACGACGCGGGCGTTCGGATGGTCCTGCAGGAAGCTCGCCGCCACGACCGGCGTCACGGGCCCCTCGACCGCCTCGGCGACGATCCGGGCCTTGCCCTCGCCCCAGGCCATGAGCACGATCTTCTTCGCCGCCAGGATCGTGCCCACGCCCATCGTGATCGCGCGGGTGGGGACGTGCTCGATCCCGAAGAAGTCGCTCGCGGCATCGAGCCGGGTGAGCTTGTCGAGCCAGATCAGTCGCGTGCGGCTGTCCTTGCCGGAGCCTGGCTCGTTGAACCCGATGTGGCCGGTCCGGCCGATGCCCAGCAGCTGCAGATCGATGCCGCCCGCCTCGCGGATGGCTTCCTCGTACGCGGCGCAATACCGCGGGACCTCGTCGAGCGAGAGCGTCCCGTCGGGGATGTGCACGTTCTTCGGGTCGATGTCGATGTGGTCAAAGAGGTGTTCCCTCATGAACCGGACGTAGCTCTGCAGCGCCTGGGGCTGCATCGGCAGGTACTCGTCCAGGTTGAACGTCACGACGTTCTGGAACGACAGCCCCTCCTCGCGGTGCAGCCGGATGAGCTCGTCATACACCCCGTTCGGCGTCGAGCCCGTCGCGAGCCCCAGGACGCACGTACGCCCCGCGGCCTGGCGCGTCCGGATGAGCTGCGCGATCTCCGCCCCGATCGCTCGCGCCGCATCCGCGGCGGTGGGATACGTCGTCACGGGGATACGCTCGCGGACGGCGGTGGCTTGAGCAGTCATGGCATCACCAGTCATGGCATCACCTGGTTGGAGGGGGTTGCACTATTTTCTAACAACGGCGATAATATCATCGATGTCGGTTGCCTTCAAGACGGTCCCGAACGACCCGCGCGTAGGGGCTCTGCTCGCCCTTGTCCGCAGGGACGGGCCCCTGAGTCGGCAGGATCTCCACGAGCGCACGGGCATGCGGCCGAACACCGTCGGCGACCTCGCCGAGGTGCTTCTGGGGGCCGGGTTGCTTCGGGAAGGGGCGCCCCAGGTTCTCGGGCCGGGCCGGCCGCGGGTCCCGCTCGACATCGATCCCGCACGCCGCCGCGTCCTGGGCCTGGCGCTGCAGCCCGGTCGCGTCGATGCCGCCGAGCTCAACCTCCGCGGCGAACGGCTCCGCCATTGGACCGCCCGCGTGACCCGGTCCGCCGGCATCATTGCGGCGACGCTCAAGCTCCTCCGTTCCATCGACCACGACCCACTCCTCGCGGTCGGCCTGACCGCCACCGGCTTCATCGACCTCGCATCGCGGCACCTGCTCACCAGTTCGGCGACCCGCCCCGCGCGCCCGGTGAGCCTCGATCCGGTTGTCCAGGCCGTCGGCGATCGCCCGCTGGTGATCGAGAACGACCTCCAGTCCTTGGCGGTGCAATGGGTCATGGCTCACGAGCACGAGGCCGAGGACGATATCTTGCTTGTCTTCGTCGGCGACGGCGCCGTCGGCGCCGCCGTGCTCGTCGGCGGCCGGCCGGTCCGCGGGTGCGTCGTCGGGGGGAACGAACTCGGCCACACCCGCCTGCCCGTCTCCACACGCCGGTGCTACTGTGGCCAAACCGGCTGCCTCGAGCGGATCGTCAGCACCGAGTTCCTCCACGACCGCGCCCCCGGCTCGGCACGCACCCTCGCCGAAGCGGCCGCCGCCTACTCGGGCAACGAGGTCGACGAGCCGATGGATGCGGTCCTCGAGTGCCTGACGATGGGGATCGCCAACGCCGTCAACCTCCTCCGCCCCCGGCGGGTTGTGCTCGCCAGCGAGTTCAACACCTACGAGGGGTTCACCACGCAACTCGTTGCCCGCATCCGGCACGCGATGCTCGACACGCTGGCAAAGCGGGTACGGATCGACCTGTGGGACCGGCGTGAGGTCGACTTCGCCGAAGCCGCGGGCTGGCTGGCGCTCGCGTCGATCTACCGCGGCGATGCCGCCACCCCGAGCGAAGCCCGTTGATTACTTCAGGCCCGAGACCTGCCGCCGGGGCAGACGCGGGTGATTCCCCCGATCCGCATCCGCCAGTCGTGCAGCCATGCGGCAGCAAACGCCGGATCAGCGGCCGCGAGGATCGGGCATGGTGTTAGGATGTCGCGCCTCATGAGCGACTTGTCTCCCCAGATCGGTGCCCGACTCCAAGCCGCGATCGCCGCCGCGCTCGGCGATGATCATGCGCAGGCCGACCCAGTCGTCCGCCCCTCCGCCGACCCGAAGTTCGGCGACTTTCAGGTCAACGCCGCGATGGGGCTCGCCAAGCAGCTCCGGCGCAACCCGCGCGAGGTGGCGCAGGCCATCGTGGACAAGCTGGAGACCCGGGACCTCTTCGAGAAGGTCGACATCGCCGGGCCGGGGTTCATCAACCTCACGCTGGACGCCCGCACGCTCGGCGCGGCGGCGGAGGCGATGCTGGGAGACGACCGCCTTGGTGTCCCGCCCGTCGAGACACCCCAGCGGATCGTGATCGACTATTCCTCGCCCAACGTCGCGAAGGAGATGGCGTTCCATCACCTGCGATCCACGGGCATCGGCGACGTCCTCGCGCGGGTGCTGCGGTTCGCCGGCCACACCGTCATCGGCCAGAACCACCTCGGTGACTGGGGCACGCAGTTCGGCATGCTCATCCAGTTCATGGATGAGAACGGCGACGGCGGCGGCGAACCGATGCGCGACCTCAACGCCTTCTACCAGGCGGCGCGGAAGCGGTTCGACGAAGACCCGGCGTTCGCCGAGCGCGCCCGCAAGCGGGTGGTGGCGCTGCAGGCGGGCGATGCCGACACCCTCGCCCGCTGGCGCGAACTCGTGGAGGAATCCAAGCGACACTTCGACGAGATCTATCGCCGGCTCGACATCGACACCACCGACCTCGAGTACCGCGGCGAGAGCGCGTACAACGATGACCTGCCGAAGGTGATCGACGACCTGGCCGCGGCGGGGCAGCTCCACGAGAGCGAAGGCGCGCAGGTCGTCTACCCCGAGGGGTTCCAGGGCCGCGAAGGCGAGCCCATGCCGATGATCGTGCGGAAGAGCGACGGCGGGTTCCTCTACGCGACGACCGATCTGGCGGCGGCGCGGTACCGGCTGCGGGACCTGCGCGCGGACCGGGTCATCTACGTGACCGATGCGCGGCAGTCGCCGCACTTCGCGATGGTGTTCCAGGTGCTCCGGCAGGTCGGCTGGGCGCCGCCGGAGGTCCGGCTCGACCACGTGCCGTTCGGGATGATCCTCGGCAACGACCGCCGGCCGTTCAAGACGCGATCGGGCGAGACGGTCAAGCTCGCGGACGCCATCGACGAGGCGGAACAGCGGGCCGAGGCGATTGTGCGGGAGAAGAACCCGGAACTACCCGAGGCCGATCGGAAGCGGATTGCGCACGCCGTGGGCGTGGGCGCGATGAAGTACGCCGACCTCTCCAGCGAGCGGATCAAGGACTACACCTTTGACTGGGATCGCGTGCTGGCGCTCGAGGGCAACACCGCGCCCTACCTGCAGAACGCGTATGTCCGGATCCGGTCGATCTTCCGCAAGGCCGCGGCGCAGGGGGTGGCGGAGGTTGGCCCCGGATCGGTCGCGGTGACGGAACCGGCCGAGCGACAACTCGTGCTCAAGCTCCTGCGGTTCCCGACCGTCATCGCCGGCGTGTCGGAGAGCCTCGAGCCCCATCGGCTGACCAACTACCTTTATGAGCTCGCGGCGACCTACCACGGATTCTACGAAGCCTGCTCCGTCCTCTCGGCGGACGATGAAGCGACCCGCGACGGCCGGTTGCGGCTCTGCGACCTCGTCGCGCGGACGCTGCGGACCGGTCTGGGGCTCCTGGGCATCGAGACCGTGGAGCAGATGTGATGGTGACCGCGGCGCTCAAGGAGTGGGCGGTTGTCTGCGACCTGCTCTGGGAAGGCAAGTGTCGCATCCTGCTGCGGAAGGGCGGCATCCACGAGGAAAAAGGGCCCGGCCGTTTCAGCCTCGATCACGAACGGTTCGCGTTCTACCCGGCGTGGGAGCACCAGTGGCCTGAAGGCGTGAAGCCACCCTATCGCGCTCGCGTGCAGACGTTCGACGCGGAGCCCGCGGAGGTGACCTTTCGCGCAGTGGGCGAGGTGACGGAGCGGTCGATCTGGCGGGTGCCGTCGAGAGACGCGTTCGACCGTCTCGACGACCTGCATCCCTGGGCCGCGCCGCAGGTGGACATCCGATTCAACTACAAGCCCGACCGCCCGCTCTATCTGGTGGCGCCGCGGGTGTATCGCCTGGTCGAGCCGGTGACGGCACCGAATCGCGACGCCTACATGGGCTGCCGCAGTTGGGTGCCCCTGGAGCCGGGCGACGCCGTTGACGATCGCGGAGCGGTGCCGGCGGTCGACGACGCCGAGTTCATGGCAATGTGCGAGCGCATCGATCGGGTGCTGCGCTAACCAACCGGTCGCAGATGTACCGGGCCCATAGAAGCGCACCCTCCCGGGTGTGGTGGGAGGCGTCTGGCCGACCATCCGGGAGGGTGATGTGGAGCGGCAGCCCGCCTTCATGCCCCAAGCGGGCGAAGACCTCGGCGCTGAACCCGTTCAGGTCGATCACCTCGACACCCAGTTCCTTAGCGACGGCCACCACGGCTTGGGCGTAAGGCTCGTTCAACCGAAGCAAGGCACCGTCAGCGAATCGCAGCCGCTCCATCGGCGTGACGAGGATGGGCGTCACCCCGCGATGCCGGGCCTCGCCGATATACGCCGCGAGGTTGTGCCGGTAGTAGTCGTGCAGCCGACTGCCGAAGCCTTCGGTCGGCAGTTCCGCCGGGATCGGGTCGGGGGTCGTCTCGCGGGACGGCCCCTTGCCGGCGTTGCGAAGATCGTTGTGCCCGAACTGGATGAGCAGAAAGTCCGGCGGCGGCGACAGGTCGAGGAACGCTCTCCAGTTGGCCTCGTGGAAAAAACTCTTGGAACTGCGGCCACCGAGGGCGAAGTTGGTCACCCGCACCCCTCGCTCCGTGAGCAACTCGCGAAGAGCCTGCCCCCAGCCGTAGATGCCGCGCGGGTCGCCGGGATAGTCCGCGACGGTGGAGTCACCGATGAGGGCGAGGTGGAGCGTCTCCTGTGTACCCGACTCGCGTGGTGGTGGATCGAAAGCCCTTGTCACGCTGGCACAGCTCCCTCCGTGGCGACGGCCCGGGGCAACACGAGCGGACGCAGGCTCAGGCGGTCGCCCGACCGACGCTGGTAGAAGGGGGAATGACACCAGAACTCGCGACACACCGGGCGCAAGTCGTCGACGCGCCGATCGAAGAGTCGCCCGGCAGAATCCCTGCCGGCGGTGAGCGTAGGCCCGAGCCCCCGCAGCCGCGCGACGTTGGGCAGGTGCGGCATCGGTGCCTCGTCCAGCGTGACGCCCCGCATCGCGGCCGCGAACGACTCGAGCGTCGGGTACGTCGACCGGCCGACAACGACCAGTGCGAACAGTGCCTTCGGGCGGACGGGGATGACGACCTGCAGGCAGCCGCGCATGACCGCGACGTGCAGTTGCAGGCCCGCCGCGGGGAGGACCCCGATGAAGCATTCCGGCAGGCCCACGAGCACCGCGCCGCGGACCGTTAAGCCGGGCGTCGAGCGCTGCCGCGGGTCCTCGTAACTGAGGTCGGCGGAACTCGACGCGAAATGGGGGCTTTGCGGACGCCCGGCACGCTTCAAGGGCGCCGGCAGGAGCGGACACGGCGGGGCGCTCAGCGGCTGGCCCGCCCCGTCGGCGAGTTCGGGCTCGAGCTCGTCGAGCCGCGCGAGGTCGAAGAGCAGGTCGTTCCCGCCGTCGGTGTGCGCATACGACAGGATGGCCCGGTTCTCGTGCTGGTGCGCCCACCGCTCGAAGGGCTCGGCGTAGTCGCTGGCCGCGTGGACGTCGGCGCACCAGTACGGGCTGCGGACGTGGGCGGTCCGGCGGTCACCCGACGATGCGTAGGTGATTCGTACCGGCGTGTCCTGCTGCTTCCAGATAAAACTCCCCGACTGTGTCGCCAGTGAGAACTCGGGCGTCTGGTACATCATCCGCTGGACGTCGAGAATCCCCCGGCACCAGACCGAGTAAGGTTCGGACGCCAGCGCGATGTCACGGATCGAGTCGGGACAGCGGTAATCTTCGAGACCGAGCGCCTCCAGGAAGCCGGGCCGGCTCCGCTCGAAGGCGGCCTCAATGAAGGGGGCGACGGCGCCGCGGCCATCGATGTCGCTCTCGTAGTGGCGGGCCCAGGTGCCCGCGAGGACGCCCGACGCCGGGTGGTAGTGCTCCGCGAGGTCGAGGTAGAGCTCGCCCAGGAGCGCCTCCGCGTCGGCGCGGAACGCCGCGTCGGGGGCGTACCGCCACGCCCAGTGCATGGCCTCGAGCTGCGGTACGGCGTAGGTCGGGCTGTTGAACTCCGCGATCCCATAAAGCTCGACGTACCGCCGCGCTTCGGCAAGGTGCGCCCGCGCAATCTCGACGTGCTCCTCTCGGCCCAAAGCGGTCGCGATCGCGACGCGCCCCGCGAGGTTGAGGAACCAGATGTTGCACTGCCACCACCGGGGCGACGGCGCACCCACCTGCGCGCCGCTCTTGTGGAGGAGATGGTTGTCGTAGCCGACCAGGCACTCCGGCAGCGCCTCGTCCATGAGGCGTCGGCGGTTCTCCGGCGTCAGCCGCTCCCGGTGCTCGTGCGCGATGTACCCCAGGTAGGGGCCGCAGAAGCTGAGCGCGTTCAGGTCCGTCGGTTCCGCGTGCTCGGGGTAGAACGCGAAGTTCCCGCGGTGACCCTTCTCACCCGACGTTTGCCGGTCCTGCATCGCAAGCAGCATGGCGAGGGTCTCGTTGCCACGCGCGACGTCCCCGATCGCAAAAGCCCGGCCCATGTCCGCGGAGAGGGTGATGATGTGAGGCATGTCGGGAGAGTCTACCGAGGGCGTAAGACGCTGTCCTGCGTGAGCATCGCAGCCGCACCCGGCCTACTCCATATATCTTGTCTCGTTGAACATGTTCAGCCACTTGCCCACGCGGACGCTCTTGTCCATGTAGAGGATCGGGCTCTCAGTTCGGCCGTGGGCGAACGGCTCCGTGTCGAGCATCGCCGCGAAGTCCGACGGGGGAAGCAGAATGCGACAAGCAAGGTAATGATGAAGCTTGCCACGAGGATCGCAATAGGCGTAAAGGCGGACGGGCCTTGCACCTGTCAACTCACTTGTCAACGTCTGGGGGTCGAGGGCCGGCCGCGGTCTGTTGTCGTGCGGTGGGCGCGGGCTACATGAAGGCGGACA
>CAZKRE010000061.1:0-17524 GCA_964555075.1 uncultured Phycisphaeraceae bacterium
TAGAGCAGCAATGGTTACATCGAGCGAGGTTGTTGGAGGAGAAGATGGGGCACGAAAGATGAAAAGGGAGTGCGTGGATGCCCCGTCGACCCCGTGCCTGCCCCGGCGGTTACGTCTGCCACGTGCTCAGCCGCGCGGCCGGGCGGGCGACGCTGTTCCGCGAGGCGGCGGATGACGGGGCGTTCGGGCGGGTGCTCGTCGAATCTGCGGCCGGTTCCCGGGGGAGGTGAGCGCGGCGGTTCGGGGGCGTAGGCTATGGCCGTGGTCGCTCCCAGCGGATATCGATTCCCTCGCTCGCACCGGCTCAGCGGGAAGCTGGCGTTCGCCGCGGTGTTCGATGCGCGGGTGCGGAAGAACGTGGGGCCGCTGGGGGTGGCGGGGCGGCTCAATGGGCTGCCTCACAACCGGCTGGGCCTGAGCGTCTCGAGGCGGGTGGGCAACGCGGTGCGGCGGAACCGGATGAAACGGCTGCTCCGCGAGGCGTTTCGCCTGAACCAGCACGCCTGGCCGACGGGGATGGACCTGGTGGTCGTCGTCCGGCCGCACCAGCCGCAGGGGCTCGGGGATTACGCGCGGATGCTGGGGATGG
This sequence comes from uncultured Phycisphaeraceae bacterium, assembly GCA_964555075.1. GTDB lineage: Bacteria > Planctomycetota > Phycisphaerae > Phycisphaerales > Phycisphaeraceae > CAZKRE01. The sequence goes on from CAZKRE010000061.1 coordinate 590, forward strand.
CGGTGGAGTCGCTGTCGCGGGAGCTGCGGCGGCGGGAGCGCCGGGCCGTCGAGCAGGGAGATTGACCGATGCTCGGCCGCGTGCTCATCGCGCTCGTCTGGCTGTACCGCGGGACGCTCGGGCCGTTCCTCGGCGGGCACTGCCGGTTCCAGCCGACGTGCAGCCAGTACATGATCGACGCGATCACGCGGCACGGCCCGGTTCGGGGGACGTGGCGGGGGCTCAAACGGATCGGGCGGTGCCACCCGTTCGGCGGCTCGGGCTACGACCCGGCGTGACCGGCGGCTCACGGCTGGAGGGTGTCGCCCGGGGCGGCTTGCGCGGGGTCGAGCTGCGACGGGGCGAGCAAGGTCGGCGCAAAAAAGCGGCCCGCCGGTTGGGGGAACCGGTCGGGCCGTGAGGGGGGGCAAGGTTGTCTGTCACTCTTCTCTACGTCGGGGAACCGCTTGGGGTTCGCTCGACACGCAGGATTATACGGGTTTACCCGAAAAAAGCCAATGCCGATCCAACTTTTTGTCGCGTGACGTCCTCCGGGGTTGGCGAGGGTCCCCTTGTTTTTCCGTAAGTGCAGCTTCTCCATGCTGTTGCAGGTGAGGTGCATCCTGCCGTGGTGATGCGCAGACAGACCCCGCGCCGCAGAAAGTTTTTCCGGATGGAGGGGCCATCGTCATCCTCCGTGGCGAAATGGGGCGGTTGATCGCCCTGATGACGCGTCCAGGCCGGCGCGCGGTCGAGCATGACGATGCCCGTCCGATGAGACTGGGGAGCGGACAGGGGCCACGCGACGGCGGGGCGAACCCCTCACGGGCGGCAGAGCGACTACACTTGCGGGATGAGCAGCATCGACCAACGCATCGCCCAGTGGGAGCAGATGGCCCGCGAGGCGCCGGACGACATGGCGTACTTCAGCCTCGGCAACGCCTACCGCGACGCCGAGCGGCACGAGGACGCGGCCGCGGCGCTTGAGAAGGCCATCGAGCTCAATCCCGCCATGTCCCGCGCCTACCAGGTGCTGGCGCAATCGCTGATCAAGCTGGGCCGGGAGGAACAGGCCGCGGAGCTTCTCGCGCGGGGTTACGAGGTCGCCGCCAAGCGGGGCGACGTGATGCCGCAGCGGGCGATGGGTTCGCTCCTGCAGAAGCTCGGCAAGCCGCTGCCGGAGGTCGCCGAGGCCGAGGTGGCGCCGGCGGAGGAGCTGGCGGACGGCGACAGCGTGATGGACCGCCGCACCGGCCGGCCGCAGCGGAAGCTCGACGGCCCGCCGATGCGTGGGCCGCTGGGCGCGTTCATCTACGCCCACTTCGGGCAGGACACCTGGCGGCAGTGGATCGGCCAGGGGACCAAGGTCATCAACGAGCTCCGGCTCGACTTCTCCAACCCGCAGCACCAGGAGACGTACGACCAGTACATGCTCGAGTGGCTGCAGGTGACGCCTGAGGAGGTCGAGGAGTTCCGCAAGGCGGGGGCGGGCGCTTAGCGGCGTCTACACCGGGCCCAGGCTCGGGCGGGACGGCTCGGGCTCCAGTCGGCCGGGCACCTCCCGCGCGTAGTCGTGGGGCTGAGCCCAACCGGCGGGGCGCTCCCGGTGCGCCGCGCGCACCGCGAACAGCAGCGCGACACCCGCCACGCCGAGCCCGAGCGTCGCGAGCAGGTCCGCCGGCACCTTGCCGGTGGAGGGTGGGACGTACACCGTGCCTTCGGGCCCGAAGACCGCGGGCTGGCGGACGTACCGCCCGTCCGACGGGGCGGCGACGTGCCAGAACTCGCTCGCGAGTCGGCGCAGCTCGCGGTTCAGCTCCTCGCCGTGCATCGGGATGCCGTGGCCCGTCCCGGCGATGGTCGGGTCGAGCCCCGCCAGCCGCTGCACCGAGGATCGGGCCGCGACCCAGTCGTGCGTGAAGTACGCGGGCGGGCCGTGCACCTTCGGCCACTGGGAGAACGCCGCCAGCATCGATTCCTGCTTCGTCGTCACGAACGCGTCGCCGGCGATCAGCACGCGGTCGTGCGACCGGAGGAACGAGACGTGGCCCGGGGAATGGCCGGGCGTGTGGAGCCACCGCCAGTCGGGCAGCCCCGGGACCGATCCGTCGGCCGGCAGCGGCTCGACCCGCTGGCCCACGTCGAACGGCCCACGCGGGTACAGCCGGGACGACCAGGCCATCATCCCCCCGCCGACGCTCGGGTCGGCCGGCGGGTAGGACGACCGGCCGTCGAGGAACGGCAGCTCCAGGGGGTGGGCGTAGATCGGCACGTCCCACCAGCCCGCCAACGTCCGCAGCGCGCCGACGTGGTCGAAGTGGCCGTGGGTCAGCAGGATCGCCGCGGGCCGGGCGCCCTGGCCGAAGCGGGACGCGGCGGCGTGGGCGATGAGCGAAGCGCTGCCCGGTACGCCCGCGTCAACCAGCACCCACTCCCGGTCCCCCGCGTCGGGCGGGCCGATGAAGTAGACGTTGACGAACAGCGTCTGGAGGTAAGAAACGTCGGGGGCGACACGCTGCATCGGGTCCACTCCATGCCGGCCAGCCCTGCCGGCGCGCGGACTATAGCGCGGCGGTGGGGGCCGAGTCGAGGAGGGGCGCGGATCGGGTTGCGCACGATCGACGACGCGACCGCGTCCGTGGCCCGGGGGCTGCATGAAGCCCAAGGGTTCAGCCCCTGCGGCGGCGCAGCGCCAGGCCCGCCGCCGCCGCGAGGAGCGCCGCCGACGTGGGCTCGGGGATGGCTTCGAAGTCACTGAGGACCACGCCGGCCCCGCTGTAGGTGACGCGGAACGAGCCGTAGCCGTCGCTGGTCCACAGCCGCTCGCCGTCGGCGGCATTGGCGAAGGCACCCTCAATGTCCATGTTGGACGTCACGATCGTGAACGTGTCGGAGGCGGTGACCACGTTCTCGAAGCCGTCGATGAAGCCAATGTCGAGGATGCCCGCGAGCACGAGGGCCTCGTCGCCGCCCTCGATCAGGTGGTCGTATCCGACGCCCTGGCTGAGTCCGCCGAGCTCGACGAGGAGCGTCGTCTGGTCGGACAGGATGAGGTCGCCGCCGATGGTGAGCCGGCCCGCGGAGGCGCCCGGGGTGATGGCGGCGTCGCCGAAGGTGAGCAAGCGGCCATCGATCGCGCCGTGGCCGCCGAAGGTGGCGCCGGCGCGGACATAGACGTCGCCGGCGCCGGTGGCGGAGCCGGTGGTGTTGCTGACGAGGAGGGTTCCGTGGGTGACGTCGGTGCCGATGCCGAGGTCCTCGGCGCTGCTGCCGGGCACGGGCGCCCGGTAAGCCCGGCCGTAGTCGCTGCTGCCCGAGAGGGTGAGCGTGCCGTCGCCGGCCTTGGTGAGGGCGAAGCGGGGGCTGCCGGTGTCGAACCCGCTGATGTCGCCGGCGAAGTGGGTGTCCGCGTGGTTGCCACCGACAATCAGGTTTTTAGTGCCGAGCACGATGCTGCCGTCGCCCTCGACGGAGCCGAAGGCGAGGCCGGCGTGGTGAGTCGCGCTGATGTCGAGGGTTCCGCCGGCGTGGAGGACGACGCGGGCGTTGCCGCCGGTGGCATTGCGGTCGAAGGTGATCTGTCCGCCGCTCCCGCCGTCGGTGCCGCCGAAGGCGATGAGGGTCGCGTCGGCGGCGGTGCCTTCGGTGTTGAAGGCGATGGTCCCGCCGAGTTCGCCCACGGTCGTGCCTCCCAGGGCGGTGAGGGTGGCATTGGCGGCGGTGGCGGGGTTGGGGTCGCTCGAGCTGTCCAGGGCGCCGATGGTGATGTCGCCGCCCGCGCTGGCGAAGAGCTGCCCGGAGCCGGCGGAGGCGTGGTCGGTGATATTCACGCCGCCGCCGCTGGCGTGGATGGTGGCGGTCCCGACCGACGTGTTCTCGAAGAAGAACACCAGGCCCTCGAAGAATCCGTCGCCGGTGGGGCCGTTGACGGTGATCGTGGCGTTGCCCGCGGTCGCGTTGTCGAGGAAGCGCATGGCCGCACCGAGCGATTCGCCGCTGCGCGAGGAGCCGTTGATGGTGATGTCCGCGTCGGCCGCGGTGGCCTGATTCTCGAAGACGATCGTCGCGAGGTCCTGCGTGGTGACGGTCGCGTTGCCGGCGGAGGCGTTGTCCCGGACCCGGAGCGACCCGCCGTTGCCGTTGGTGACGGAGTGGGAGCGCAGCAGGTGGATGTTCGCGTCGCCGGCGGTGGAGTTTCCGCCAAAGAAAGCGGTGCCGCCGCCCGACAGGGGCGTCTCGGTGCCTTCGACCGTGATGGTCGCCTCGGCGGCGGTGGCGTCGCCGATGAACGTCACCTGCCGCTGGACCCGCCCGCGGCCGTCGCGCCCCCGATCAGGATCGTCGCCTGGTCCGCGGTCGACGAATCCGCGAACAGCGTCAGCCCGGCGAAGGCGGTGCGGCTGGTCGGACTGGTCTGGATGGACGCGCTGGCGGGCGCGCTGACGAGGGTGGCCGTCCCGGCGGAGGCGCTGTTGAAGAACATCGTCCGTCCGCCCCCGCCTTCGTTGGCGTCGCCGCCGATGCTGGTGAATGTGCCGTTGCCCGCGCTCGCGGTGTCGTAGAACCGGGTGTAGCCGCCGTTGAACCCGGAGGTGTCGCGCGCCTGGCCCGGGTGGTTGGTGACGTTGATGCCGTTGGCGACGGCGCTGCCCGAGAAGTCGAACTTGCCGCCCGACGGGGTGAAGATGCCCGTTCCGGGCGTCGTCCCGCCGTGGACGACGAAGGACTGGTCCTGTCCCGAAACGTTGGCGGTGCCGAAGCCGGTGATTTCCAGCGTGACGTCGGCGGGGCCGATGTTCGTCGTGTAGGCCCCGCCGATGAGGAAGTCGATCGACTGGAGGGTGAAGCTGGCGTCGACGAGGACGTTCGTCGGTGCGGACGCGCCGAACAGCGCCCCGTCCCCCGCCTGCGGGACGCCGTCGCTCCAGTTGCCCGGCTCGCTCCAGAGGTTGTTCGTCGCGCCGGTCCAGGTGGTGGTCTGGGCGTAGGCGGAACTCCCGAACGAAGCCGCGACCGCGGCGAACGCGGCCAGACGCGAGGCGGGATAAGTGAGAGTCACGGCGGAACCTTTCTCAGATGCGCGGCGGGCAGCGCCGCGTCAGTGATGGGATGGGGCGCGGGTCGCGGCCGCGTGCAGCCGTAGCGTCTCCTCGCCACTGGCGTGCCGACGTTCCAACGCGGACGAACCCGCACCTTGTTTGCGACGCGTCAGCCCCCCCTTGGGCCCCAAAGCGGGGAGGCGCCGCGGCCGTTGCCAGCCGAAACGCCTGCCACCATCACCTCGCGTCGCTGGGTAACACGGTCAGATACCCCCCCTCGAAAGTCGTCAGAAATCCCCACGCTCGAGATGGATCCGCCGAAGGTCGTCGCAGTGGTCCCCGGACCAGCCCTCGGACACCCCCTCGGACCAACCCTCCTCGTCCCCTCAGCTTCCCACCTCCTCGATCATAAAGGAGCCGGCGGGAAGGTCCAGCGTTTTGTTCGACTTTTCCGCCTGGTCGTGGCCCCAAGCGAGACACGGCGCCGGACGCCGTACGGTTTCTCGCCGCCGATCACCCGCCTACGCTCCAGCATGACGCGCGATGGGACGTGTGACGTGATCGTGATCGGGGCGGGGGCCGCGGGGCTGGCGGCGGCGCGGCGGATCGCGGCGGCGGGGCGGTCGGTCGTCCTCCTCGAGGCCCGGGGACGCGCGGGCGGACGCATCTACACCCGACACGACCCCCGGTCGCCGCTGCCCCTGGAACTCGGTGCCGAGTTCGTCCACGGCCCGGCACCGGAGACACTGGCGCTGCTTCGCGAGCTCGGCATCATCACGGTGGATGCCGCCACCGACCGCTGGCGACGCCGCGACGGCCGGTTCACCCGCGACGACCTGGCGGATACGCTCGCGCCGGTCATGGAGCGGCTCGAGCGGATCGAGCGGGAGGAGGGGGACTGCTCGTTCGAGGCGTTCCTGGCACGGCATGCCGCGGACCTGCCCGAGGAGGCGAGGCGGATCGCGCGGCTGTTCATCGAGGGTTTCGATGCCGCCGACGCGTCCCGGATCAGTGCCCGGTCGGTGGCGGCGGAGTGGGCGGGCATGGGCAACGTCGAGGAGCAGCCGCAGCACCGCCTGCTGCACGGTTACGGCGACCTCGTCCGCGCGATGATCGAGGAGGTGCGGGCGGCGGGCGGCGTGCTGCGGCTGGAGACGCGGGTGCGGCGGCTGCGGTGGGAACGGGGGCGGGTCGAGGCGGCTTGCGAGTCGCCCGCGGGGGACGAGGTTCACGTCGCCCGGGCGGCGGTGGTGACGCTGCCGGCCCCGTTGCTGCGGTTGCCCGAGGGGGACCCGGGCGCGGTCGCGTTCGAGCCGGACCTGCCCGACAAGCGGCGTGCCGCGGGGGACATCGGCAACGGGCGGGTGGTCAAGGCGATCTTCCGTTTCAAACAGGCATTCTGGGAGGACGACGCGTGGGCGAAGCGGGCCGCGGACGGGAGCCTGCGCGGCGCGGCCTACCTGCACGACCCGGACGGGGCGTGGCCGACCTGGTGGACGCAGCTTCCGCTGCGCGTCCCGATGCTGACGGCTTGGGCCGGCGGCGCGCCCGCACGCCAGCTCAGCGGGCACGGCGAGGAGCACCTGATCGAGACCGCGCTGAGCGCCCTCGCCACCGCGCTGCACACGCCGCGGAAGGATCTCGACGGGCAGGTCGAGGCGGCGTGGGCCTGCGACTGGTCGGCGGACCCGTTCGCGCGCGGGGCGTACAGCTACGTGACCGTCGGCAAGCGGGATGCGCGCGAGCGACTGGCGGCGCCGGTCGACGCGACCCTCTTCTTCGCCGGCGAGGCGACGCACACGTCGGGCCAGCCCGCCACCGTCCCCGGGGCGCTCGCATCGGGCGACCGGGCGGCGGGCCAGGTGCTGGCGGTGCTGAGAAGGTGACGCGCGTCCGTTGGCTCGTGGGCGCAAGCGCGATCGCGGTTACGCCGGGATCCGCCGGGTGATCAGCGCGACCTTCCGCTGGTCCCAGCGCAGCACGAAGACGGTGAAGGGCGCCTCGCCACGGCCCCGAAGCTGCCGCTGCACCGCGTCGGGATCAACCGCCTTCCCCCGCGTCTTCACCTCGACGATGCCAGCCGACCGCTCCGCCAGCCACGCCCGCACCGCCGGGGGGCGCCAGGGCATTTCCGCGAGCAGCTCGAACCCGGTCAGCCACGGGCTGTCGAGGACGCGGTCGCTGGTGAGCAGCCCCAGCGCCGGGTGGATGGCCGCGGCGGCGAGTTGCCCGCAGAGCACGTCGATCAGGCCCGCGCGTTCCACCGCCGGATCGACCGTAAAGAGGTGGCGCCGCATCGGCGAAATCGGCGGCATCCCCGCCTCTTCCGCGTCGCCGTGGAGCGAGACCGCGGGTGAACATTCGTACGAATGTTCACCCGCGTCAGCCGCACCGGGGGCCGGCGTCGCGGCCGGTGGGAGGAGCGTCGCCGTGCGGCGGTGGCGGGCCAGCGAGCCGGTCCACTGCATCGCCTGCACGAGCCGGCCCGCCTCGCTGATGAACTCGGTCTCGCCCGGGGGGAGCTGGTCCCGCAGGTCGTCGAGGTCGACGCCCGGGCCGAGCTTGATGGCCCCCGCCGGGATGGCCGCGGCGAGGTCGCGCAGGAACGCGGGCGGCGGGAGGTAGTCGGCGAGGCGGAAGATCCGGCCGCGGTCGCCGCGGCGGGCGGGGTCGATGTGGTAGGCGGCGTGCGGCGCTCCGCGGAGCCGCAGGCGGCGCACGTCGGCGCAGGCGGCGGGGACGTCGGCGTTGCGGGCGGTCATCCACGCCCGGACCGGGTCGTGGTCGATGGCGGTGACGCGGAGGCCGGCCTCGCGCAGCGCGATCGCGTCCCCGCCGATGCCCGAGCAGAGGTCGAGGACGTGGCTGCCGTCACCGAGGACGTCCCGGAATCGAAGGGCCTTGTGTGCGGCGACGGCGAGGGAGCTGGCCTGCTGGACCCCCTCCGGGTCGGCGACGAGCGTGGCGGCGCGGCCGGCGAACTTCGGCGCCGCCCCCCGGCGGGCGATGGCAAGCTGCACCGCCGCCCGGGTCGTGTCGGCGTCGCCCGCTCGCGCGAGTCGGCGCAGCCGCGTGAGGGCGGCGGCGCTGTGCGGGTCGGCGCCGAAGGCCGCGGCGCGCAGGGCGTCGTGGTCCGGGGACATCAGGTTGACCCATGTGCCGAGCCGCAAGCCCGCCAGTGTAGGGCAAGCGAGCGGCACAGCCCGCGGACGCGCGACCGGCCCCGTCGCCTACAGCCGGCCGTAACGCGCGAGAAGGTCGACGATCCGCGGCTGATCCGGCCGGAGCTGGACGCTGCGACGCCAGGCGGTGATCGCCTCTTCCCGGAGGGAGCTGCGATCCCGGTTGTCCTGGATGTACATCGTCATCAGCGTCGCCCCCACGCCGTTGAGCGCGGCGGTGTCGCGGGGGTCGAGCTCGGCGGCGCGGCGGTACTCGACCAGCGCCTCGTCGAACTCGCGGAGCTTGAAGAGGGCGTAGCCCAGCCGCTCGTGTGCCGTTGCCGTCTCCGCCTTGCGGAGGAGGGTCCGCAGCACGTTGATCGCGCGCTGGTGGTTGCCCAGCCGCAGGTGGGCGTCCGCCAGCCCGAGCATGACCGGGTCCGCCAGGTCGCCGAGTTCGGCGGCCTCGCGGTAGGCGTCGACCGCCTGCTCGTACCGCCCGAGCAGCGAGTAGGTCGCCGCGAGGTTGCACCACGCGGCCTGGGCGTCGGGGTCGAGCTCGATCGCCTTGAGGGCGTAGGGCAGGGCCTCGCCGCTCTGGCCCGCCTGCAGGTAGGCGGCGGCGAGGTCGCGGTTCGCCTCGACGCTGTTGGGGTTGATCGCCAGCGCCTGGAGGTACGCCTGGATCGCGGCCTGGATGTTCCCCACGAGCTGCCGCATGAGGCCCAGGTAGTAGTGGGCGTCGAAGTTGGTCGGGTCGGTGGACGCGGCACGCTCGTAGGCGGAGGAGGCGAGGCTGTAGTCGCCCCGGGTCCGGTAGATCTCGCCCATGCCCATGTGGGCCTGGGTGAGTTCGGGGTTCTCTTCGAGGGCGAGCCCGAACGCCGCCAGGGCGGAGTCGAGCATCCCCTGCCCGAGGTACTGGTCGGCCTCCTGGATGTAACGCGCGGCGCGGACTTCGCGAGCCCGATCGGTGCTCGTGGGATGGATGGCGCAACCCGCCACGACGGTGCCCGCGATCAGCGCCAGAACGATGCTCTTCTTTCGTACCATCTCGCCGTCCTTATCGGTCCCACGGGAGCCAGGGGTTCAATCTCCCGGGGATGCTAACGCGAATCGGACCGCGCGGCCTGCCGCGACGCCCCGGGCTAGACTGGACGGATGCGGATCGCGCTCGCCCAGATCAACCCCACCGTCGGCGACATCGCCGGGAACGCGGAACTCATCCGGACCGACATCGAACGCGCCCGCGACCTCGGGGCCGCCCTCGTCGTGTTCCCGGAGTTAGCCATCATCGGCTACCCGCCCAAGGACCTCTTGCTCAAACCGGCGGTGATCCGGGAATGTGGCGACGCGGTGGAGGACCTGGCGCGGTCGTGCCGGGGGATCGCCGCGATCATCGGTTATCCGGCCCCGAGCGACCGGCCCCGCGGCCGGACCCTCTACAACGCCGCCGCCGTCTGCTACGACGGACGCGTTCAGAGCCGGCAGGTCAAGAGCCTCCTGCCCACCTACGACGTCTTCGACGAGCTCCGTTATTTCGAGCCCGGCCCGCCCGCCGAGCTCACCATCCTGCCCGCCCTGGGCGGCCGCAAGGCCGGCATCAGCATCTGCGAAGACCTCTGGAACGAGCGCGAGGTCTTCACCCGCCAGCTCTACCACACGAACCCCATCGACGACCTGGCGACCGCGGGGGCGGACCTCTTCATCAACTGCGCCGCCTCCCCCTTCGTCCTCGACAAGCAGGCCTTCCGCGTCAAGCTCATGGGCCACGTCGCGAAACGGAACGGGATTCCCCTCCTCTACTGCAACCAGGTCGGCGGGAACGACGAGCTGATCTTCGATGGCAACTCCTGCGCGTTCGACGCGCGGGGGAACCTGATCGCGCAGGCGAAGGACTTCGAGCCCGATCTGCTCCTGGTCGATCTGCCGGAGAGCGGCGGGGGCGCCCACGTCCCCGCCCCGCACCGGACCAGCCGCGTGGAGACCGCCCGGGAGGGGCTCGCGTCGATCTACCACGCCCTCGTCCTGGGCCTGCGCGACTACTGCCGCAAGTGCGGGTTCAAGTCGATCGTGCTCGGGCTCTCCGGCGGGATCGACTCGGCGGTGGTGTGCGCCCTCGCGGCGGACGCGCTCGGGCCGGAGAACGTGCGGGGCGTCGCCATGCCTTCCCGGTACTCCAGCGAGGGCTCGAAGGACGACGCCCGGGCGCTCGCCGACAGCCTGGGCGTCACCTTCCACACGATCCCCATCGAGGGGCCGCACCGCGCCCTGGAGGAACTCGTCGAGCCTTACTTCGACGGCCGGCCACGCGACGTCACGGAGGAGAACATCCAGGCCCGCGTCCGGGGCGTCGTCCTGATGGCGTTCTCGAACAAGCTCGGCTCCCTGCTCGTCACCACCGGCAACAAGAGCGAACTCGCCGTCGGCTACTGCACGCTCTACGGCGACATGGCGGGGGGGCTGGCGGTCATCTCCGACGTGCCCAAGACCACCCTCTACCAGCTCGCCCGCTGGATCAACGACGACCCGGCCTCGCCCCTGCGGCAGCGGTTCGGGAAGCCCGTCATCCCCGAAAGCACCATCACCAAGCCCCCCTCCGCGGAACTCCGCCCCGACCAGCACGACCAGCAGTCCCTCCCCCCCTACGAGACCCTCGACGAGATCATCGACCGCTACGTCGAGCGCGAGCAGAGCGCGCGGCGGATCGTCGACGAGACCGGCTTCGATCCGGAAGTCGTGCTGAAGATGATCCGCCTGATCGACCTGTCGGAATACAAGCGGAAGCAGGCGGCGCCGGGCCTGAAAATCACCGGGCGGGCGTTCGGGTTCGGCCGGCGGATGCCCATCGCCCAGCGCTACGACAGTCGGCGGTCGCTGATGGTCAAGGCGGGCGGCGTCGAAGCGGCCGCCGACGGTCCCGCAGCCTGACCCCTCTCGCCCGGCCCATCCGACCCGAACGTCAGACCTGCGCCAGGTCCCCTCGCCCGGCGGGGCTGGCGGTTCCGGCGCCGTCGCGAGGCCGCGGCGAAGGGGTGCTGATGAAGTTGGCGCGGATGATCGCGATGTCGTCGAGCGAATAGTGTCGGAACTCGGTCGCCAGCGGGATCGAGCGGGCTTCGGCTTCGTCCACGCGCTCGACGTCCAACATCTGCGTGTCGAACCCGCACTCGCCGAACACGTTGGCGTAGTCCGAGGCACGCAGGCGGCTCAGCGGGATCAGCGGGCTGTTGATCACGCGCCACGCCCGGTTCGAGTAGCGGAGGAAGTTGATCTTCGAGATCGAGGTGTCGGTAAACGCGTACTGATCCGCGAGGCTGATGTCGTGGATCATCGCGCCGCCGGGCCTGATCGTCCGGGCGAACTCGCCGCCGATCGCGCGCAGGGCGGCCCGGTCGAAGTATTCGAGCACCGAGACCGAGACGATCAGGTCGATCGACGCCCCCGCGATCGTGCCATACGCGTCGGGCCCGACGTGGGTGACGATCCCGAACCGCCCGAGCCAGGCCCGGTATCCCTCTCCCGCGACGGGCGGGGCGTCGCGGAGGGTTTGGACCCGCTGCGGGATCGCGTGGGGGAAGTATTCCGACAGCCGCCCGTCATCGGCCGCGAGGCGAAACTCGTCCGCCGTCTGCTGGACCTGATCGTCCGCCAGGTTGCACGTGATATCGACCGTGTCGACCCGCTCCGCGCCGGCGAGCCACATCGCGAGCGGAAGGATCGGGTGCCAACCCGTCCCCACTTCGAGCACGCGCTGCGGCGGAGCCCCGTCCGCCACGCGCTGGCGATAGTGGTCGAGCTTGGCCGTGTCGGTGCGGAGGTGGTCGTCGAAGTCTTCCCGCCGAAGCCGCGTCGTCCGCGTGACGTACTGCTGCATGACGCGGTTCAGCCGGTGCGACCCCGGCGACAAGCTGATGGCGCGCTGAACCGCCGCCTTGAGCATCCACTTCTTCACGATTCTTCCGCCCCCCTTTGGAGTGTGATTGCCGGCGCGGCGCCGGCACGAGCGAGGCGCTGCTTCTCCCGCGAAACGTGACCCAAGATCGGGCCCGGGGCCATCCTACCTATCAAGGCTCGTGACTCTTGTGTCGCGGACCGACACGTGATGCGGGTTGCACGGGTGATGCCGCTGGGTCGGAGCCGCCGGGCTGCGCGGTTCGACCCGCACGGGCCGCACAAGCCGAAGCGGGGCCGATCGCTCGGGCGCGGTCAATCCATCACCCGCTGCTCCGCCTGGGTGGGCATGAGCGTCGCGAGCGTGGTGCCGCTCGTCGCCGCCTGTTCCGCGTGGACCAGCGTCTCCAGCAGGTCGCTGGCCGGCAGTTGCCGCATCCGGTCCTGATGCATCGACAGTTCCCGCCCGAGCGTCAGGAGTCGGCCGACGTCGATCCCGTCGGGGGGCATGGCCAGCGTGTAGCGGGGATCCTCCGTCTCCTCGTCGATCACGCGGTGCAGGAGCCCGTTTCGCTGCAGGTGGCCGATGAGCGGGAGCACCGTGTTCACCGGCAGCGACAGCCGCTCTCCGAGCCGTGACGCGGTGGTGGTCTCCCCCCGGCCGAACGCCTCACCGATGGCGACCATGATCGGCAGCAGCCACCGCGGGTCGAGCAGCACGTCGCACTCGTCCCGCTTCACCGGCTCGGGCGTCTGCCATCGGCCGCCCATCATCTGCAGCGCGTAGGTCAGCTCCAGCCCGAACAGGACGATCAGCCACGAGATGTAGACCCAGAACAGGAACAGCGGGATCAGCCCCAGCGCCCCATACAGTTCCGCGTAAGGCAGCGCCTGGTTGACGTACGTCTGGAACCCGAACTTCGCCCCCTCCCAAAGGAGCGCCCCGGCGAAGCTCCCCATGAGGGCGGGCTTGAGCCGAACGTGCGTGTTGGGCACGAGCACATAGAGCAGGAAGAACATCACCCAGCTCGCGATGAACGCCAAGAGCCGGCTGATCGCGGGGAGCAGCCAGTCGAAGACGTGCAGCTCGCGGGCCTCGTCGACGATCTGACCCGTGAGGTAGAGCGACAGCCCCAGCAGGCCCGAACCGAGGGTGATGATGGACCAGTAGATCGGCACGCGCAGGTGCCACGGCCGGCCGGTGGGGCTCTTGAAGATGATGTTGAAGTCGTACTCGACCGCGAGCGCGAGCGTCATGGCGGCATAGATGAACACCACGACGCCGACCACGCCGATGCTCGCGAAGCTGAGCTTGGAGATGTTGGCGATCAGCTCGTTGAGCGCCTTCTGGATCGCCCCGCGGACCTGCTGCGTCTCCTCCTGCACCGCCTCCGCGACCACCGGGTCGGCGGGGTCGCTCTGATCCCGGGCCTCCGCCTCGGCGATCTCCACCTCCAGCGGCTTCACCTCGATCGGCACAACCTCCTCGACCGGGGGCTCGACAAAGCCCGGCGGCAGCTCCGGCCCGTAGACCGGCCCCGACGCCTCCTGCCCCGCCGCCGACTGGGCCGCGTACCGGTCGTCGTCCACGTGCGGCACGCCAAAGAAGCTGTACGCCGCCGGCAGCACCCGCTCCTGAGCGACCTCGAAGCCCCCGAAAATCCGGAAGATCACCAGGCCCAGCACCGCGAGCGGGATGAGGCTGAAGATCGTTCGGTAGGTCAGCGCCGCGGCCATCTCCTCGGCCCGGTCCTCGTTGAGCTGCCGCCAGCAATACCGCATCAGCTCGAGGAACCAGCGGACCGATCGCTGCCAGCGGTTGAGCTCGCTGACCGGATGGCTGCAGATCCGCCGGGCAACGGCGACGAGGGATTGGTAGAAGGCCACGCGGCCATTCTAAGCCGGTTTCAGCCCGGCCCGCTGCGCCGCGCGTCAGGCGGAGACGCGTCGCGGGCTCGGGGTGGGTGCGGGCGAGCATGCCGTGGCCGTGGAAAGCCCTCGCGCCCGGGCCCGCCGGTGGTCGGCCCCCTACACTGCCGCGGTGCCCCGAGTCTCCACACGCCAATCCGCCCCATCGGCCCGGCCGGGTCACCACAAGCTCTTCCTCCGCGGTTGGCTGATCGCGGCGGCTGCGCTGTTCCTGATGATGATCGCGACGCCGTACGTCGCCCAGGAGGTGCAGCACCGATCCGTCGATGCCCGGATGGCGGAGCTCGAGCCACTCCTGGCGGAGCACGGCGCGCAGGCCGGGATCGACCTCGACCTGCTGCGGGCGGTGGTGCGGGCCGAGTCGGGGGGGGATCCGCAGGCCGTGTCGCCCGTCGGCGCCCGGGGGCTGATGCAGGTCATGCCGCCGGCGCACGAGGACGCGCGGCGGATCGGCCGGCTGCCCGACGGCGACCTCTTCGATCCCGACTACAACCTCCGCGTCGGGACGACCTACCTCGCCTACCTGCTCGACCGGTTCGACGGCGACGCCCGCCTCGCCGTCGCCGCGTACCACATGGGCCCGACCCGCGTCGCCGACCTCCGCCGCAAGCACCCGCAGATGAGCAGCGAGCAACTCGTCGACCGCTTCGGCGGGCCGCAGACGCGGGCGTACGTGAAGCGCGTCGTCGCCCTCGCGGGGAAGTAGCGCCTGCCGATCCGCGATGGCGTTGCCCAACCTCACGGGCGGCGGTACAACGGCCGCCATGTGGCGAACCCTCTTCTCGTGCGTCGTCGTCCTCCTGGCCGCGTCCTTCGCCGGGGCGGAACTCCGGCTCCCGGGGCTCTTCACGGATCACGCGGTGCTCCAGCGCGATATCCCCGTGCCGGTGTGGGGTTGGGCCGATCCCGCGGCGGAGGTGACGGTCGCCGTTGCCGGCCGGGCCGTCACCGGCACCGCGGACGCGGAGGGGAGGTGGCTCGTGCGGGTCGGCCCGCTCGAGGCGGGCGGGCCGCACGAGATGCTCGTCTCCGCGGGCGACGAGCGGGTCCGGCTCCAGGGCGTGCTCGTGGGCGAGGTGTGGCTCGCTTCGGGCCAGTCCAACATGGAGTGGCCGCTGCGCCGGACCGACAACGCCGAGGAGGCGATCGCCGCGGCCGACCACCCGCGGATCCGGCTCTTCACCGTCCCCCGCAACGTCGCGCAGGAGCCCGCGGACGACGCGCCCGGGGCGTGGGAAGTTTGTTCACCCGAGACGGTCCAGGACTTCTCCGCGGTCGCCTACTACTTCGGCCGCAAGCTGCACGGGGAACTGGACGTCCCGGTCGGGCTGATCGATGCCACGTGGGGCGGCACGCGGATCGCCGCGTGGACCAGCCGGTCGAAGCTCGAATCGATCGAGGGCACGGCGCCGTTCCTCGAATCCTTCGCCCAGGCGCTGGCGGACTACCCGCGGAAGCGGGCGGAGTGGGAGAAGGCGGTCGCGGAGTACGAGGCCCGCGGCGACACCTCCGCCAGGCGCCCCGCCGAGCCCGTCGGCCCCAGGACGTCCAACGGCCCGGCCGTCCTCTACAACGGCATGATCCACCCCCTCGTGCCGTACGCCCTCCGCGGGGTCATCTGGTACCAGGGGGAGTCGGACGCGGGCCGCGCGGAGCACTACCGCACGCTCTTCCCCGCCCTCATCGGGGACTGGCGCGAGCGGTGGGACGCCCCGGGGATGCCGTTCCTCTTCGTGCAGCTCGCGAACCACATGGCGCCCGCCGATGAGCCGACGGACACGCCGTGGGCGCACCTCCGCGACGCCCAGCTCCACACGCTCCGCACCGTGCCGAACACCGGGATGGCCGTCGCCATCGACATCGGTGACGCGAAGGACATCCACCCCCGCAACAAGCTCGACGTCGGCGAGCGCCTCGCCCGCTGGGCCCTGGCCGACACCTACGGCCGGGACGTCGTCCGCTCCGGCCCGATCTACAACCCCGCCGAGCTGGGCAAGTCCGACCGGGAGTTCCTCCTCACGTTCGAGCACGCGCAGGAACTCAAGACCCGCGACGGCGGTCCGCTCAAGGGTTTCACCGCCGCGGGCGAGAACGGCGTCTTCGTCTCCGCCGACGCCACCATCGTCAAGGTCGCCGGCCGCCCCGCGGTCGAGGTCACGGTTCCCGACGGCGCGATCGAGGGGCCGATCGTGGCGGTCCGCTACGCCTGGGCCAACAACCCGACGGACGCGAACCTCGTGAACGAAGAAGGCCTCCCCGCGACGCCGTTCCGCACGGACAGCTTCGCGGGGCCGACGGATGGGAATCGGTGACACGGTGAGGCAGGGCTTCGTTCGTCGCTCGACGAGCGAACGTGCTCAGGCTTGAAGGAATGCCTCTACGTCGATCTGCGCTTCGCGCAAGATCGCGCGTAAGGTGCCTTCGGCGATGCCGCGGCTGTGGTGAGGAAGCGTGACCTTGCGGCCGGTCGCGGCGTGCCGCCACACCTCGTGGCTGCCGGGGCCGGGCCGGTCGAACTTCCAGCCGAGCCGGCGGAGCCTGCGCGCGACGTCGCGGTAGGAAAAGCCCCCGAGGCGACCCATCAGCCGATCCCCACCGGGACGGTAAGCTCGATCGGTTTCTCATCTACCAGACGCCGCAGCGCGTCGGGGACCGGGTCACCATGTTCCAGGCACGAGTCGACGATGCGGCGAGTCAGCCCCTGAGCGATCTCGACGACCTCGGTCACCGAGCGCCCCTCTGCCACCAGCCCGGGCACATCAGGGCTGGTGGCGACGAATCCACCCTCGGTGAGGGGCTCGATTCTCAACCGGATCGTGGTTTCACTCATGCACGTATTCTACGGCACCCCTCGTCCACCGTGGGGCGGGGGGTGTCCAACCGTCACCCGGCCCTTCGGCCCGGAGCGGCCTCAGGGCCGGCGTCGGGGGGGC
>CAZKRE010000062.1:0-17489 GCA_964555075.1 uncultured Phycisphaeraceae bacterium
AAAACGGCTCCGTCGCGGGGACGGAGCCGTCCATGTGCGATTGGGACCCGGTTCAGGCCGCGGCCTGGGGGGCACGCTTGCTGTTGAGCAGTGCCGCGAGGCGGGACTTGTAGCGGGAGGCGGTGTTCTTGTGGATCGCGCCGGCGGCGGCGACCTGGTCGAGGAGCTTGTAGAGCCCCGTGAGCTTCGTCTCGCTGTCCTCGACCGACCCGTGGAGGATCGACTCGCGGTACGCCTTGATGGCGGTGCGGAACTGCGTCTTCCGCCACTTGTTCAGGGAACGGCGGCTGACGTTCTGACGGACTCGCTTCTTGGCGCTCAGGGAGTGAGCCATGCTGGATGCTTCTCTTGCTTGGTTCAGGGTGAATCGAGCCGGGCAGTATGACGGAAAGGCGTGGAAAGTTCAAGCGGCACGGGCTGCGGGCGTTTCGGCTGCGGCGGGCGGTCCCTCCGCGTCGCCGAAGAGGCGTCTGCGGAGGGAGGCGACGCGGCGGAGGCGGCCGGCGGGGTTGGCGAGGCCGACACCGGTGGCGTAGGACCGGCCGTGGTGCCGGAGGGTTGCGGGGGAGAGCAGGAGGGTCAGGGGCGAGGCGAGGCGTTCCCGCCGGGCGATCCGCCAGAGGAACAGGCGGTCGCCCCAGGGCAGGTCGATGGCGGCGCAGACCTGGAGGAACGCCAGCAGGGGGGCGGGCCGCTCGTTGCGGGTCTGCCACCAGATCCGCAGGCTCAGCAGGCTCATCATCACGAGGATGGCGCCGACGCCGATGAACAGCCACTCCCACGACACGTGCTGGCTGCTGCCCCAGTACTGGCTCATCTCGGCGAAGGGGTGGCCGGCGGGGAAGCCTTCGGGCTCAGGGGGCGCGGCGGGCACGGCTTGGGCGAGAGTGAGAACGATCATGCCGCCAGGGCCTCGGATCCTTGCGGGGCGTTGATCGGCTGCGGGATGTCCCCGGCATCGGGTGCGGCGGGCGGCGTCAGGAGGTGGATGAGCCGCCTGACAGCGGCGCGGGCGCGACGCTGGACGTCGCGGTCGGGATCGGAGACCGCGAGTTCGGCGACGTGGCCGGCGAGTTCGATGACGCCGGCGGTCTGCACGAGCCAGAGGCCGGAGACGCGGTGGGTCGGGCGCGGATCGGCGAGCATCTGCCGCAGGGCCTCCACGCCGGTGCCCGGGTCGAGCGTGAGGAGGGCGGCGATCGCGTTGGCTCGGGGTCGGCTGGCGTCGTCGGCCGTCATGTCGACGAACCGGGCGATGTGCCGGGCGGGCTCCCGGGCGGCGAGCGCTTCCACGGCGTTGGCGCGGACCCGCGGGTCGGGGTGGCTGAGCGATGCCTCGAGGGTGGCGTGTCCCTCGTCGTTGGAGCCGGACGCCAGGGCGCGCACCGCGCTCGAGGCGACGCGTCCGTCGGGGGAGGTCGCGAGTCGGACGAGCGCGGGCTCGAAGAAGGCGCCCTGGCCCAGGTCGCTGATCATCCCGAGCGCTCGCAGGCGGAGGTTGCCTTCGGCAACGGCGAGCTTCTCGCCCAGCATGCGGTGGAAGTGGGTATCGAGCTTGATCAGGGCGCGGCCGGCGGCGAGCCGCTTGGCGGGATCGAGCTTCGGCCACGACTCCCAAAGCTTGTTGAAGCTCCGCGGGGCGAGCCGCTGCGCCGCGATCCGGCGGACCGATTCGTGCGGGCACGACACGAGGTCGGCGAGCAGGCGGGACAGTTGGCTGCCCGCCGTGTGGACCAGGTGCGTCACCGCGGCCCGGGCGATTGCGGCGTCGGGGTCGTGCCGGAAGGCGGCGACGGCTTCGGTGAGGGCGGCATCGGGGGTGCGGGTCGCGAAGCGAAGGAGGCTCCGCAGGGCGGCGATCCGGATGGGGGCTTCGGGATGGGTGTGCAGCCGCGCGAGCTGGGTGATCCGGTCGGCGCGCTCGGCGGGCCAGGCGGCGAGGAGAGCGGGGAGGCCGCGGCCGGCGTCGCCCCCGATGTTCGGGGCGCCCATGAGCCCGCCGGGCGTCTTGAGCCCCGCCAGTCCTCGGGCGACGGAGGGGAGTGCGAGGTAGTGGCTGCTCGTCAGGACGTCGTGGATGGCGGTCGAGGCGACGGCTTTGCGAAGGCCTTCGCCCGCGGCCTCGGCGAGCCCCGAGCGGGCGAGCATGAGCAGGAGCGTCCGGCGGACGGCCGGTTCGTCCGCCCGGCGGAGGATGGCCTGCCAGGGTTTGTAGGCGGGATGGAGCGAGTCGCCGAGCAGGCGAGGCGCTTCCCGGAGGCCGCGGGGGACGAGTTCCGCGGTTGCGAGCAGCACCGCGGGCTGCTGGTGCTGACCGAAGGCGGCGACGGCCTCGTAGATCGCGGACATCAGGAACTGGGCGCCGGTGCCGTCGACGGGGCGGCGGGTCAGCTCGAGCAGGCAGGTTGCGGCGGCGGCCTTCTGGTCCGGGCTACCGTGCCGTAACTGCTCGATCATGAGGTAGGCGAGCCGGGTGGATCCCGAGCGGCGGACGAGCTCGACGGCGTTGGAGGCCGACTGGTGCTTTCGGGAGCCGGCTGCTTCCCGGATCGCCCGGAACAATTGTCCGGCATGATCCGTAACTAACGTCTGGGTTTCGTGCGGAAGCCGGTGGAACTGCTCGACGAGGCCCAGCTCTCCGGCGGCGTCGCCGCGTTCGAGGACGGCCTGGACGATGCCGCGCAGCGCGCCGCCCCGGGCCGTGGGCAGCGCGGCTGCCAAAGCCTGATCCACAGCGGGGTTACGCACTTGCATCAAGGCGCGATAGATGGCGGCAAGTCGGGCCACGCCGGGCGGCTCCGGTCTCGGGTGAACGTCCGTGGAGCTTATCGGTCGCACGATCGGGATTGCTCCAAACCCGGTCGGTCCAAGGCTATGGGTGAAAAATCCCGATAAGAAAAGCTTCCCCGGGAGAACCCTGATCTCTATAATCCGGCCCTGATAGGTATCCCACCCGGCTCGCGCCCAGACGCGGGCCCTTTTCCTCCCCGAGGTAACTCTATGAGCGTAAGTCATAAGTCATCTAATCTTCAGGTGTTGCGGCTGATGGTCTACCGCCGCCCGCTCCATCCCGAGCTCTTTGACCTCCAGGCGCGCCGCGTCGACCGTCACGGCGACTACGAGGTCGAGAGCTGGTTGACCGCGGGCGGCCACGTCGTCCGTTTCCAGCTCGACGGGCAACTCCTCTCGGAGTGCGTCATCGACGGCGGCGATCACCTGCCGGAGACCGGCCTGGTGCACGCGCTGCCGTGCGTGGGCGAGAAGGACTACGAACTGGAGCCGGAGGGCCGGATCGGGTACGTCACGACCATCCAGACCGAGACGCTGACCGACAACCTGTACCAGGCGACCTTCCGCGAGATGCAGGACTTCGCGCGGGAGACGGGTTCGCTGAGCCACGAGTGGAGCGACAACGGCGGGACGCCGTGCCTGTCCGTGCTGGACAGCCAGAAGTACAAGCGGGAGTTCCACATCCAGAGCTATCACCTGCTCGGCTCGTCCGGGCTGGTGCTGCGGACGCAGTCGATCTTCGAGATGATCTGACCGTCCGCCCATGCAGACAGTTTCGCACTCGGCAGCCCGCGGTCCCGCACCGCGGGCTGCTTTTTTGTTTCGTTGCGTGGTGGCGCGGGAACAATCGGGCTTGTTCGGGGGTAGGTTCAGCAGATAGGATTGCGGCTCGTCATGCCTGACCTGGCCCTGTCATTCCGCCGGTTGCTCGTCGCGGTCTTCGCGGTGTGGTTGCCGCTGGCCTGTTGTTGCCGAGCATGGGCGGCGGAGGAGGCGGCTTCGCCGGGGGCCGACGCGGCCGCGCACGCCTGCTGCGCTGGCGGGTCGGCTGAGGGGGAGGATGAGGCCGGGGCGGATCCCACCACGCCGGTTCATGAGGATTGCGTCTGCGACGGCGACACACGGATTGTCGCCGGCGTGGACGCGGCACCTGCCCCGCCGGCCGCGATGTTCAGCGGCTACCTGCCGTTCTGGGGTGACGCTGCCGCATCGGTTACGGAGGGGGCTTCCATCATCCGTCGCCACGGGCGGATCTCTGGGGACTCACCGCCCCCCGCGCCCACGCTGCGCTCGCTGAGCGTGCTGCTTACCACCTGAACCACCGACGCGATCCGGTCTGACGGCCGCGGCGATCGCTGCGCCCGTCGTGCTTGAGTTCGGTCCTGCGCGCCGCGCGTGGCGGTGTGCGTTCACCATCCGTTTTTGTCAGCGACGCTCGTGCCGGCGTCGGTCGCGGCGCAGCCGCGAAGCCGGCCGTACGCGTCGCCCAGCCACCCACCTGGAGATTCTTCCATGCTTCGATTTGGTTCCATGGTATCCGTCTCTGCCGCGTGCCTTGTGGCCGCCACTGTCGCCTTCGCTACGCCAGAGACGCCGCGCCACGTCGGCGACCCGTACCCGCTCACCACCGATGCGGTGACGGGCGAGCCGCTGGGCGAGAAGCCGATCCGGATCGACCACGAGGGTCGCGAGGTCCGCGTCGCGACGGAGGCGAACGCGGCGGCGTTTCGCGAGGACCCGGCGACGCACCTCGCGAAGGTCGACGCGCGGATCGTCGAGAGCCAGCGGCCTTACTACGCGCTCGAGACGTGTGTCGTGTCGGGGGAGTCGCTGGACGCGATGGGCGAGCCGGCAGACGTGGTGATTGGCAACCGGCTCGTGCGGCTGTGCTGCGAGGGGTGCCGGGGGGACGTGGAGGCAGACCCGGCGGCGGTGTTCGCGAAGCTCGACGCGGCGGCGATCGAGAAGCAGAAGGCCGATTACCCGCTCGCGTCGTGCCCGGTCAGCAGGATGGAACTGGGCGCGATGGGTGAGCCCTACGACGTCGTGGTGGCGGGGCGGCTGGTGCGGCTGTGCTGTGCCGCGTGCGAGGACACGATGCGGGCGAAGGCGCCGTCGATCCTGTCGTCGATCGATGCCGCACGGGGCATCGGGGGCGAGGGGAAGGCGAGGGCGGGTCAGGACCACCAAGATGGCTCCGGCCACGGCGATGGCGAAGGCGATGGCGGTACGCGGCCTCATTCCCACTCGCATTCTCATGGGCACGGGCACTGATGCGAGAAGCAGCAACCGTATTGGGCGCCGCCACGCGGGCGTGTGGACTCGTCGCCATGATGGTGGCGGGGTTTGCGTGTGCGCCGGCCGGGAAGGGGTTCGAGCCGTGGACCGATCCCGCTCTGGGGCGGGCGATCGCCGCGCCGGCGGACGCGGACGAGGGGCCAGACGCCGGGGGCGCGGCTGCGCGAGCGTGGACGGAGGCGGTGCTGTCGCCCGATGCGGACGCGGAGGCGTACGCCGGTCTGGCGCTCGAGCGACACCCGGCGATCGAGGCCGCGACGCAGCGGATCGTGTCGGCGGAGGCACGGGTGAAGCAGGCGCGGAGCCTGAGCGATCCGCAGCTCATGGTGAGCCCGGTCGGGGAGATGAGCCCGACGCTCGACGGGATGCCGATGCTGATGGCGGGCGTGACGCAGGCGTTCCCGTTTCCCGGCAAGCTGACGGCGATGGGGCGTTCGGCGGAGGCGGAGGTCGAGGTGGCGCGGTCGCAGCTGCGGGCGGTGCGGCTGCGGGTGGCGCGCGAGGCGCGGGAGGCGTACTGGCGTTACTACAACGCGGCGCGGTCGCTCGAGGTGACGCGGGCCGGGGTGGACCTCCTGCGGCAGGCGCACGACGCGGCGGACGCGGCGTACCGCACGGGCGGCGGCGCGCAGGAGAACGTGCTCGCCGCGAGCATGGAGGCAAGCGTGTGGGAGAACGAGGTCCTGACCCTCGAGGACCGGCTGGGGGCGGCGGCGGGGGCGCTCAACGCGACGATCGATCGGCCGCTGGGCGCGGAGCTGCCGATGCCCGCGGCGCGGGAGCCGGCGGAGACGCGGGCGGAACTCGCGTCCCTCCTCGCCCGCGCGGCGCGGCACAACCCCGAGCTCGTGACGCTGCGGAGGCGGATCGACGCGGGGCACCGGTCGCTGCGGGAGGCGAAGCTGTCGCGCTGGCCGGATTTCAGCGTGGGCGTGCAGTACAACGTCGTCGACCCGGAGGAGGCGATGGGGGCGATGCCCGCGACGAGCGGCGACGACGAATGGTGGGTGACGTTCGGGATCACGCTGCCGATCTGGAAGGGCAAGTACGACGCGCGGGAGAAGGAGGCCCGCAGCGAACTGCTCGCAAGGCTGGCGGACCTGCGGAGCGAGAGCAACCGCGTGGCGGCGGAGGTGCAGGCGGCGGTTGCCGAGGCGCAGACGCAGGACCGGATGGTGCGGCTGTTCGGGGAGACGCTGCTGCCGCAGGCGCGGCAGGCGCGGGAGGCGGCGCTGTCCGGGTACCGGGGAGGCCGGGGGGCGTTCGCGGCGGTGATCGACGCGACGCGGCGGGTGCTGGAGTACGAGCAGATGTTCCACCAGGCGCACGCGGAGCTGGGGCGGAAGCTCGCGGCGCTCGCGGAACTGGCGGGCGACGAGCCGCGGAGCGCGGCGGAGGTGCGACATGAATGAAGGGACGCATCGGGAAGAGGTCACTGCGACGGCGCCGCCGGCGAGCGTCGCGGCGCCGCGAGGCCCGCGGCTGGGCGTGCTGGCGCCGATCGCGGTCGGGGTCGTGGCGCTGCTGGTGATCGGCGGGCTGATGGGCGCGTTCTTCGGCGAGCGGCTGATGCGCGGCGCGGAGCAGCTCTCGCAGTGGACGGCGGGCGGGCACGACGGCCACGACCACGGCGACGCGGGCGGCGACGGCGGGTACTACACCTGCGGGATGCACCCGTGGGTCATCCTCCCGACGGCCGGGCTGTGTCCGATCTGCCACATGGACCTCACGCCGCTCGACCCGGCGAAGCTCGCGGGCGAACTGGCGATCGATCCGATCGTTGTGCAGAACATCGGCGTGCGGGTGGCGACGGTCGTGGAGGGCCCGCTCGCGAAGGTGACGCGGACCGTCGGCACGATCGGCTACGACGAGACGGGGCTGCGGGTGTGCAACACGAAGGTGAGCGGCTGGATCGAGGACCTGCTGGTGGACTCGGAGGGGGCGACGGTTTCGATGGGCCAGCCGCTGTTTGTGATCTACTCGCCCGAGCTGTACGCGGCGCAGGAGGAATACCTGCTCGCGTACCGGCGGCGGGAGACGGCGCCGCAGATGGTCGCCTCGGCGCGGACGCGGCTGCGCTACTTCGACGTGACGGACGAGCAGATCGCGGCGCTGGAGGCGAGCGGCGAGCCGACGCGGACGATGACGATCCACAGCCCGCACAGCGGCGTGGTCGTGGAGAAGGTGGTGAACGAGGGGGAGCGGGTGGACGCGGGGATGCCGGTGTACCGCGTGGCGGACCTGTCGCGGGTGTGGGTGAACGTGACGCTGTTCGAGCACCAGGCGCCTCACGTGGAAGCGGGGCAGGCGGCGAGGATGACGCTGCCGTTCCTCCCGGGGCGGGCGTTCGAGGGGACGGTCGCGTACGTGTACCCGTACCTGGACGCGGCGTCGCGGCAGATCCGCGTGCGGCTGGAGTTCCCGAACGCGGAGGGGCGGTTGAAGCCGGGGATGTTCGCGAACGTGGAGCTCGAGAGCGTGCTGGACACGCGGGCGACGCTCGTGCCGCGGGAGGCGGTGCTGCGGACGGGTGAGCGGGAGGTGGCGTTCGTCAGCCTGGGTGAAGGCAGGTTCGAGCCGCGGACGATCCGGACCGGGGTGGAGACCCAGGCGGGGCAACTCGAGGTGCTGGAGGGCCTCGACCCGGGGGAGCGGGTGGTGACGAGCGGGCAGTTCCTGCTGGACAGCGAGAGCAAGATGCGGATCGCGCTGGCGCAGATGATCGCCGGGGAAGCGGCGAGCGAGCAGTCGGCGGCGGCCCCGGCGGCGGCGGACGCGGAGCCGGAGCCGATGGCGGACGGGTATCCGCTGTCGACGTGCGTGGTGACGGGGCTTGCGCTGGGTGCGATGGGCGACCCGGTGGAAATCGAGCACGAGGGGCGGACGGTGCGGTTCTGCTGCGCCGCGTGCCCGCCGAGGTTCCACGCGAACCCGGGGGTGTACCTGGAGAAGCTCGACGCGGCGGAAGCGGCGCATCGGCATTGATCAAGATCGGCTTCGCGGCGCGGTGGCTCCGGCCGGGGCTCGAGGGTTGACATGATTGGCAAGCTCATCGAATGGTGCGTCGGGAACCGGCTGATCGTCGTGATCCTCACGGTGTTTCTCGCGCTGGGCGGGGTGTGGGCGGCGATGAACATCACCGTCGACGCGATCCCCGACCTGTCGGACGTGCAGGTGATCGTGCGGGCGGAGTACCCGGGGCAGGCGCCGCAGATCGTCGAGCAGCAGGTGACGTACCCGCTGACGACGTCGATGCTCGCCGTGCCGGGCGCGGACGTGGTCCGTGGCTATTCGATGTTCGGGACGAGCTTCGTCTACGTCATCTTTGACGATGGGACGGACATCTACTGGGCGCGCAGCCGGGTGCTCGAGCAGCTCAGCGCGGTGGCGGGACGGCTGCCCGAGGGGGTGACGCCGGAGCTCGGGCCGGACGCGACGGGGGTGGGATGGATCTACCAGTACGCGCTGGTGACCGGCGGGTACTGCCCGGAGCACCCGCAGGGCGTGTGGCATGACGAGACCGCGGACCGGTGGTACGCCTCGCCGGACGAGGCGCCCGGAGGGGAAGCGCGCGAGCGGCTGGTGCATCACCGGGTGTTCGAGGACACGCGGACGGTGTACGCCGACATGGCGGGGCGGACCTACGACCGCCTCGCGGACGCGCCGGAGGGGGCACGCGCCGCGCTGCGGCCGCTCCAGGCGGCGGGGGGGCTGACGGCGTGCCCGCTCGATGGGGAGCCGCTGGTCGCGCCCGAGGTCGATCTCGCGGAGCTGCGGAGCATCCAGGACTGGTACCTGCGGTACGAACTGGTCCCGCTGCCGGGGGTGAGCGAGGTCGCGAGCGTGGGCGGGTTCGTGAAGCAGTACCAGGTCGTGGTGGACCCGGTGAAGCTGCTGGCGTACGGGCTGTCGCTCGAGCGGGTGCGGGCGGCGCTGGAGGGGGCGAACCGGGAGGTCGGCGGCAGCGTGCTCGAGATGAGCGAGACGGAGTACATGGTCCGCGGGCGGGGATACCTGGGGTCGGCCGCGGCGGCGGGGGAGGATCGGACCGAGGCGGTGCTGGCGGACCTGCGGCTGGTGGCGCTGGCGGCGACGGCGCAGGGGTCGCCGATCTACCTGCGGGACGTGGCGGACGTGCGGCTGGGGCCGGAGATGCGGCGGGGGGTGCTGGAGTGGGGCGGCCGGGGCGAGACGGCGGGGGGGATCGTGGTCATGCGTTTCGGCGAGAACGCGCGGGACACGATCGACGGCGTGAAGGCGAAGCTCGCGGAACTGGAGCGGACGCTCCCGCCGGGCGTCGCGGTGCGGGTGGGCTACGACCGCAGCGACCTGATCGACCGGGCGATGGAAACGGTCGGCGGCGCCTTGGCGGAGGAGATCCTCATCGTCTCGCTGGTGATCCTTGTGTTCCTGCTGCACGCGCGCAGCGCGCTGGTGGCGGCGTTCGTCGTGCCGACGGGGGTGCTGGCGAGCCTGCTGATCATGCACCTGAGTGGGATCAACGCCAACATCATGGCCCTGGGCGGGATCGCGCTGGCGATCGGGGTGATGGTCGACAGCTCGATCATCATGGTGGAAAACGCGCACAAGCACTTCGAGCAGGAGGAGAGGCGGGTGGCGCGCGGCCTGCCGCCGCGGTCGCGGGCGCGGCTGGTCACGGACGCCGCCGTCGAGGTCGGCCCGAGCCTGTTCTTCAGCCTGCTGATCATCACGGTGAGCTTCCTGCCGGTGTTTGCGCTCGGCGGGGAGTCGGGGCGGATGTTCAAGCCGCTCGCGTACACGAAGTCGTTCGCGATGGCGGCGGGGGCGGTGCTGGCGGTGACGATCATCCCGGTGATGATGGTGTACCTGATCACCGAGCGGGTGTTGCCGAAGTCGGCCGCGCGGTGGAAGCGGTGGGCGTCGTACGCGCTGATCATCGGCATCCCGGCGGGCGTCGCGTCGCTGGCGCCGCTGCCGCGACTCGATGAATGGCGGTGGTGGATCGTCGGCGGGTGGGTGGTGCTGAGCGCGATCGTGCTCCTGCCGCAGCGGGTCCTCCCCGAGAGCCGCAACCCGATCAGCCTCTTGCTGCAGAAGGTGTACGACCCGGCGTTCGCGATCGTGATGCGGTTCAAGGTGCTCACGCTGGTGGCGGGCGGGCTCATCGTCGCGGCGACGCTGTACCCGCTGTCGCAACTGGGCAGCGAGTTCATGCCGCCGCTGGAGGAGGGGGACCTGCTGTACATGCCGACGACGGTTGAGCCGGGGCTCTCGATCACCAAGGCGAAGGAACTGCTCCAGCAGACGGACAAGCTGATCGCGACGTTCCCCGAGGTCGCGAGCGTCTACGGCAAGGTCGGCCGCGCGGACACCGCGACCGACCCGGCGCCGATGAACATGATCGAGACGGTGGTGGTGCTCCACCGCGACAAGGCGCGGTGGCGTCACGTGCCGGTGGAGCGGTTCTACAGCGGCTGGCCCGGCTGGCTGAACGCGCCGCTGCGGCGGTGGTGGCCCACCGCCCGGCCGATCACGACGGACGAGCTGGTGTACGGCTACGAGCTTGCCGACGGCCGGCGCTTCCGCGGGATGAACGAGGTGCTGCAGATCCCGGGGCTGGCGAACTCGTGGACGATGCCGATCCGCACGCGCATCGACATGCTCGCGACGGGCATCCGCACGCCGGTGGGCGTCAAGGTGCTCGGCCCCGACCTCGATACGCTCACCCGGATCGCCGACGACATCGCGCAGCACCTGCGGACCGCGGACAGCACGGCGGCATTCACGACCAGCGCATTCGCCGAGAAAGGGACCGGCGGCAGCTATCTCGACATCGAGGTCGACCGGCAGGCGATCGCCCGGTACGGGCTGTCGATGGCGGAGGTGCAGGACGTGGTGAGCACCGCGATCGGCGGGATGAACGTCACCTACGCGATCGAGGGGCTCGAGCGGTACCCGGTGAACCTGCGCTACCCGGCGGAGCTGCGCGACAACGTGCCGGCCCTCGAGCAGGTGCTGGTGATGACGCCCGGGGGCGCGCAGGTCCCGCTCGCGCAGCTCGCGACGATCCGCACGACGACCGGCCCGCCGATGATCAAGAGCGAGAACGCCCGGCTGACGAGCTGGGTGTATGTCGACCTCGCGGGGATCGACGTCGGGACGTACGTGGAGCGGGCGCGGCGCGTGGTCGACGGCGCGATCGAGCTGCCGCCGGGCTACTCGATCGTGTGGTCGGGTCAGTTCGAGAACATGGCGGAGGCCCGCGCGCGGCTGCTCGTCGTGGTCCCGGTGACGCTCGTCGTCATCGTGCTGCTGCTTTACCTCGCGACGCGGAGCTGGCTGCGGGTGGGCATCGTGATGCTGGCCGTGCCGTTCAGCCTGGTGGGCGCGATCTGGCTCGTCTACCTGCTCGACTACAACCTGTCGCTGGCGGTGTGGATCGGGATGATCGCGTTGCTGGGGCTGGACGCCGAAACGGGGCTGGTGATGCTGCTCTACCTCGACCAGAGCCACGACCGGTACAAGGCGGAGGGGCGGATGCGCAACGCCGACGATCTCTGGTGGGCCGTGCACGACGGGGCGGTGAAGCGGATCCGCCCGAAGACGATGACGGTGGTGACCGACTTCATCGGCCTGATGCCGCTGATGTGGGCCGAGGGCGCGGGGGCGGACACGATGCGTCGGCTCGCGGCGCCGGTCATCGGCGGGCTGGCGTCGAGCTTCCTGCTCGAGCTCCTGATCTACCCGATCCTCTTCTACGGCGCGAAGCGGTTCGGGATGTGGCGCGAGCAGCGGGCGGCGGCGGGCCGGCTCGGCGCGGGCGCTGCCGCGTAGCGCTGCCTATCTGCCGCCCAGGAGCACCGCGAGCAGGCCCTTCTGCGCGTGCAGGCGGTTGTGCGCCTCGGCGAACACGCGGCTCCGCGGCCCGTCCATCACGGCGTCCGTGATCTCGATGCCGCGGTAGGCGGGCAGGCAGTGCAGGACGATCGCGTGGCCCGGCGCCCGGGCGATGAGCTCCTCGTTGATCTGGTACCTCGCGAACGCGCGGAGGCGGCTTTCCTTCTCCCCCTCCTGCCCCATCGACACGAACGTGTCGGTGACGATGACGTCGGCGTCGCGGACGGCGCGGGCGGGGTCGTCGATGAGTTGCAGGTCCATCGCGGGCGCGTCGCGCATGACCCGCTCGGCGAACGCGCGTTCGAGGGAGAAGGCCGGGGGCGCCGCGAGGATGAAGTTCATGCCCAGCTTGCCGCAGATGATCGCGAGGCTGCGGGTGACGTTGTTGCCGTCGCCAATGAAGGCGAGCGTCCGGCCCGTCAGGTCCGGCCCGAACTCATCCATGATCGTCATGGCGTCGGCGAGGGCCTGGCAGGGGTGGGAGAAGTCGCTGAGCATGTTGATGACGGGCACGTCGCTGTGCGCCGCCATCTCCGTGAGCTTCTCGTGCTCGAAGACGCGCGCCGCGATGCCGTGCACCATGCCCGCCAGGACGCGGGTGACGTCGGCGACGCTTTCGCGCTTCCCCAGGCCGATCTCGTCTTTCCCGAGCACGATCGCGTGCCCCCCGAGCTCGTTCATCGCCTGCTCGAAGCTCACGCGCGTGCGGAGGCTCGGCTTCTCGAAGATCATCGCGAGGGTCTGGCCTGCGAGGATCGGCTCGTTCCGCTCGCCCCGCTG
Organism: uncultured Phycisphaeraceae bacterium; assembly: GCA_964555075.1. GTDB lineage: Bacteria > Planctomycetota > Phycisphaerae > Phycisphaerales > Phycisphaeraceae > CAZKRE01. The sequence continues at coordinate 12,748 of CAZKRE010000062.1, forward strand.
CCGCTGCCCGCGGAGTTCGAGCCCCACGTCGAGGACGTGTCGGACCTGCTCGCTGTCGCAGTCGGCGATGGTGAGGAAGTGTTTCATAAGGCCCGGTGGAAGGAGTGGCGGGGCTCGGAAACGCGGAAGGGCGGACCGCCTCGCGGCGTCGCGCCGACCGTCCCGGAGCCCCCGTTCTCTTAGAGCACGATCTCGGTCCCGATCCCGGCGTCGGTGTAGATTTCGGCGAGGACGGAGTGGGGGATGCGGCCGTCGATGATCTGCACCTTGTTGACCCCCCCTTCGAGCGCGGTGAAGGCGGCCTCGACCTTGGGCAGCATGCCGGCGCTGATGACGCCCGATTCGATGAGTCCCTCGATCTCACCGCGGGTCAGGTGGCTGGCGAGGTCATCGGGGCGGTCGCTGCGGCGGATGCCGTGCGTATCGGAGACGAGCACGAGCTTCTCCGCCTTGACGGCGGCGGCGACCATCCCCGCGACGCTGTCGGCGTTGATGTTCAGCTTGCCGCCCGCGGCGTCCCGGGCGATCGGCGCGATCACCGGGATGTACTCCGCCTCCACGAGCGCCTCGAGCAGGTCCTTGTTGACCCAGTCGACCTCGCCCACGAGCCCGATGTCGATCCGCCGGCCGTCGCCTTCGAGGAACATCCGCTTCCCGAACACCGCGCAGCTCGCGAGCGTGTGCAGGCCCATCGCCTTGTGCTCGAGCTCCCACATCCGGTCGACGATCTTCTCGTTGATGTCCTTGATCAGCACGTGCTCGGCGATCGCGAGGGTGCGGTCGTCGGTGTACCGCCGGCCCTGCACGAACTGGGCCTCGAGCCCCGCCTGCCTCATCGCCTCGGTGATCCCCTTGCCCCCGCCGTGGACGAGGATCGGGCGCATGCCCACCGCATCCATGAAGCAGACGTCGGACACGAGGCTCGCGAGCGTCACCGGGTCGTCCATGATCGACCCGCCGATCTTCACGACGACCACCTTGCCCTCGAAGGTGCGGATGTAGCGGTGCGCCTCGACGAGCGCCGCGGCTTTGGCGATGGCTTCTTGCACGGTGGACCTCGTGGCGGTCGCCCCCGGGCCCGCGCGTCGCGGGCCCGCGATGCGGGAAACCGCGAAGTGTAACGGTGCCTCTCCGGCGTCACAACAGCCGCATCGGCCGCGTCGACGCTGCTAAACTCCCTCAGCCTGATCCACGGAGTCCACCATGCGCCACGCCCTGATCCTCTTCCTCGGCCTCCTGCTTTCGGCCGGCTGCGCGTCGCGGCAGCAGGGCGCCATCGCGTCCGACCCGGCCGGGGCCGCAGCGGCCGCCGATGAGCCGACGCCCGCCGTCGAAGCGCCCGTGTCGGGCGATGCCGTGGAGCCGTCGGTGATCGGGTTCGACCGGTCGAACTGGCCGACGCTCGTCGTCCACCCGGCCGACGGGACGGTGCGGCACCCGCCCGCCTACCTGGGCGGGCGGTCGGACCCGACGCTCGCCGCGATGGACCTGTCGCGGTTGACGCCGGAGGAGCGGGTCGACCTGGCCCTCGCTCCCGCCTACGAGGGATCGCGGTGGGCGGAGACCTTCTGGGAACCGATCCGGTTCGCTGGCGACGTGCTGATGCTCCCGGTGGCGGTGGTTCGGCAGCAGCCGTCGGGCCGGGCCGCGAGCCCGGCCCGGGGCGGGTCGGCGGCCGCGTCGTCCGCCCCGCAGCGAGGCGGCCTCCTCCGCGGGCAGGGGGACGCGGGGCAGCCCGGGTCCGGCAACGCCGGGAGCGACACCGGCGGCGGCGCCGGGAGCGTGGGATCGGGCGGCGGCGGCGGGGCAGGCGGGCTCTAACCCAATCAGTGGTTACCCGGGGGCGGGATTGCGGACCTCGTGGCGGGGGCTTATGTTGAGCCAGGCGCGAGCCTGGTCAGGATTTTTACCCCCATCTCGGAAACCGGAGCGCGGATGTCCACCGTTGGTTTTGATGGTCAGAGCTTCCTCGTCGATGGTCGCCGCGTGTGGCTGGTTTCGGGGGCGATCCACTACACCCGCACGCCGCACCAGCTCTGGCGGGCCCGCATCCGCGCGGCGCGCGAAGCCGGCCTGAACTGCATCGAGACCTACTGCTTCTGGAACGCCCACGAGCCCCGCCCGGGGCAGTTCAACTTCCGGGGCGACCTCGACCTCCGCCGCTTCGTACAGACCGTGGCCGAGGAAGGCATGTGGTGCATCCTGCGCCCCGGGCCGTACGTCTCCGCCGAGTGGGACTTCGGCGGCCTGCCGACCTGGCTGCACCGGGTCCCCGACATCCGGCTGCGGCAGTCGCACCCCGCGTTCCTCGAGGCCTGCTCCCGCTACTTCGCCGCCGTCATGGAACAGGTCCGCGACCTGCAGGTCTCGTCGCAGCCCAGCGTCCTGGGCGAGCGGGCGAACCACGGCAACCACCCCGGGCAGGCCGCGTGCGGCTACCAGGGGCAGGGGGGCGGGCCGATCCTCCTCATGCAGGCCGAGAACGAGTGGTTCTCCCACAACCCCGAGGAGGCGGAGAAGTACCTCGGCGAGCTCGTCCGCTACCTCCGCGAAAACGGCTGCACCGTCCCGCTGAGCAACTGCAACAACCTCTGGCAACCGGTCGAGGGCACGTTCAACACCTGGAACGGCGTCGAGAACCTCCCGGCCGACATGCGGCAACTGGCGGTGGTCCAGCCCGACGCCCCGCGGCTCGTCACCGGGTACCGGCCCGGGCCGTCCGACGACTGGGGTCGGGAGCACGCCCGGGTCGACCCCCAGCACCACCTCTACCGCCTCGCGGGCATCCTCGCCACCGGCGCGATGCCCAACCTCCACCTGTTCCACGGCGGGACGAACTTCGCCTTCTGGGGCGGGCGGACGGGGGGCGACCCCGGCGGCTACACGACCACGAGCCACGGCTGCGACGCGCCCCTGCTCGAAGCCGGCGGCCGCGGGCCCAAGTACGCGCTCACCAAGCGGATCTGCACCTTCGCCAGCCAGTTCGGCGGCGTGTTCGCCAACCTCTCGCCCACCAGCCACGCCGCGATCGTCCCCGACGAGAGCGATCACGCCCCCAGCGTGATCCACAGCGCCGGCGAGCAGGGCGACGTCGTCTTCATCCTCCGCAGCGACGACGCCCCCGCCGCGCCCACGCGGGTCCTCCTGCCCAACGGCCTGTCGATCCCCGTCGACCTCGGCCGCGACCGCGCCGCCTGGCTGCTGCTCAACACCAACCTCGGCGGCGTCGCCACCCTCGACTACACCAACCTCCGCCCGTTCGCGTTCGTCGGCCGGCGGATGCTCGTCCTCTTCGGACCCGCCGGCAGCGAGGGCGTCGTCAGCCTCGACGGCGGCGAGTTCCACGTGCAGGTGCCCCCCGCCGGGCAGGCGCAGCCGGTCATCGAGCCGCACGACGACCTCACCGTCGTCGTCCTGAGCCACGAGCAGGTGGACCACGCGGACCTCTTCGCCGGCGGCCTCGCGCTCAACAGTTGCGGCCTCGACGACGCCGGCGAGCCCCGGCCCGCCGGGCGCGGCGAGCTGCTGATCATCGGCGTCGATGGCAAGCCGGCCCGCCGCCGCGCCGCCCCAGCCCCTGCCGCCGCCCCCGCCCCCGCCCCCGGGCGCAAGCCCGCGCCGCCCCGGATCTCCGGCTGGGAACGGGCCGACCTCGACGCCATCCTCGACGGCAGCGACGAGGGCTTCCGCGACATCCCCGGCCCCGACTGCCTCGAACGGCTCGATGCCGACTACGGCTACGGCTGGTACCGGCTCCGCTCGCTCGGCGCGCCCAAGGCCGGCAAGGTCCTCGCCCCCGAGGCCGCCGACCGGCTGCACGTCTACGCCGGCGGCCGGCTGCGGGGCATCCTCGGCCACGCGCCCGGCGCCACCCCCGAACCGGCCGACCTGCGCCTCGGCAACGAGGCCGTCATCCTCGCCGACAACCTCGGCCGATTCAGCTCCGGCCAGCGGCTGGGCGAGGCCCGCGGGCTCTGCGGCCACCTGTACACCGTCAAGGCGATGAAGCTCCCGAAGGCGAAGGTCGTGGAGGAACGGGCCGCCGACCCCTTCGCACTCGCCGGGCTCGTGGATCACCGCCGCCGGGGCGAGCAGCCCGTGTCCCGGTCCTACATCTGGCCGCTGCGGGGGGACAAGCGGCTGCCGGTGATCCTCGAACTCAGCGGCGACTTCGCCGCGACGCTGCTGATCAACGGCGAGCCGTTCGCCTACTACGCCGGCGACCGCGCCGCCCATCCGCAGCGGTGGGTGCTGCGGCCGGGCGAAGGCGGCTTCCTGTCGGGCAAGAACGAACTCAAGCTCTCGCTCCTCCCCCCGGCCCCGGAGGGAAGCGCCGACCCGGCCCGGCAGATCAAGGCGTACCAGGCGACGGGCATCGCGAGCGACGGCCGGTGGGCCTTCCAGCCCTGGTCCCTCCCCGATGCGGACCGCTTCGCGAAGCTCCCCCGGGCGCTGCCGGCCGTGCCGTGCTGGTTCCGCGGGCGGTTCACCGTGAGCCGGGCGGACGTGCCGCTGTGGTTCGAGCCGCGCGGCATGACCAAGGGGCAGATCTACCTCAACGGCCACAACGTCGGCCGGTACTTCGTCGCCACCCGCGACAGGAAGCCCGTCCCGCCCCAGCAGCGGTACTACCTGCCCGAGCCGTGGCTCAACGTCGGCCAGCCGAACGAGCTGCTCGTCTTCGACGAGCACGGCGCCAGCCCCGCCAAGGGGGCGCTCGTTTACGACCCGATGGGCCCGTA
>CAZKRE010000063.1:0-17261 GCA_964555075.1 uncultured Phycisphaeraceae bacterium
GCAAGCGAGGGTGACGGGGCTCGAACCCGCAACCTTCGGATCGACAGTCCGATGCTCTAACCAATTGAGCTACACCCCCGAGGGGTCGCTTGCTGTGCGAGCGAGCCGGCATTTTACGGATGGCGCGGGCGTTGTCAAACGGCCCGGGCGCCCGCCGCGTGCGGCCGCAACTACTTCACGGGCAGGAACTTGCCCTGCTTGGAGGATTCCATGGCGGTAATGATGATGCTCATGGCGGCGTAACCCTCGTCGCCGTCGATCTCGGGCTTGCGCCGCTTGAGGATCGAATCGGTGAACGAGTCGATGATGCCCGACGCCACCTGCCGGGCGTTGGTCGCGACGGCGCCGACGGCGTAGCGTTCGCGCTGGCCGTTGCGGAGGTCGACCATGACGCCGTACTCGCGGTCGATCCCGATCCGCATGACACCCTTCTCGCAGTAGAGGGTGGTGCCGTTGTCTTCGAGGTTGCCGTAGTTGGTCCAGGCGATGTTCATGGTGCCGATGATGCCGGAGCGGGTCTCGAGGACGACGTACGCGTTGTCGTCGAGGGGGATGGGCTTGCCGCCGGGCAGTTTCTTGTCGAGGGTGCGGATGGCGCCGCCGACGCGGACGATCTCCTCGCCGAGCAGGAACCGCATGAGGTCGGCCTTGTGGACGCCCAGGTCGCCGCAGACGCCCATGACGGCGAGGTCCTTCTGGAAGAACCAGGACTTCGCGCCGTCGACCGACCAGCCGTCGGGCCCGCCATGCTTGAACGAGGTCTCGAAGGAGAGGACCCGCCCGAGCCGGCCGGAGTCGAGGACCTCCTTCGCCTTGACGTGCGGGGGCATGAGCCGCTGGTTCATGCCGATCATCAGGAACTTGCCCGCGGCCTTGGCGGCCTGGATCATCTTCTTCCCGTCGGCGCGGGTCGTCGCCATCGGCTTCTCGCACAGCACGTGGAGGCCCGCCTTGAATGCGTCGAGGCTGATCGGCGCGTGCAGCGCGTTGGGCGTGGCGACGACGACCGCGTCGAGTTGCTCGCTCGCGAGCATCTTGCGGTGGTCGGTGTAGGCGGCGGCTCCGTAGTGGCCGGCGATCTCCTCGGCCCGCCCCTTCGCGGGATCGGCCACCGCGACGACCTGCGACTGGGGGTTGTTGGCGGCCTCGGGCAGGTGGCGGCGCTGCGCGATCGCGCCGGCGCCGATGAATCCGTATCGAACAGGCATGGTGATCTCCTCGTGCCGCGTCGTGCGCGGCGCTGACAAACCTACTTGATCTCGCTCAGCCGGATCGGGGAGCGTTCCCTGGCGCTCGTCGTCACCGCCGCGAGGACGCGCTGCGTCTCGTACGCATCGGCGAAGTCGGGCAGCGGCACTTCCGGCGCCTCGCCGCCGAGGACCCGCAGCATGTCCGCCGCCTGGTTGATGAAGGTGTGTTCGTACCCGATCGGGTGGGCGGCGGGCCAGTAGTGCGCGGCGTAGGGGTGCCCGGCGTTGCCGTTGCTGCAGATGATGGTCGACCAGCCCTGCCGCTTCTCATCGAGCGAGGCGTCGTACCACTGCAGTTCCTGCATCCGCGTGAAGTTGAAGCGGATCGCCCCCTTCTCGCCGTGGACCTCGATCCCGTGCTGGTTCTTGTCGCCGGTGGAGAGGCGGGTGCCCTCGAACTGGCCGACGGCGCCGCCCTTGAACCGGCAGAGGAAGAGCGACGCGTCGTCGACGGTGCTCCGGCCCATCTTGCCGGCGGTCGCGGCGCCGCGGCCGGAGATCTCGCTCCCGGCCCCCTTCTCGAGCACCTTGCGTTCCTTGATGAACGTCTCGAGGACGGCGCCGGTGACCTCGGTGATCTCCTCGCCGGTGACGAAGCGGGCCATGTCGATGGAGTGGGCGCAGAGGTCGCCCAGCGCCCCGGAGCCGGCGGCGTCGCCGCGGAACCGCCACATCAGCGGGGTGTCCGGCCCGCCCCAGTCCTGGAGGTAGAACCCGCGGACGTGGTAGATCCGCCCCAGCGCGCCGGACTTCACCATCTGGTGGGCCAGTGCAACGGCGGGGACGCGGCGGTAGTTGTACCAGACGAAGGTCTTGCTCTTCTTCGCCTTCTTCGCGGCCTGCAACATCTCGCGGGCGGCGTCGAGCGTGTTGGCCAGCGGCTTCTCGCACGCGACGTGCTTGCCCGCCTCGAGGGCCGCCAGCGCCTGCTCGTGGTGGAGGTGATTCGGGGTCCCGATATCGACGAGGCCGATCTCGTCGTTGCGGCAGACCGACCGCCAGTCGGTTGAGTGGTGCTTCCAGCCCCACCGCGGCGCGAAGGCCCGGAGGTCCGCCTCATCGCGGGCGGCGATCGTGTGCATCACGGGCTCGACGGGGAGCTTGAAGTACCGCGTGACCTGGGCGTAGGCGTTGGAGTGCGTCCGGCCCATGAACTTCGAGCCGAGGAGCGCGATGTGCATCTTGCCGTTGGACATGGCTGGCTCCGGGCGGGCCGCGCGAGCGGCGATGGGGTCCCGATCCGCTACATGGGCATGCCGGTGATGCAGGCCTCGAAGACGAGGTTGTTCCCGACGTACCCCTGCGCGTCGCAGACGCACCGCCTCCGTCGGAACTCGGTTTCCTGGATCAGCATGTAGAGCCGGTCCCCCGGCTTGACCATGCCGCGGAACTTCACGCCATCGACCCCCGCGAAGCCCATGAACGCCTGGTCGCCCAGTTTTCGGAGGCAGACGAAGCTGGCGCACTGCGCCGCCGCCTCGATCATGAGGACGCCGGGGAAGATCGGGCGGCCCGGGATGTGGCCGGGAACCCAGAACTCGTCGTCGCGGACGTCCTTGAAGGCGATGAGGCGCGACGGCTCGGGCCCGAGGCGGTCGTAGACGACGCCGTCGATGAGCCGCATCGCCCCGCGGTGCGGGTTGACGCGTTCGATCTCATCCACGCCGAGCACGACGCGGTTGAGGTCGATCTGCGAGATATCGAAAAGGAGCGGAGGAGCCATGCGATGGAAGACGTCCGATGTGGGGTGTTCGATGTGCGATGTCAAGGCACGTGTGGGCGGCGCGCGTCGCCCCATCGCCCACCGCACATGCGGTTCAGTCCTGCCCCTCCTCGCGGTCCTCGAGCACCTTCTTGCGGAGGTCCTGGGCCTTGTTCTTGATGTCCTGCATCTGCTTGCGGACGCGGGTCCCGGCGGCCTTGTTGCCGCCGGCGGCCTTGCGGATGTCGTCGTCGATCGAGTTGATCAGGTTCTTGAGCTCTTCGTAGGCCTGGAGCATGCGCATCTCTCCTTCAGGGTTGAAGCCCCGGAGGATGACCCTCCGCGAGCGGCCTGATAGCGTAACCACGCCGCAAAATCGGAGCAACCAACGGCGCGACTCATCCCGCGGCGACGATCGCCGCGACGAGATTATCCACTCCCGCGGTCGCTGCCTCGACGGTGGGCTCGAGCCCCGCGTTGCGCAGCGCCGCCGACGTCACCGGCCCGATCGACGCCAGCCGCACCGACCCGAGCAGTTCCCGCTCCGGCCCGAGCATCTGGAGGAGGTTCCGCACGGTGCTGGCGCTGGTGAACGTGACCCAGCCGACGCGCCGGCCCCGCAGCGCCTCAAGCATCGACCCGGGCAGCGCCTCCGCCACCCGCGTCTGGTACGCCGTCACCTCCGTGACCTCCCCGCCCGCTTTGATCAGTGCCTCCGGCAGCGCCGGCCGCGCGATGTCGGCCCGCAGCAGGAGGAACCGCCTCCCCCGGGCGCCGTGCTGCGCGATCAGCTCCCGCGCCAGCGACTCGCCGACGAACTCGCTGGGGACGAAGTCCGCCTTGAGTGCCAGCCGCCTCGACAGCGCCTCGGCCGTGGCGTCGCCGACCGCCGCCAGCCGCGTCGCTCCCAGGTGCCGCCCGTCGAGCCCGAGCGCGTCGAGGCGGTCGGCCAGGGCGTCGACGCCGTTCTCGCTCGTGAGCACGATCCAGTCGAACTCCCGCACCCGCAGCAGCGCGGCGTCGACCTCTTCCCAACTCGCGGGCGGCACGAGTTCGATCGTCGGCGCCTCGAGGACTTCGGCCCCGAGTTCCTCGAGCCGCCGGCGCAGCCCCGACGCCTGCCGGCGCGTCCGCGTGATCATCACGGTGCGGCCGAAGAGCGGGCGCTCGGTGAAGCCGTTGAGGCCGGGTTCGGCGATGCCCGCCACCTGCCCGACCACGACGATCGCGGGCGGTCCCAGGCCCTCGCGTTCGACGTCGGCGACGATGCTCGCGAGCGTCCCGCGGGTCTGCCGCTGGCGCGGGGTGGTCCCCCACTGCACGACGGCGGCGGGGGTCTCCGCCGAGAGGCCGCGGCTGATCAGTTCGTGCACGATGGATCCGAGTCGTCCTACGCCCATGTAGAAGCATGCGGTCCCGCCGCCGGCGATGAGGCCTGCCAAAGCCGCGTAATCGATGGCGGAGGCGCCTTTGGTAGGGTCTTCGTGGCCGGTGACGAATGTGACGGTGCTCGCCATCGCCCGATGGGTGACGGGGATGCCCGCCAGCGCGGGCGCCGCGATCCCGCTGGTCACGCCGGGGATGACCTCGACCGACACGCCGTGCCGCCCGAGATAAGCCGCCTCCTCCGCGCCGCGTCCGAAGAGGTAGGGGTCGCCGCCTTTGAGGCGGACGACGAACCGGCCCTTCTGCGCCAGGTCCACCAGCAGCGCGTTGGTCTCGTCCTGGGTGAGCCGGTGCCGCCGGGCGCGCTTGCCGGCATCGATCCGCTCCGCGGCGGCGGGCGCCTCGTCGAGCAGCGCGGGGTTGGCCAGCGCATCGTAGACCACGACCTCGGCACGCCGGAGGCGGTCGAGGCCCGCGACGGTGATCAGCCCGGGGTCCCCCGGCCCAGCCCCCACCAGACAGACGTGGCCGTTCGCTTTATGCATTTTGATTCAACCGGGTAAACCCTGACGGTTTTTCCGCCGATGCCCTATCAGGCAGCGGTTGCCCTTCAGGAGCCTTCCCCATGAGCTCGGCCTCTTTCGCGTTACCCCGCTTCGCTTCGCCCGCCCTCGCCCTCACCGGCAGCGACCGTCGCCGCAGCACCCGCTGGGCCGTCGCCGGGTCCGCCACCGCCGTCGTGTGCCTCACGGAAGCGGGCGACAGCCGCAACCGCATCTGCCCGTTGAGCCTGATCGACGTCTCCGACACCGGCGCCGGGGTGATCAGCCGGGAAGCCATCCCGGTCGGGGCCCACCTTAGCGTTTTCGTGATGCCCGACGGCGCGGAGGCGGGCTACGACCTCAGCGGCACGGTCGTCCGCTGCGCCCCGCGCGAGGACCGGGGCCACACGATCGGCGTCCGCCTCCGCAACCGTCTCGCGGCCTGACCGCCCGCTGGTTACGCGACGCCGATCCGATCGAGCTCGTCCCTCAGTCGCTCGTAGCTCCGCTCAAGCGCCTGGGGGATGACCCGCACGCCACCGACCACTTCCATGAAGTTCACGTCCCCGTGCCACCGGGGCACCGCGTGGAGGTGGGCGTGCCCCGGGACGCCCGCGCCGGCGCACCGGCCCAGGTTCATCCCCAGATTCACGCCCTGCGCGTTGAGCGCCCCCTTGAGCAGGCGGTTCGCCACGTCCGCGAGGTCGATCAGGCCGTGCCGCTCCGCCGCGGCGAGGTCGCTGAGGTCCGCTACGTGCGCGGCCGGCGCGACCAGCAGGTGGCCGTTGGTGTAGGGGAAGCGGTTGAGCAGGATCATGCCCCGCTCGTCACGCAGGAGCAGCAGGTGCTTCGCCCGGCTCTCGGCCGTCAGCTCCGCCTTCGCGGTATCGCACAGGAAGCAGCCCGCGTCTCCAACGGGCGGCTCGCCGAGCCCTTCCAGGTACGAGATCCGCCACGGCGCCCAGAGGTTGCGTGCCATGGCCGCAGTGTAGGCGGACGGTCAGGACATCACAGCCGACGCGCCCCGCGTGTTCGGCGCCCGACGCGCGGGGTGCCTCGGCCGTGTCGCCGTCGCGCGGTCAGATCGTGCTCTCCGTCACGCGGAGGACTTCTTCGACCGTCGTCAGCCCGCGGGCGACCTTCTTGAATCCGTCCTCGCGAAGCGACACCATGCCCCGCTCGATGCAGGTGCGGCGGAACTCGCTGACGTTGGGGTTGCCCGCGATCTTGTCGCGGAGCCCGTCGTCGAGGACGAGCAGCTCGTACAGGCCGACGCGGCCGGAGTACCCGGTGTTTCGGCACTTGTCGCAGCCCTTGCCCTTGTAGAGCTCGTCGAACGCCAGGCCGTGCGCGGCGAGGTGGTCGGCGAGCTGGGCGTCGGGCGGGCAGGGCTCCTTGCAGTGGGGGCAGATCCGTCGGACGAGGCGCTGCGCCAGACACGCGTTGAGCGCGGCGCCGATGAGGAACGGCTCCACGCCGATGTTGATCAGTCGCGTCACGCTGCTGGGCGCGTCGTTCGTGTGGAGCGTCGAGAGCACGAGGTGCCCCGTGAGCGACGCCTGGATCGCGATCCGGCCGGTGTCCATGTCGCGGATTTCGCCGACCATGATCACGTCCGGGTCCTGGCGCAGCAGCGCGCGGAGGGCCCGGGAGAAGGTCATGTCGATCGCCTCGTGCACCTGGCACTGGTTGATGCCGTTGAGGTGGTACTCGATCGGGTCCTCGACGGTGCTGATGTTCAGCTTCGCGCGGTTCATCTGCCCGAGCGAGGCATACAGCGTCGTCGTCTTACCCGAGCCGGTCGGCCCGGTGACGAGGATGATGCCGTGCGGCTGGTCGATCTGGTGCTTCCACATCAGCAGCGTGTCCTCGTCCATGCCCAGCTCATCGAGGCTGACGGCGATGGACTTGGTGTCGAGGATACGCATGACCGCCTTTTCGCCCTGGCCGGTGGGCAGGGTGGAGAGGCGGAGGTCGAGCTTGCGGCCGTGGACCATCGCGCGGATGCGGCCGTCCTGCGGGAGGCGGCGCTCGGAGATGTCGAGGTTCGCCATGATCTTCAGGCGGGAGATGATGGCCGCGTGCATGTGGTGCGGGGGGCTCATCGCCTCGAACATGACGCCGTCGATGCGGTAGCGGACCTGGAGCTTCTTCTCCTGCGGCTCGATGTGGATGTCGCTGGCGCCCTGCTTCACCGCGTCGAAGATCAGGTAGTTGACGAAGCGGATGGTCGGGCTCTCACCCGCCATCTTCTCGAGGTCGAGGTCCTCCTCCTTCGTCTGGACGACCTCGACGTCGTCCTCCTCGACGCTCGCCATGATCTGGTCGACTTCGAGGACGTTCGACTCGCTCTGCTCGACCTTTCGGCTCTCGACGTAGCCGGCGATGTCCCCGCGACAGACGACCACCGCCTTGACCGACAGCCCCAGCCGGTGGCGGACCTCGTCGAGGATGAGCAGGTTGTCCGGGTCGACGACGCCCACCACGATGCGGTTGCCCGCGACCCGCAGCGGGAGCACGCCGTGCGTCCCGCAGTAGTCGAGCGAGAGGCGGTCCGCTTGCTTCACCGCTTCCACACCCTCGGGCGTGAAGCGTTCAAACGGCAGCCGCACGACCTCCGCCAGCGCCTCCTGCACGAGCGCCTCGTCGACACCCGAGTCGTAGAGCACCTGCGCGAGCGTCCGGCCCGGGGTCTTCGAGACCACCCCGCGCGCCTGGTCGAGCAGCGCCGCGTTGACCGAGCCCCTGCGGAACAGGACCTGGCCGACGTCGGGGAGCGTGGCGAGCGCGGTCGCGCCCCCCTGCTCCTGCTCGGGCGACCAGAGCTCGCTCAGCGAATCCGCTGCGCGATAGAGGCCACCGCCGGTCGCACCACTGCCGGGATGAACGTGGTCGAAACTCATGCCTGGCTCATCGCCTCTTGTTCGGATCGGTGTCGATCGTCAACTGAAACGCGGCGCCGTCGGCGCTGAGGGTGACGGCCAGCGGCTCGATCCGCGTGACCGTGAAGCTGCCGAGCTTCTGCCGCTCCTGCACGAACTCGCCGTTGACCACCGCGACGTTGCGTTGCCCCCCCGTCATCACGGAGTAGAGCTTGTACTTCCCGAGCTCCGCGGTCAGCGCCCGCAGCCGCTGCTGCCTGGCGTAATCGCTGTTGTCGACCGGGGTGGCGGCGCCCGCGGCGGGCTTCGTCTCGACGAGCTGGAACGGGTTCTTCTTCACGTACTCCAGCGGGACCTGCCGGTCCGTCACGTCCGCGGCGAACATCGCCACCACCGCGTCGGCGTCCTCGAAAAGCGCGTCGATGTTCTCGTCCCGCAGGGGGTGGCTGCTCGCGAGCTTGTCCCGCTGCGACCGCTTGGCGACGAAGTTCTCGATCGTCGACTCCGCCTCCTTCGCGCTGCTGACCTCGAGGTTGCCGTGCGTCAGCCGCATCGCGTACAGCGAGCCCGCCGCGACGAGCGCGATCGCTCCCACCACCGCCGCGCCCCGACCCATCAGCTTCGACTTCGTCCCCCCCGCCGCCTCGAGCAGCTCCGCCTCCGTCGGCGGCGCCGAACTCGCCGCCACGCCCGACAGCAGCGACAGCGTCTTGGGCTCCTCGTCGTGCATCGCGTCCTGTTCCGTGTTGCCCAGGTTCATCGTCGCTCTCCCATCACGCCTCGGCGTGCTGCCTCAAATCGGCTGGCCTTCGAAGAAAATGCTCAGCACCAGGTCCGCCTGCATCTGCGACGCGTCCGGCGCCCCGCTGTTCCGACCCTTCTCCAGCTCCATCTTCTTGAGCTGCGTGATCCGCGGCAGCTTCTCCAGCTCCAGCAGGAAGCTGTAAAACCCGTCGAAGTCCCCCAGGATCGTCATCCGGATCGGCAGCTCCGCGTACGCCGCCGCCTTCACCGCCTTCTCCGGCCGCACGCTCTTGACCCGCAGCTTGTGCGTCTGCGCCAGCTCCGTGACCTCCTTCAGGATCACCTGCTCCTCACGCTGCGCGGGCAGCCGCTCCTCCGCCTTGAGGATCACCTCCTGAAGCTTGCGGATCTCCTCGTCCACGCTCTCGCTCCGCGGCATCTCCCGCTCGAGCTGCGCGAGGATCTCCCGGTCCCGCGAGATCTCCGCCAACGCCTTGGCCTGCTCGGCGTGGCTCGGACGCAGGACGCAGGCGTAGAACACGCCGATCACGCCCAGCAGCAGCACCACGAACAGCGTCTCTCGTAATCCGAATCGCATCTCGTCCCTCCCTTAGTCCATGTCCGACGCGGGCGTCACCGGAACCATCGGGTTCGGCGTCAGTTCCACCTTGCCGCCCATCGGGTCCATCTTCAGCCCCCGGGCCACCTTCAGCGGCTCGATCTGCCGCAGGTCCATGTCGCCGTTGAGCACCAGCATCAGCCCGAACTTCCGCATGTCCCGGTCCTCGACCTTCGATTGCTCGCTGAACTTCAGGCTCACCTCGGTGAACATCGGGTGGGCGCTCAGCGCCGTGATGTACTCCGCGATCTCCACGTCCGTCGGCGCCACGCCCGTCAGGTCCATCGACACCTTGAGCTTCGGCGCCTCGATGACGCCCTCGCCGCCCTTGCCGGCGTCCGCCTTCCGCGACCGCCGCGCGTTCTTCGCCCGCTCCGCCTGCACCCGCGACGCGGGCGGCGGGGTGACCTTGCTCACCTCGGTCTTGAGCTGGAGGTCCAGCAGGCTCAGCGTCTGCGGCATGTGGTTCACCAGTTCGGAAAGCACCAGCGTCCGCGGCAGCCGCTCGATGAGCACCGACGCGACCTGCGCCTTGCGTGTCCACTCCTGCTTGCGGGCCTGGAGTTCCTCGAGCTGCTTGAGCCGCTCGGCGGCCTCCTGCTTCTCCTGCTTCACCGCCGCGAGCCGCTCGTGGACGCCCAGCCGCTGCGCCTGGTCCACGAAGTAGGTCGCCACAAGGCCGGCGCCCACGATCACGAACAGCGTGAGGCAGATGATGTTCGTCCGCCGGGCCATCCGCCTGGCCAGGTAGTCTTCAGGCAGGAAACTCATGTTCTCGGGCATCTCTCGCTCCGATCCGTAATTAGTTGGGGGCCTCGCTGAGGCACAGCCCCATCGCCACCGACCAGCCGGGTTGGGGTTGATCCGGGTCCACACCCACGCAATCCGCCGACGCGCCCAGGCGGGTCAGTCGAGCGAACGGGTCTCCAAGTTGTGCCGCAATCTGCACGCCCCGCGCGATCGCCTGGCACAGCCCCAGGTTCCGCGCCTCGCCGCCGACGAACACCAGCCGCTCCACCCGCTTCTCCGGGAAGATGCTCGCGTGGTACCGCAGGCACAGCCGCAGCTCGTCCACGATCGTTTCCACGATGTCGTCGGGGGGCAGGCCCGGCCGATCCGCCGAACCGGCGGCCGCTACCGCGGTCCCGGCCGAGGCGGTCATCGCGTCCGCCCCGCCCGCGCATCGGGCCCGGTAGGCCTCCATGAAGTCGCAGGACCGCTCCTTCGCCAACGCCCGCGTGAGCTGGTCGCCCGCGGCGTGGATGCTCTTGGCGAACACCAGCCGCGTGCCGTGGGCGATGACCACCTTCGTCAGCGCCGCGCCGATATCGATGTAGCAGCAGACCCGCCCGGCGGCGGCGGGGTCGCGGTAGCAGTGCTCGAACGCCTTGAGCAGCGCCAGCGGCTCCGAGTGCATCCCCGCGACGTCCAGCTTCAGCCGGTGCGCCAGGTCCAGGTAGCCGGTGACGACCTCTCGCGCGGCGGCGAGACAGATCACCTCGTCGAGCTTGACGCCGTCGCGGTGGAACTGCCGCACGGGGAACTGGCGAACCACGACCCGCGCCGGGTCGATGTGCAGCCGGCTGCGCAAGGCGAGCCCGAGCTGGCTTTCCGCGTCCTCCCCCTCCACCCGCGGCATCTCCAGGTGCTGCATCAGCGTCTGGAACGCGGGGAACGAGAGCACCACCCGGCGGCCCTTGAACGAGCCCGACTTCAGCAGGCTCCGCAGCGTCTCTTCGAGGAACGCCGATCGCGCGGCCGGCTCCCGGCGGGCCTGCTCAGGCACCACCGCCGCCGCGGCAGCGACCAGTTGGGCCGGGTCCGTCGGGACCACCTGCAGCAGCTTGATGCTGCCGGCACCGAAGTCGATCGCGATCGGCGATAAGCGCGGCTTGGAGAACCCGAATGCCATCTTCGAAGCAAGCCTCCGTGGGGGGACTCTTCTGGCATCGACCACATCCCCCTGGGTGTTTACCCCTCACGCCCTTCTCGCCTCATTCCCCGCGCCGCCCCCACCCGGACGGGCCGCGCGACCCGCACAGGCCTAAGGAAGTCTTCATCTGGATGACGGGGGTTGCTGCGCCGCGTGCTGGTTCGATTCCCCCGGCCGGGTATCGGACTCATCCCGGGAACAAATGCGGGGATGTCTGGCTCTCACTCGGGTGATCGCCGCTCCTAAGGTAAGGGCATGGTCGGCACCAGCCTCCTTCACCTGCTCAACCCGGCCCCTCAAGCCCCAGTTTCTGAGGGGGTGGCATGACCACACTCTCCCGGATGCCAGTCGCCGCCTCACCCCAGCCGCAGCCACCCGGTGAAGCCGAGCCGATGCTCGGCAACAGCGAACCGATGCGGCGGGTGTACCACCTCATCGCCCGCGTCGCCCCCACGCAGGCCACGGTGCTGCTCGTGGGCGAGAGCGGCACGGGCAAGGAACTCGCCGCCCACATGATCCACCGCCGCAGCCGACGGCGGCACAGCCGGATGGTGGCTATCAACTGCGGCGCCATCCCGGAGAACCTGATCGAGAGCGAGCTGTTCGGGCACGAGAAAGGCGCCTTCACGGGAGCCGCACGGACCCGCAAGGGCGTGTTCGAGCGCGTCTCGGGCGGAACCCTGTTCCTCGACGAGATCACCGAGATGCCGCTGCCCCTCCAGGTCCGCCTCCTGCGGGTGCTCGAGACGGGGCGGATCACCCGCGTGGGCGGGGAGGAAGAGATCCCGGTCGACGTCCGGGTGATCGCGGCGACCAACCGCGACCCGGGCGAAGCCGAGGCTCAGGACCACCTGCGCAAGGACCTGCTCTACCGCCTGAGCGTGTTCCCGATCCACCTGCCGCCGCTCCGCCACCGGGGGGAGGACATCGAGCTGCTCGCGCGGCACTTCCTGGCGGACTACAACCGGGCCGAGGGCACGCAGAAGCGGTTCGCCGAGGCCACCGTCGCGGGGTTGCGGTCGTCGGCGTGGCCGGGGAACGTCCGGCAACTCCGAAACGTCGTCTACCGGGCCTTCATCCTCGCGGATGACACGATCGAGCCCGCTCACCTGCCCCGGTCGCTCACCGCAGAACCGTCGCCGGAGGACGGCGGGGCCCTGCGGGTCGCGGTCGGCACCCGCATCGCGGACGTCGAGAAGCGCCTCATCGAAGCCACCCTCACCCACTACGACGGCGACAAGCGGCAGACTTCCGAGGCGCTTGGGATCAGCCTCAAGACCCTCTACAACCGGCTCAACGAGTACCAGGCCGGCACCGGCCGGAACGCCAACGGCCCCCCGACGTCGCACGTGTAGGAGTTTCCCGCCCCGCAACATTTACCACCGCGAATCACCCGCCACAGCCGCCCATGCCCCTTTCTCCAACTCCAACCCGACCCGCTCGATGGCACGAGAGTTGCAACCTCGCCATCAGGAACCCGCGGCGATCGGGGGGCGGATGGGACTTGGCCATGACGCGAGACGGTTCGGCAGGAAGCTGGAAAGACACGAGTCGCCGTCGTCGTGCCCCCGCGACCCCCGGCAGCAGGGGCTTCACGACAAGCTCCGCCCGCAACCTGATCGGCCGGGAGGTGATCGACGCGCAGGGGCAGTTCCTCGGCTGGCTCCACGACCTCATCCTGGACACGGAGACCGGCTCGATCGCCTTCGCGGTCGTGGGCTGCGGGTTGCGGGGTATCCACAAACGCTTCGCGGTGCCTTGGGCCACCCTGCACCAGGCCCCGGCCAGCGGGCAACTGATGTGGCGCGTCCACCGCGACGCCCTGGAGCATTCGCCCGGCCTGCCCGCGGATTACGCCGCGGATGACGCGCGACAACCGCTCCTGACGGATCGATAAAGAGTCGGCGACCGGCCGCGTGGGCCGGCGCTTCGGAATGACTCTGTTCACAGTGGCGGCCTTGGTGGCCGCTGGTAGGAGAAGATGAGATGAAGACCCTGAAGTTCGTCCTGGCCGCCCTGCTGCTCACCGGCTCGTTCAGCCTCGTGGCCTGCAACACCGTGGAGGGTGCGGGCGAAGACATCGAGAGCGGTGGCGATGCCATTTCCGACACCGCCCGGGACATCCGCGACTGATGATGCGCCTCGTGTTCAGCCGATGACGCCGGCCTCTTCGGAGGCCGGCGTTTTTGATGCGCCTCCCGCTGCGGTTCCCACCACTCAACCGCGGCTCCCATCTCGCCGATACCTCCCTCGGAACGGCCGACGGCGCGGGTCCAGCCCCATGGTCACGCCCGGTTGCCAACCGCTGGCGAGGCGGGTATTTTCCCTGGAGCCTGCCTAGGGCCCCGCCCGATAGCTAGCGCATCCTGAACGACGCGCTGGGGACCCGGACTCCGTGATGACCCAGAAGCTGATCCGACTCGCTCTTGGCGTATGTGCCTCGCTGAGCGGTGTCGCCATCGCCGCCGACGAGTCGGCCGCACGGCAGCCGGCGGCGACCGCTGCGCTGCCCGTCCTGGTCGCCGAGGCCGAGACCGCCTCTCGTTGGCGGACGCACCAGACGGACCACTTCACCCTGCTCTACTGCGGCGAGCCCCGCCCCGCCCTCCGGCACGCCGAGCTGCTCGAACGGGCCCACGCCCGGTTCCACGAGGCGTTCGGCTCGGCCCCATTCCGCCTCGAAGCACCCACGGACCCGCTCGTCGCCCTCTTCTTCGAAGAGAAGGCGGATTACCTCCGCTACGCACGGCAGACGGACCACGTCGACATGTCCTGGACGCTTGCGTACTACTCCGCCCGCACCAACCGCACCGCCTTCTTCCGCTACGGCCGGCACGGGACCGACCCCGCGCACGCCGGCGGATCGGACACCACCTCCGCCCTCCACGAGCCGCTCGACCCGGAAGCCGCCGCCACGTTCCGCCCGCTGGCCTCACACCTAGCCCTCGCCAGCGCAACCCACGAGGCGGCCCACCAGCTCGCGTTCAACACCGGCCTCCAGCAGCGCGGCGTCATCTATCCCCTCTGGGCCTCCGAGGGGCTGGCGACCAACTTCGAACTCACCGCCGAGCACGCTCCCTTCGGACCCGACAGCGACAACACCGCCCGATCCGACCGGCTCCGCGACACCTACCAGAACGCCGGCATGCTGCCGCTGCACGAGTTCGTGACCCTGACCCGGGTCCCCACCTCGGACCCCCGTGCGACGGACGAGGTCTATGCCCAAGCCTGGGGCCTGTTCCGGTTCCTCTATCTCCACCGCCGCGAGGGACTCGCGGACTACCTCGCCGCGATGAGAACCGCCCCCAAGGGGCATCGGGACGCCGTGGACCTCCAGGACGACTTCACCGCGGCCTTCGGGCCCATTCACCGGCTGGAGCCGCACTGGCTCGCGTGGGTCGACAGCCTCGACCGTCGCTGAACGGTTCAAGCGTTCACAGGTTGTTGGAGCGCCCCCGGCCCCAGATCAAGGGCGGCCCGATGGCGTGCGCTCGGGCCGGAGATGAGTTGCACACGCCATCGGGCATGGGGAACACGGGAGGCCTCGTGGCCTCTGGGGCGCCACGTCGGCGGTTGACCATTCAACTTGCTTCCTCGAACCCTCCGCGGCGGGTTGCGGGTGGCCTGCTCGGGCCCACGGGACCCGCGGAATCGTCAGGACGCAACTTATCCCGGCACCTGCAAAATCCAAGCCCGGATTTCCGACGCATCAGCTATAGGGGGATCACTGGCGTTGGTGTCCGCGTCCTCCCCCGCGAGCGGTCGCTCAGGCGGCGCCGTCCGCGTCGGCGAACCAGCGGATGGCGTGATGCACCAGTTCGGTCGAGTTGCGCAGGTTCAGCTTCGTCTTGATCTTCGACCGGTGGGAGTCGATCGTCTTCGTCGACAGGTGCAGCTTCTTCGCGATCTCGCGCGTCGACATCCCTTGCCCGATCAGGGCGAAGACTTCGAGTTCGCGGTCGGAGAACTGGTCGATCGGCGACGCCGTCTGTTCCCCCCCGCCGTCGATCGCCGTTCGTACAAGCTGCGTCGTCACCTCGGGGCTGAGATAGATCTGGCCGGAGATCACCTGCCGGATCGCGTCAATGACGCGCGGGCCCCCCGCCTGCTTCATGATGTAACCCATCGCCCCGGCCCGGAGGGCGCGGTCGGCGTAATGGGCCTCGTCGTGCATCGACAGGATGAGGATGGGCAGCCGGGGGAACCGGGCTTTGACGTCCTTGATGAACTCGATCCCGGAGAGGCCGCCGAACGAGAGGTCCGAGACGACCGCATCGGGTTGGAGCTTCTCGATGCGCTCGAGCCCCTCGTCGGGGTCGTTCGCCTCGCCGCACACCTCGAGATCCGTTTCCTGCGCGATCAGCGCCGCCATGCCCTGGCGGACGATGGGGTGGTCGTCCACCAGCAGCACCCGCTTCGCACCGGGTCGCGCTTCGATCCGACCTGAATAACCCATGGCAACATCCCTGCGGAACAGTCGTGCGAAGCGGTGCCACCGCTCCGCTCAAACCCGATGCAAATGGTATGCCGCGTCCCCGCCATAGTCAGGGTGCATTGGGGGGTTATTTCGGGCAACGCCGCGGGGAAAACTTGCAAACCGTGCAAAGATTTTAAGGCCCCGCATCCCCCGGGACCGGCGGCGGAGCCACGTCCCCGGCCGCCCCGCGCCTGGAGCGGCCCCGCCAGTCGACGGGCACGAGCGCCAGCGTCCCGACCACCGCGAGGCCGAAGACCGTGTACGCGAGGATGAAGACCCACGGATCGGCCCGGAAGAAGAAGAGCTGGTGCAGCCAGTCGGCGATGAAGCCGTTGTCGCTGTAAGGCCGTTGCCCCGCGGCGACGCGGATCCGGGTTTCGAGGGTGGTGAGCGGGCACTGGATCCCGAACCACGCCTGAAGCACCACGAACCCGATGGCCGCCAGGTGCGCGCCGCGGAACCAGCGGTTGCGGACCCAGCCCCAGCCGACGACGCCCCCCACGATCGTGAGCAGGAGCCCGCAGGCCACGAAGACGATGAACGCCACGTGGAGCAGGAGGACCATGTCGGCGAGGAGGGCCATGAGGGGAGTGTAGAGCGCCGCGGGGCGGAGAGGCCGCGTGCCGTCATCGCGCGGCGACCCGCGCGAGAACGGCGGCATGCCGCCGGGCGCGGGTCGCTACCATACGCCGCCCATGCAGGACCTGACGCCCCAACAGATCGTAGACGAGCTCGACCGCCACATCGTCGGCCAGCGGGACGCCAAGCGCGCCGTCGCCGTCGCTATCCGCAACCGCTGGCGTCGCCGGCGGCTGGACCCGGCGTTTGCGCGCGAGGTGTACCCGAAGAACATCATCATGATCGGCCCCACGGGCGTGGGGAAGACGGAGATCGCCCGCCGGCTCGCGTCGCTCACGGGCGCTCCCTTTGTCAAGGTGGAGGCGAGCAAGTTCACCGAAGTCGGGTACCACGGCCGGGACGTGGAGTCGATGGTCCGCGACCTGGTGGAGGAGGGCATCCGGGTGGTCCGGGCGGAGCAGGCGAAAGAGGTGAAGGAGAAGGCGGAATCGGCGGTGACGGACCGGCTGGTGGAACTGCTGCTGCCGAAGTCGCCGACGCACGCCCCCGCCGACGACGCGCCCAGCTCGATGCGCGACGTCGTGGAAGATCGGCTCCGCGAGCGGCTGGTCGCGGGCGCGCTGGAAGACAAGGAAGTCGAGATCGCCGTCACCGCCAAGCCCAAGGCGTCGGTCATGTTCGCGAACATGGGGATCGAGCAGATGGACCCGGAGATGTCCAACATGCTCGAGAAGATGATGCCCTCGCAGAACAAGCGGCGGCGGGTGCCCGTCCGCGAGGCGCGGCAGATCCTGCTCGAGCAGGAGACGGACAAGCTGCTCGATTCGGAGAAGGTCCAGGCCGAGGCGATCACGCGGGCGCAGGACTCGGGCATCATCTTCCTCGACGAGATCGACAAGGTGGCCTCCCCCGGGGGCGCTGGCGGGCGGGCCGGCGGGTCAGGCGGGCCGGACGTGTCCCGCCAGGGCGTGCAGCGGGACCTGCTGCCGATCGTCGAGGGCTCGGCGGTGAGCACCCGCTACGGCGTGGTGCACACCGACCACGTGCTCTTCATCGCGGCGGGCGCGTTCCATGCGGCGGCGGTCAGCGACCTGGTGCCCGAGCTGCAGGGCCGCTTCCCGATCCGCGTGGAGCTGTCGGCGCTGGG
>CAZKRE010000064.1:0-17214 GCA_964555075.1 uncultured Phycisphaeraceae bacterium
CCCGCCGACTCGAAGCCACCGCCGACGAAATCATCGCCACCATCCACGCCCACCCGACCCTCAGCGAAGCGATGCACGAGGCCGCCCTGGGCACGCAGGGGCGGATGCTGCACTTCTGATCGGAGCGCAGCAATCCGTCCGTTAGCCGCGGAGCTTGCTCCGCGCGGGCGCGGCTGCGACCGCGGACAGCGGGCGCGACCGCGGGCACGCGATAACGTTGCGGCCCCGCGCGGCGCGAGCCCCGCGGCTAACGCCAGCTCACCGCGTCGCTTGCCGTCGCGGGCTGCTGCTTGAGCCACGCGGCGTAGGCCTTCACCCCCGCCTCGATCGAGTGGAACGGCTTCGTGTAACCCGCGCTGCGCAGCTTCGACACCTCCGCCTGCGTGAAGTACTGGTACCGCTCGCGCATGTCCTCGGGCATCGGCACGTACCGCACGTTCACCGGCTTCTCCACCGCCGCGAACACGGCCTTCGCGAGGTCCAGGAAGCTGCGCGCCTCGCCGGTGCCGATGTTGTAGAGGCCGTTGGGCGACGTGGCAGTGGCCGGCGTCTCCAGCAGGAAGAGCGTCGCGTCGACCGCGTCCCGCACGTAAACGAAGTCCCGCTTCTGCTCGCCGTCCGCGACCCCCTCCTTGTGCGACTTGAGCAGCGTCGCCCGCCCGGTCTGGGTGATCTCGTAGTAGGTGCGGAAGGGGACCGAGAGCATCCGCCCCTTGTGCGTCTCGCGGGGGCCGTAGACGTTGAAGTACTTCAGCCCGGCCCAACGGGGCGGCGCCTGCTGCTGGCCCTCCGACAGCGCCCAGAGGTCGAATCGATGCTTGCTCTCGCCGTAGAGGTTGAGCGGCTGGTACCCGGCGGGGTCGGCCCGGTCGTCGTAGCCGCATGACCCGTCGCCGTAGGTCGCGGCGGAGGAGGCATAGACGAAAGGCACGCACGCCTCGCCGCACCACGCCCAGAGCGTGCGCGTGAACTCGAAGTTGACCCGCATGATGTAGTCGCGGTCGGTGACGCGCGTGTCGCTGCACGCGCCCAGGTGGACGACGCCCGCGACCTCCCCCGAATGGCCGCGGGTCCGCAGCCAGCCGGGCAGGGCTTCGTAGTGGAGGTACGACACCCCCTCGAATCGCTCGTACCGCAACTCGGGCGGCGCCTGCGTGGTCGGCTCCGGGGCCTCACGCAGCGAGGGGTAGTCATCCACGTGGAGCATCGCATCGCCACGGCCATGCAGCGTGACGACGACGTTGGACCCGATGAACCCGTTCGCGCCGGTGACAACGATCATCGACCGATTGTAAGACATCCCGCGGGCCGCCGGCGGCGCGGGTGGCGGGTCACACGCGGCGGCGGCGACCGACCATCGCGGCAAGGACGGAGATGCCGACCGCGGCCGCACCGGGCGTCGGCACGTGATCGATCGTGGTGGCGGCAAAGGTGACGGCGCCGCGAGCCGGGTTGACAGGCGCCCGGCCGGGCGGATCGCCGGGCGGCAGGCGGCGGGCGACGCCGAAGTCGAGTTCCGCCAACGCCTCATGCGCCCGCGCGGCGGTGGGATCGGCGACCAGGTCGGCGGACCGGGCGGAGCAGGGCGTGCAAGCAACGATCGCCATGACGGCACAGGCCGTCACGCGACAACAGAACCGGAACATTCGGGCTTCTCCTCAGGCTGCCAGGCGGTCGCCTCCCGCGTTCCACTCCAGCAAGTGCTCGTGGCGTCGGCGGGGCGGCTACTCGGGCGGGCTGTCAGGGTACCAGAGGATCGACCACGGTGCCCGGCTGCCGCCGACGCCCCTGTACCGCTCGCGCCCGCCCCTGCGCCGCCCACGGCCTCGCCACCGTCACCGCCGGGGGAGAACCTGCGGCCCTGATCGACGTGGGCCCGCAGGCTCAGCCGGGAGGTCCCGGACGCCCCACGCGAGCTTGAAGGCCAACCATTGAAGGGAGCCGCAACGATCGGCCGTTTGCTTTTCGCCACTGATCGACTACCCTTCTGGGTTCCGCCGCGGAAGCGGCAACGGCTCGGGGTGTAGCTCAGCTTGGTAGAGCGCTTCGTTCGGGACGAAGAGGCCGCAGGTTCAAATCCTGTCACCCCGATTGGTTAAGCCTTGCAAGTCAATCACTTGCGGGCTTTTTCTTTGCGCAGGGGTATCTGCCTTGGCTGTATCTGTCGGCGTATCGGTTTGAACCGATGAGGATGGCCAGTCCTTGATTCGTCGATAGCGCCCACCTCGATTGTTTTACGCGAGTGACGAGCACCTTCGTTTGCTTGCGGTCACCCGTGGCCGCTGCCGGTGTCGGGGTTCACGGGGGGTGCCGCCTTTTCGGGCGGCGGGGTGGCCGCCGGCTTCTGGCCGAAGTAGATGAGCCAGAGGTTGCGGGCGTAGATGAAGGCGCCGGTGGATTGGCCGAGGATGCCGATGGCGTCCTTGCGCCAGATGAAGTAGGTCAGCAGCATGATGCCGCCGATGAGCGAGCCCCACCAGAAACCGACGGGGACGACGCTCTTGTGCTGCTTCTCGCTGGCGAGCCACTGCAACACCATGCGGAAGGTGAAGAAGATCTGCCCGAGCAGGCCGACGCTGATCCACAGCAGGCCCCACCAGGTCGTGATGTTGAAGATGACGAAGACGATGCCCGCCTGCGCCTGCTCCTGCTTCTCGCGGTAGATGATGGCGACGAACTGATCGGGGGTCAGGCCGTGGGCGTCGCCGACGCTGATGCGGTACCCCTCGGGCGACCGGTCGATCTTCAAGTCTCCGAAACGGCGGTCGAGGTCGATGTAGGCGTCGGCGGGGGGGGGAGGCGTCGGCGGCTCGGGCTGGGCCAGGGCGGGAGACGCCGCGGCGATCACGGCCGCGAAGGCGAACGCTCGAAGGGCCGGGCGCGCGAAGGCGTGGCGAAGACCGGACGCCCAACGCGACAGCGACCGCGAGACGCGGCTTGCTGCGGCATCCGTCATGGAACATGGGTGGCTCATGCGTGCATTCGACGCTTCGTGGACCCGCGCATTCACGGGCTACGAGCGGACCTCCGCGCTCGTGTCCCGGTGCCGGCTCATCATCCACCGCACGGCGAGGGCGTCGAAGAACCCGGCGAAGCCGCGGTTGAGCAGCCCCAGGCCGTACTTCGTCGTCCCCGCGGTGCGGGGGCGGTGGTGCACGGGCATCTCTGCGATGCGGGCGCCGAGCATGCGGGCGTAGGCGGGCATGAACCGGTGCATCCCTTTGAACATGAGGGGGAACCGCTTGGCGATGTCGGCGCGGACGACCCGGGCCGAGCAGCCGGTGTCGCGGATGGGGTCGCCCACGAGCCAAAGCCGGGCCTTGCGGCCGACGATGGACCCGGCGCGGCGGACGAGGTTGTCCCGCCGATCGTGCGACCGATCCCCCTGCACCATGTCGTGGTTCCCCTCGCGGAGGATCGCGAGCATGCGCGGGAGGTCGGCGGGGTCGTTCTGCAGGTCGGCGTCGAGCGTGGCGATCCACGGGGCGGCGGCCGCCTGGATCCCGGCGTGCATCGCGGAGCTCTGCCCCCGGGGCTCGGGGCGGTGCAGCACGCGGAGCCACGGCCGGGTGGCCGCCAGCTCCATCAGCCGCTCGAGCGTCGCGTCGGTGGACCCATCGTCGATGATGATCAGTTCGGCGGCGACGCCCGCGCCCCGGACGGCGTCGTCGACCTGCTCCACGAGCGGCCCGACGTTGTCCTGCTCGTTGAGCGCGGGCACCACGATGGAGAGTTCGGGCGTGTCCATGGGGTGGGGGGGCGGGCTGGTCATGCGTCGGGCGAGCTTGCGGTGGGGATCGTCAAGGTTGCGCCATGTCCGGGCGCGGGGCGGCCTCGGGCGCCGAACTTTGGCGTCCGAGCGAGTGCCAGAGGCGCATCCCTGCCGACTGTAGCGGATATTCGAGCCGCCAGACCTCCCCCGGGGGCGTGCCGTTGGAGGTGAGCAGGTAGAGCGGCGGGCCCTCCGTCGCCGCGGCCCGGACCTGCTCCGCCGTCAGCCGCGGGATCGCCCGCTCGGCATAGAGCATCAGGATCGGGTCGACATCGTCCCCCCGGCCGTCCGCCGCCTGAAAGAAGCCCAATGGTGCGTCGTCCGCCAGTCGGGCGACCGCGGCCGCCTCCATCCGCAGCGGGTTGACCGCACGAGGGCCACGCGCCACCGCCAGCGTGACGAGGCTCACCGCCACCGTCGCCCACACGGCCCAGCAGACGAGCGTCCGGGCCGGGTGGTGCTGAAGCATGAACCGCAGGCTCAGCGCGCCGATCAGCAGCAGCACCAGCGCCATCCCGGTCCAGTACAGCCAGCCCATCGGGGCGACGAGTTCCCCCCGTAGCCACCCCTCGGCGATGAGGTCCGACTCCTGCGCCAGCGCCATCGGCAGGCAGACCGACGCCGCCAGCAGGACCACGACGTGCGGGTAGCGGACAAGGGTCCAGAACCGTACGTGCCGCCCCTGCTCCGACAGGTCCTTGTACTGCTGGAACACCTGCCCCACGAGCATCGCCGCGGCGGGCAGGAGCAGCAGCATCTCCACCGGCCGGGCCTCGCCCCCGTCCCCGGCGGGGGGCAGTGCCAGGACGACGACGCCCAGCGCGACGAACCACGCCCAGCCCGCGAAGAGCCGCTGACGCGACCCGACGGAGGAGGTGCTGAATGGCTGGATCAGCCCGCCCAGCAGCCAGGGTGTCCAGGGGAGCGTCGCCACGGCGAGCCAGCCGACGCCCGCCGCCGCCCATCGGAGGTACTCGCCGAACGTCCCGCCGTAGTCCGGCCGGAGTTCCGCCAGCCACGGCCGCCAGGCCGCGGGGTCCTGCTCGTGGACGTAGAGGGCCCAGGGCACGATCATCAGCGCAGCCACGAACGTCGCTGCGGACAGGGCGATGACGTAGCTGATCCGCCGGGGGCAGATCGCCAGGACGACCGCCAGCGGCAGGAGCACCTTCGGCAGCGGCGCCAGCCCCGCGACCAGCACCAGGGCGCCGAGCGCGATCCCGCACAGCACCCACCCCGCCGCCTGCCGGAAGAGCGCCGCAGGGGGCTTGAACGGACGCGCCCCCCAGAGCGCCGCCGCGGTCGCGAACAGCGCCAGGCCCAGCGCCGGCATCTCGACGGTGCCCAGTCGCCCCGTGCCGACCAGCAGCGGCGCCGTCCCCGCGACCAGCCCCGCCAGCAGCGCCGACGCCAGCCCGCCGATCGAGAGCCCGATCCAGAACACGCTCGCGATCGCCAGCAACCCAAACACCACCGATACGGACCGGGCCCGGGTGACGAGTTGCCGCGGGGTGGCGGTGTCGTGGTCCAGCGTCGCGAACCCCACCATGTGCAGCCACGCCAGGCCCGGCGGACGATCAACCACCGGCTCGCCGTTGTAGCGCGGCGGCGTCGGCCACAGCGTCATCCCCCCATCCGATACCCGCTCCGCGTCCCGCCACGTGTGGATCGACGTCACGATCGCCCGCGCCTCGTCCCGCGATGACACGTCCGGCCGCCTCAGGTCCACCACCAGCGGCACCAACCCCAGCAGCACGCACACCACGAGCGCCAGCCACGGCAGCAGGTGGTCGTCTCCCCGCGGCTGCGCCGCCGAACGCTTCCGCCACGGCCGCCCACCACCCGACGACGCGGGACCTTCCCCGCCGCCCGCGCGCGCGACAGCGGCATCGTCAGACCCCAACGGGCCCGAGCGACGGCCCTCGCTCACCAGATACGGCGATGCTTCAGCCATGGCCACCTGAGGAACACGCCCCATCCATGCGGCTATCGTATCCCGTGCCTCCCGGGGCCGCGAAGCGCGACGGATCGGAAACCACCCTCACCAGCGGGTTTAAAACGCCACCCACCCTCGCCCCGGCCCTACGCCACGCCGAGTTCCGACGTGCAGTACCGGCACCGCGTCGCCTTGATCGGCACCTCCGAGAGACAATAGGTGCACTCCCGCATCGTCGGCTCCGCGGGCGCCGGGGGCGCCTCCGTCCGCGCCACGACCGACTTCACGATCTTGATCACCACGATGAAGATCACCAGCGCGACGATCAGGAAGTTGATCAGCGCGCCGATGAACAGCCCGTACTGCACCTGCGACCCGTTGACCTCGAAGGCAAGGCCCTCATAGCCCTCGCCACCGGCCCCCAGCGCCGCGAGCAGGGGCATGAAGATGCCATCCACCAGCGAAGACACCACCTTCCCGAAGGCGGCGCCGATGATCACGCCGATCGCCAGATCGAGCATGTTGCCCTTGAAGGCAAACGTCTTGAACTCCTGCCACAAACCGCCCATGAGATCGCCCCTTCAGTGAAGGTGAACTTCGGTCACCGGTGAGAGAGCAGTCTATCAGGCGCCGGTCGAGCCCGACTCGGGCACCGCGGCGACGGCCGCGGGTGCCTCGGGTCCCGTCGCCGCGGGGTCGCCCGCAGCAGAAGCCGCCTTCAGCGCCCGCAGCCGGTAGTGCGCACTGATGAGATAGGTCGTCATCATCACCGCGACGTAGAACTCGTGGATCTCGCTGTGCCGCAGCGCCTGCGGGCCGTCGAGCCCCGTCGTCCATTCGTACAGCCGCTTCGGCCAGGGGATCAGCAGGACGCCCACCGCCGCGATCAATCCCACCCGCGTCGGCCAGAACCAGTAGCCCGGGTTGTCCACCCCCATCGTCTCCCGCCGGTGCCGCAGCACCAGCGGGATGATCACGTAGCCCACCAGCGTCCCGAGGACGACCAGGTTCGTCGGCCCCTGATCGAGCGCGTTGCTGAAGTTGTGCAGGTTCGACTCGCCCTGATCGTTCCACTTCTGCAGCGGTTGAGGCAGGTCCTCCGTCGTCCAGAAACCCATGTGCTGGCCCCAGCTCACCTCCTCGCCCGCGAAAAGGATCACCCCCAGCACCACGAGGACGTACCACACCCGCAGCCACCGGTTCGGCAACTCGCCGAGCCCGGTCGCCAGCATCCAGATCCCCACCACCGCCCCCACGACCAACACGCCAAACCCGAGCCACTCGATCCCCCCCTCCTTGGTGACCATCTGGATGTAGAAGGACGGCCAGAGGAACAGCGCCACCATCAGCCCCGGGTACACCACCGCCGGGATGATGCCAAGCCACCAGGGAGCGTCCCCGAGTGCGGCCGAATGAGTTCGATGCAGCATGTCATCCTCGCCGACGAAGAAATCAGAGCCCGACATGGTAACGATCCGCCACCAGGGCGCGTCCCGCCCGCGTCCGCCCCGCCGAGCGTCGGCGACAGCGCTGCCGCTTGGGTGGCGTCGTCTCCCGCGACACTAAACGCACAACGCCCGTGAGACGCGGGGGCGTGTCACGGGCGCGGATGTAAAACGGAGAGGGGGGGATTCGAACCCCCGGTAAGGGGTTATACCCCCTACGACGGTTTAGCAAACCGTTGCCTTCAGCCGCTCGGCCACCTCTCCAGAGGGCGATGTTGTCGCCCCGCCTGTCCCTTGTCGGGTATCGAGGCGGGGGTTCTGCAATGCCGACGGCTGGATTCGAACCAGCGACCTAGGGCTTATGAATCCCTCGCTCTAACCAACTGAGCTACGTCGGCGGCACCCCCGAGGGGGAGTCGCAGCGGAGCATTGTACGGGCGGGGGCCGGTCGTTCAACCCGGCCGGAGCGGGGCTCGTGGCCCCGGGGCCCGGCACGGGTGGGATGGCGGAGGGGAGGGGCGGCGTTCGCGGCGCGACATTCACGCTCCGAGCCCCCGGTTACCGATACCAACCCTTGGTTCCCAGGCGAGACCCCGCACCATGGCGAGGCTGAGGCCACAAAACGAGACGGCGTGCCCCTTCGTGGATCTCGACGATCAGCGATGCAGCACCTGCTTTAGTCTTCAGCACCTGGATCAGGCGTTTCACGTCTGTCTCAGCGGGGCCCACCAAGGGTGTGCGACCTATCACGCGATCCAGGGGGAAAGGCACCGGCGTGAACACGGCCCGCTTACCATCCACATCACCATCGCCGGACGCGTCCCCCGCCACCCGGCTCACGCTCGTGAAGCCGATGTCGTGGCACGGATCGGGCCCGACGACGCGCACGCCCGCCTCCGCCGCGGAGCCGGAGGTCGACCCCCGCTTCACGCAGCCGGTGCGTGACTTTATCGCGTACTGCCGCGTCGAGTGCGGCTTCGCCCCCGCGACCCTCGAAGCCTACGCCTACGACCTGCGCGACCTGATCGTGTGGATGGTCGAAACCGGCGTCGCCGAATGGCGCCGCCTCTCGGTCCAGCTCATCGCCGAGCACCTCCGCCACCTCGAAGGGCGGGGCCTTGAAACGTCCACCATCGGCCGGCACGTCGCCACCATCCGCACGTTCTGCAAGTTCCTCTTCTCGCACGGCCTGCTGGCGAGCAACCCGGCGGAGCTCATGCAGCAGCCCGCGGCCTGGCAGCGGCTGCCCAACGTGATGGCTCGGGAGCAGGTCGAGGTGCTGCTGAACGCCCCCGACCCGGCGGACCCGCTTTACCACCGGGACGTCGCGATGCTCGAGCTGCTCTACGCGTCCGGCCTGAGGGCCAGCGAGGTCGCCAATCTCGAGCGGACCTGGCTCCACCCTTCGCTGGGGATCATCCGGGTCTTCGGCAAGGGGAGCAAGGAGCGGATCGTCCCGGTGGGTAAGCCCGCCCTGGAGGCGGTCGCCCGGTACGAGGCGGAGCTCCGCCCGCAGCTCGTGAAACCCGGCAAGCCGACGGACCGGCTGCTGCTCTCCCGCACCGGGCTGCCGATCAGTCGGGTGGTGGTCTGGCAGATCATCAAGCGTCACGCCAAGCGGGTCGGGCTGGTCGACGTGCACCCGCACGTGCTCCGCCACTCGTTCGCGACCCACCTGCTCACGGGCGGAGCGGACCTGCGCGTGGTCCAGGAGCTGCTGGGCCACAGCAATATCCGCACGACCCAGGTCTACACCCACGTGGACCGCACCCACCTCAAAGCGGTCATCGCCCGCTGCCACCCCCGGCCGTAACGCTCGGTGCATGCCCCGCCTCGGGCCGTCGGGCGCGCTTGCGCTCTGGGATTTCCGCAAAGGCAGGAGGCAGGGGGAAGTGAACGAGGGAGTGACGCGGATAGAAGGTGAACTCAGCCACACCTGCGCCGGGGTCCGACTATTGCTCGGAGATCCGCAGCGTCTGGCTGGTGATGGTCTCGACGAGTCGCCGGGTCATCGTGCCCTGGGGGAAGCGGATGGTGAAGTCGAAGGTGCGGGATTCGGTGGAGTTGCGGGCGACGGCCTCATGGCGGGCGGGGTCATAGATCACCTGGGTGTCGTAGCGGCTGCCGCTCATTCTCACGTCGATGGGCGGCTCGGCGGGCATCTCGCTGCGGTCGAGATCCAACTTGATCGTCGATTGCGCCGCGACGCCAACGAGTGGCACGCCGTCGATCTCCTCGATGCCGGTGACGCGCCAGGTGACGTTGTGGTTGAGGTGTCCGAGGTCGTGGGACCAGCGGAAGTTGCTCCGCCAGGTGCCGCCGGGGGCGATCTCCGCGGGGACGCCGGGGAGGGTGGCGAGGTCGGTGGCGGACTCGATGAAGTCGAGTTCCTCGGGGATCATCGCGGGATCGGGCGCGCGGCTCTTCATCGCGCCGATCCCGCCGACGCTGGCGATGGTCCCGTCGGGCTGAACGGTGACGGTCAGCGGCGTGCCGACCATCGCCTTGAGCACCTGGTGCAGCGGGGCGGGCTCACCGCTGGCCCTGCGGGAGTCGATCCGGCGTTCCTCCCCCGTCGAGGCGCTGAGGGAGACGGTCATCCAGTCGAGCGTCATCGTGCAGGCGTAGGAGCCATCCGGCCGGGCCTGATCGACCCGCCAGGTCACCTCACCCTCGGTGACCATGGTCGAGCTCATCGACTGCGACCGGCCGGCGGCGGACATCGTCGTGTCCTGCACCCGCGTGGTGCTGAAGGCGTATCGACTCGTCTGCCCGGCCTGCCAGTCCGGGCGGAGCGTGAGCGGCTCGG
The DNA here is from genome assembly GCA_964555075.1 of uncultured Phycisphaeraceae bacterium. Classification (GTDB taxonomy): domain Bacteria; phylum Planctomycetota; class Phycisphaerae; order Phycisphaerales; family Phycisphaeraceae; genus CAZKRE01. The sequence goes on from CAZKRE010000064.1 coordinate 9,963, forward strand.
CGTCCTGTGCGAGCGTCAGCGCGGGCAGCAGGACGACGACGAGTGCGGGGAGGAGTCGCATGACCTCATGTTATCCGCGTCCGGGCGAGGGCTCCGGGAGGCGACGCCGGGTCCCGCTACCGCCACATGAAGGGGGTCGGCTCGCGACCCTGGAAGGCGAGCCAGCGGATTTCGATCACGCGCCAGGCGCCGTCGCTTTCCTTCTGCCAGAACAGGCCCCACTCGGTTCGGACGGGCAGGCCGTAGTCGGTGCGGGCCTGGGTGGAGAGGCCGACGATGCTCTGGCCTCGCGTGCCGCTGGTGGATTGGGCGGCAAGGCCGCGGACGGCGTGGCTCTCGATGGGGAACCGCTGGAGCGTGCGTTCGAGTTCGGCGTTGATCTGGCCCGCATCGAGGAAGGGCTGGCCGTGCGGCCCGGTGACGATGGCGCCGCGGGCGAGGACGTCGCCGAGCGTCGCGGCATCGAGCGGCGCGGTGGCGGCGACGAGGGCCTCGGTGCGGGCGATGATCGCTTCGCGGTCGGTGACGACGAGGTGCGCCAGGACGAACACCCCCGCCGCCAGCGCCAGCGCGCCCAGGGCCGCGTAGTTCAGCCGCCCGTCCCGCTTCCGCGACGCCATCACCCGCAGGACGACCGCCATCGCCAGCAGCGCGATGACCAGCGGGAGGGGCTCTTCGAGCAGCAGGCTCTGCCACATGGGCGGGGGCGAGAGGTTCATACGGGGCTCCATTCGGCGGCCGGGTCACGGACGGGGCGTCAGTCGGGGATCACGATCTTCGACGGGTCGAACGTCGGCTTGGGCAGCCGCATCTTCAACCCGTCGAAGGTCTCCTTGAGGACGGACGCCACCAGGAGGTTCCTGTACCACCGCTTCTCCGCGGGGACGATGTACCACGGGGCATGGTCGGGCGAACAGTGGGAGAGGGCGATCTCATACGCCCGCATGTACTCGTCCCAGTGCACCCGCTCGGTGATGTCCTCGGTGTTGAACTTCCAGTGCTTGTCGGGGCGGTCCAGCCGCCGCTGCAGGCGGTGCTTCTGGTAGGCCTTGCTCGCGTGGAGGTAGAACTTGACGATCGTGGTGCCCTCGTCGACGAGCATCTTCTCGAAGTCGTTGATGTGCCCGTACCGCCGCTTCCACCGCGCCTCGGGCACGAGGCTCTTCACCCGCGCGATGAGCACGTCCTCGTAGTGGGAGCGGTTGAAGACAGTCATGTAGCCGCGGCGGGGGACGTTCGCGTGGATCCGCCAGAGGAAGTCGCGGGCGAGCGCCGCGTTCGTCGGGCCCTTGAAGCTCACGACGTGGACGCCCGCCGGGTCGATCGGCTGGAACACGCTGCGGATCGTCGAGTCCTTGCCGCAGGCGTCCATCGCCTGGAAGACGACGAGCAGCGCGTGCTTGCCTTGCGCGTACATCAGCTCCTGCGCCTTGCGCAGCTCGGCGGTGAGGTGGCCGAACGCCTTCTTCGCCTGCTTCTTGTCGAGGCCGCCATCGAAGTCGGTCGGGAACTTTCCAAGGTCCACCTTCTGCCCGGGCCGGATGCGGAACCGCTGCGTGTCGACTTGCACCATGGCGCGATTGTACGCCCGATGAGCCGGCCGGCACGGATACACTGATCGGCATGGCCGACCGCGTCCGACACATCATCGGCTGCATGACCGGCACGAGCCTCGACGGCCTCGACGCCGCGCTGGTGCGTATCACGGGCGAGGGCCTCGCGATGCGGGCCGAGTTCATCGCGATGGTGTCGCGCCCGCTTGGCGATCTCGCCGACACGCTCCGCTCCTTCGCGAGCGGCCACGCCCACCCGCCGCTCGACTTCCTACGCGCCGCGCGAAAGCTCGGCGAGCTCCACGCCACCGCCTGCGCCGAGCTGGCGACGGGGCAGCCCGTCGACCTCGTCGTCGCCCACGGCCAAACGATCTGGCACGCCCCCCGCGACCCCCACGGCCACCTGAGCTGGCAACTCTTCGACCCCTGGCCCATCGTCCGCCAACTCCGCGCCCCGGTCTGCTACGACCTGAGGCAGGCGGACCTGATCGCCGGCGGCGAGGGGGCGCCCATCACGCCGATCGCGGACTGGGTGATGTACCGCAGTGATCGCGAGCACCGTGCGATCGTCAATCTTGGCGGCATCGTCAACATCACGCGGTTGCCGCCAAACGCGCTGCCCGAAGACATCGGGGGAGGCGACATCTGTGCCGGCAACATCGTGATCGACGGCCTGGTCGCACGCCTCTTCCCCGGGAACCGCTTCGATGAAGACGGTCGGCTCTCATCAGCGGGTCGGTTCCGCGGCGAGATCGCGGAGATTCTCGGCAAGGAGTTCCATAGCTTCCTGGGCCAGGGTTCGCTGGGACGCGAGACGTTCGACGCGGCCATGATCGATCGGCTGGTGTCCCGGTTGAGCCCCCGCTTTACCCCTCAAGACATCCTCGTTTCCGCCATCGACGAGATCGCCAACCATGTCGCGGACCTCGCGGTCATCCAACGGGTGGGATCGTTCGACGAGCCCGAACGGCCCGAGCCATGCGCCACGGTCATCCTCGCGGGCGGCGGCGTCCGCAACCCGACCTATGTCGATCGCATCCGCCTCGCCTGCCAAGGCCGACACCGCGTCACCACCTCCGACGCCCTCGGCATCCCGATCGAAGCCCGCGAAGCGATGGCCTTCGCCGTCCTCGGCGCGCTCTCGCAGGACGGCGTCCCCATCACGCTCCCCGGTGTCACCGGCAGCACCACCCCCGGCCGCGCGGGCGCGTGGATCCACCCCTGAGTTAGCCGCGGGGCTTGCCCCGCGAGGGCTTCGAGGTCACCGCGCCCCCGCGCGGGGCAAGCCCCGCGGCGAACGGTGGCGCGTTGATGACGAACAGGCATTGTGGGATGTTGAACGCCACGACATGCCCGAACCCGCCGACATCCCGCACCCCACCTCGCACATCGCCCGGGGGCAACTGCTCACCGAGCAGCGGCTGCCGGCGTCGGCCGCGATCGACGCGCTCTCCGTCGAGGCGACGCTCCGCCTGATCAACACGCAGGACATGGACGTCGCCCGGGCCGTGCGCGACGCCATCCCGGCGCTCACCAGGCTGGTGGATGCGATCGTCGAGCGGAAGCGAACGTTTCCCGACGCCCGGCTGATCTACGTCGGGGCCGGCACCTCCGGCCGGCTCGGCGTGCTCGACTCCTCGGAGTGCCCGCCCACGTTCCACTGCGACGCGTCCGAGGTGGTCGGCGTGATCGCGGGCGGCGACGGCGCGCTCCGCCGCAGCAGCGAAGGCAAGGAGGACGAGTGGGCCGGCGCCCACGCCGAACTCGCCACGATCGGCGTCGGTCCACACGACGTGGTCGTGGGCATCGCGGCGGGGGGGACGACGCCCTACGTCTGGGGCGCCCTCGAGTTCGCCACCGGCCGCGGCGCCGCGACCGGGTTCATCACCTGCGTCCCGCTCAAGGCGCTCAAGACCCGCCCCAAGGCGGCGGTCGTGCCCGCCAACGCCCCGGCGCCCCGGGTCGAGCTGCCGCGACTCCCGGCCCCCGTGGACTACCCCGTCGAGCTGCTCGTCGGCCCGGAGGTCATCACCGGCTCGACCCGCATGAAGGCCGGGACCGCGACCAAACTCGCGCTCAACATGATCAGCACCACCACGATGGTGCAGCTCGGCAAGGCGTGGGGCAACCTGATGGTGGACGTCCGCGCGACGAACGCCAAGCTCGTCGACCGCGCGCTGCGGGTGCTCTGCTCCCAGACCGACCTCGACCGCGAGGCCGCCGCCGACCTGCTCGACCGCGCGGGCGGCAGCACGAAGCTGGCGCTCGTGATGGCGAAGCTCAAGGTCGACGCCCATGAGGCCCGGCGGCGTCTCGAGGCGAGCCAGGGGAAGCTCCGCCCGATCCTCGGCCCGCCGCGCTGAGCCGCCCGGTTCACCGCAGCGGCTCGCGCCGCTCCACGCCGAAGATGCCATCGCCTTGCAGCGTCGAGAGGTAGATCGTGCCGTCTCGCGGGTACGCACCGGTGAGGACGTCGGCGAAGCCGTGGCCGCCCTGCGCGAGCCACCACCGCCGCGGGTCGGCGGGATCGACAACCGCCACCGACGCCGCGGGCGCGACGTGGTGCCAGAGGGGGCGCGGCAGCTTGGCGATCTGGTTCTTCAGCCACGGCCGGGCGGAAACCCAGTCGCTCGCGCCGCTGCGGAGCACGCCCATCGCGATCCAGAGTCGGCCCCGCTCGTCGACCGAGAGGTTGTCCGGGAAGCCCCACAGCCCCTCGACCAGCGGCCGGGCCTCCCCGGACACCCGATCGATCGCGAGCACCCGGCAGCGGAACGTCTCCGCGACGTAAAGCGTCCCGCCGTCCCGGCTCAGGGCGACACCGTTCGGAAAGTGCAGCCCTTCCCGCAGGACGCTCGCCGCGCCGCTCTCCTGATCGAACGCGATCAGCCGCCCGTGCGGGCGCGCCTCGAGCATGTCGTAGGCGCCCCACGGCGGCGGGAAGCCGGCGGGCGACGTGAATCGCGCGCTCGATTCCGTCACGTAGATCACGCCGTCAGCCGCCACGGCGATGGCGTTCGGGAACGCCAGCCGCTCCCCGTCCACCTCGGTCAGCAGCGGCGTGATCGTGCCGTCCGGCTCGACCCGTTGCAGCCCGAGCGGGTGGTTCGCGATCAGCAGCCGCCCCCGTCCGTCGAACGCGAGCCCGAGCGGCCTGCCGCCGCACTGGGCGAAGGCGTGCAGCGACGGCGACGGGCCATCCGGGTCGGCTCGGTAGATGACGCCGTCCTCACCGCCGGTGTAGAGCCTGCCCGCCGCGTCGAAGGCGATGCTCTCGCCCCCCGTGACGCCGCGCAGTTGCAGCCGCGGCGCCTCGATCCGCACCCGGTTCAGCGGTTCCCCCGGCAGCGTCAGCGGCCCCGCGACCCACCCCTCCGCGTCGATCGGGCTCGGCAACCACAGGAAAAACAGCACGCACGACGCGACGCACGCCGCCCACGCCCCCGCGCGCGCCCTGAAGCCCGGGGCTCCGCCGAGCGGGCGCCGGATCGCCCATCGGCGCAACCCGGCCGGGTCTCCGGGCTTGACTGCGCCCTCCTCCATCCCGCGCCTACCGCCCCTCCGCCGCACGCACCTGCTTCACGCATTCCTTCAGCGCCGGCACCGGATCCTTCACGTCCCCCTCGTACTCCAGGACGCACATCCCGTCGAACCCGGTCTCACCCAGCGCGCCCAGGAACGCCGGCAGGTCCAGGTTCCCCGTCCCCACAACGACGTCGTTCCACTGCGCGTTGCGGTCGAAGACGAAATCCTTGATGTGGACGCCGTAGACCCGCCCCTTGAACTTCTCCTTGACCCATTCCACGGGGTTGCCGTGGTGCGGGCCGATCTGCATGCACCAGGCCGTGTCGATGTTCACCCCGATCCGGGGCCCTCCCAGCCGCAGCAAGTACTGCAGCTCGTCCGGCGAGCCGCCGAACATGTACCCGCCGTGGCAGTGGATGCCGACGTTGATGTCGTACGCGTCGCACCACTTCACGACCGTTTCCATCGCGTGGTTGTAGCTGTCGATCTTGAAGTGCGCGGAGATGTGCTTCGCGCCCGCCATCTTCGCGCACTCGAACCACTTCTCCTCGCCCGCCGCCCCCGTGAACGTCTGCACCCCGATCGACACCACCTCGATCCCCGCGTCGCCGTACACCTGGAGCACGTCCCGGAACTTGGCGGGGTCGTTGAAGTCCGCGTGGACGGCGCACAGCTCGATCGCGCTCAGGCCGATCTCCTTCACCAGCCGCGCCACCTCCGCGTTGTCCTCGAACCCGCGGAAGCAGTAACTCTGAACGCCGAGCGTGTCGCTGATCTTCGTCATGGTGGGTGTCCCGAAGCGGGGGGGCAAGGGTCTGGAATCAACGGCCGCAGCATACCCCCGTCGATTCCCGCCGGCACTCTGGTCCCCGCCCACGAAGCCGCCTACCGTTCCCCAATGCGGCTGGCGCGGCGCAGGGACCTGGTATGACGAGTGCGATCGAAACGGGTGCCGATCACGAGCGGGGGGGTGCCGCCGCCGACGGACAGGCGCTCATCGGGCAGTACCGAGCCGTCCGGGCGTTCAGCGAGGCGATCTGCGAGCCGTTGGCGACGGAGGACTACGTCATCCAGACGATGCCGGATGCCTCTCCCACCAAGTGGCACCTCGCACACACCACCTGGTTCTTCGAACGCTTCATCCTCCGCGGGCACGTCGCCGGGTACGCGGCCTACCGCGAGCCTTACGACTACCTCTTCAACAGCTACTACAACGCCGTGGGCCCGATGCACTGCCGCCCCAACCGCGGCCTCATCTCCCGCCCGACGGTCGAGGAGGTTTACGAGTACCGCCACGCCATCGATGACCGCATCGTCGCGCTGCTGCGGTCGGCCGACTCCCGCCAACTCGCCGAACTCGCCCCGCTCGTGACCCTGGGCCTCAACCACGAGCAGCAGCACCAGGAGCTGATGCTCACGGACTTGAAGCACGTTTTCTCAACCAATCCGCTGCTGCCCGCCTACCGGGAGCGGGGCCTCGTGGCCCGCGCCACCGACTCCGGGCCGGACCCCACCCCCCAGGCCCCGGGCCCGCTCCCGCCCGCGCAATGGGTGCCCTTCGACGGCGGGGTGTACGCCATCGGCGTCGACGTCGCGACCCCGGCGGGGTTCTTCTTCGACAACGAAACGCCCCGCCACAAGGTCTACCTGCAACCCTTCGCCCTCGCCTCACGACTCATCACCAACGGCGAGTACCTCCGCTTCATCGAGGAGGACGGCTACGCCCGTCACGAGTTCTGGCTCTCCGCCGGGTTCGCCACCGTCCAACGCGACGGCTGGCAGCACCCGATCTACTGGTTCCGGAAGCCCGGCGACGACAGGTACTGGCACTACACCCTCCACGGCCCGGAGCCGGTGAACCCCAACGAGCCGGTCTGCCACCTCTCCTACTTCGAAGCCGACGCCTTCGCCCGCTGGTGCGGCGCCCGCCTGCCCACCGAGGCCGAATGGGAGGTCGCCGCCGATGGCGTGGCGGTGGCGGGCAACCTCGCCGACGACGGCGTCTTCCACCCACTCCCTCTCCCCCTCGGGGAGAGGCCCGGGGTGACGGGCGAGCGTCCCCAGGCGTCCGATCCCAGAATCCTTCCCCCTCTCCCCCTTGGGGAGAGGGCCGGGGTGAGGGGCGAACGTCACCAGGCGCCCGCTCTGCAATCGGAAGCACAGACCGGCTCGCC
>CAZKRE010000065.1:0-16926 GCA_964555075.1 uncultured Phycisphaeraceae bacterium
CCCTGCATCTTGGCACGCTTTTCAGGCCGGTGACCGTGGATGAGAGCCGCGTCCGCCGGGTCCACCTGGTGTTCAAGACGCACCTGGACCTGGGGTTCACGGACCTGGCGGCGAACATCGTCGACCTGTACCTCGATTCGCTGATCCCCAAGGCGCTGGACCTGGCGGTGGACCTGCGGCGGGCGGGCGGGGCGGAGCGGTTCACATGGACGACCGGGTCGTGGCTGATCGACCTGTGCCTCGGGCGGTACCGGGGCGAGCGGCTGCGGCGGCTGGAGCGGGGGATCGAGGCGGGGGACATCGTGTGGCACGCGATGCCGTTCACGACCCACACGGAGTACCTCGACGCGTCGCTGCTGCGGCACGGGCTGTCGATCGCGGCGCGTCTGGATCGGCGGTTCGGGCGGGAGACGATCGCGGCGAAGATGACGGACGTGCCCGGGCACACGCGGGCGATGGTGCCGATCCTCGCGGAGTTCGGGGTGCGGTTCCTGCACCTGGGCGTCAACCCCGCGGCGAGCCCGCCGATCGTCCCGCCCGTCTTCGTCTGGCGCGACCCGGCGAGCGGCGCCGAACTGATCGTCAACTACCACCGCAAGTACGGCGAGACGACGCTCCTGCCCGGCCTCGAGGATGCGCTGTCGATCGTCTTCACGGGCGACAACAAGGGGCCACAGACCCGGGAGGAGGTGGTGGAGAAGTTCGAGCAGCGGCGGGAGCGGTTCGCGAACGCGGAGGTGGTCGCGTCGACGTTCGACGCGTTCGCGGCGGCGCTCGAGCCGATGCGGGGCCGCCTGCCGGTGGTCGAGCGGGAGATCGGCGACACGTGGATCCACGGCGTGGGGACCGACCCGCAGAAGACGGCGGGGTTCCGCGCACTGGCCCGCGTCCGCAAGGGCTGGATCGAGCACGACCCGGCCGCGGCCGACGCGCCCGACGTCCGCGCGTTCAGCGACACGCTCCAACTCGTCGCGGAGCACACGTGGGGCCTGGACGAGAAGGAGAACCTGGGCGACTACGAGACCTACGGCCGGGAGGGGCTCGTGGCCGCGCTGTCGGAGCAGCCGCGGTGGCAGCGGTTCGCCTCCTCCTGGGCGGAGCAGCGGGCGTACCTCGATACGGCGGTGGGGGCGCTGGGCGCGGAGCGGCGGGCGGAGGCGGAGGCGGCGCGGCGGGCGTGCGTGCCGGTCCGCCCGGATCTGAACGACTGGTCGCCGGTGGGGGGGCACGCGGTCGAGACGCCGCGGTGGTCGGTGGCGGTGGACGCGTTGTCGGGTGGGCTGACGCGGCTGATGGACCGGCGGGCGCGGCGGGACTGGGCGCGGGCGGACGCGCCGCTCATGCGGCCGCGCTACGACCTCTACTCCGAGGCGGAGTACGCGCGGTACCTCGAAACCTACCTCTGGCGGAAGCCGGAGTGGGCGATTCTGGACTACTCCAAGCCCGGCATGGACCAGGCGGGCGGGTCGCGGATCACGGCGTTCCCCGCGCGGTCGGCCGTCTACCGGCGGGACGAGGCGGACGGGGTCTCGGTGCTGGTGGTCGCGACGTGCGAGGGGGAGGTGGTGGAGCGTTTCGGTTGCCCGCCCGCGTGGTACACCCACTGGCGCTTCCGGGAGGAGGGGGACGGGGTGGAGGTGACGGTGGAATATTTTGACAAGCCGCCGTGCCGGGTGGCGGAGGCGCTGTGGCTGGGGTTCTCGCCGCGGGTCGGACGGGCAAGCGACTGGCGGCTGCGGAAGATGGACACCTGGATCGATCCGCGGGAGGTGGTGCGGAAGGGGGGGCGTCGGCTGCACGCCGTGGAGGCGTGTCGGCACGAGTCGGCGAAGGGGTCGGTCGAGCTGACGCCGCTCGACAGCGCGCTGGTCTGTCCGGGGCTCCCGGGCCTGCTGGACTTCAACCAGCGGCCGCCGCAACTGACGGCGGGGCTGCACGTCAACCTCATGAACAACATCTGGGGGACGAACTTCCCGATGTGGAGCGACGGGGACGCCCGTTTCCGGTTCGAGGTGCGGCTTGCGGCGCGTTGAGCGGGCGGTCGGGGAGGGTTTTAGGGGATGATCCTTGTTTCGGGCTACATGTTTAGTTAAGTTTACTTAACGGACGAGGAAGGCCCCTCACAAGCGTCACGTCGGGGCTTGGCAGGACCTGTGGAGACGGGCATGAGCCACGGGGTGGGACTCATCGGCTGCTTCGGTTCCGTCGCCGCCGCGCGGCAGGCGTTGCCGCCGGGGTGTGAACTGCGGGGGCTCTGCGACATCCGGCGGGACCTGCTCGACCGCTGCCGGGTCGAGGACCCGACCGTCTTCTGCACCGCTGATTACCGGGAACTGGCGAAGCGGCCGGACATCCAATCGGTCGTCACCTTCACGCCCAACGAGACGCACCGGGACATCGCGGTGGCGATGCTCGGGGCGGGGAAGCACGTGTTCATCGAGAAGCCGATGGGGCTGACGCTGGACGAGGGGGTGGAGATTCTCGAGGCGGAGCGGGCGTCGGGGCGGTACGTCGCGGTGGACCTGGAGATGCGGACGCTGGGGATGGGCCCGACGCTCAAGGCGATCCTCGACTCGGGCGAGATCGGCCGGCTGGTCCAGATCGACCACGACCACTACCGCGGCGGCTGGGTGCGCGACACCCCCTCGGGCGACTACCGCACCCGGCAGCGGACCAGCGGCCTCTTCAAGATGGAAGGGATCCACCACCTGGACCTCGCCCGCAGCCTCGCGGGGGAGATCGAGGCGGTCCAGGCGTTCTCCGCGGAGCGCGTCCTCACGCAGTACGAGTTCCCCGACAACGTGACGGCGATGTTCTGGTTCCGCGGCGGGGTGCTCGGGCGGTACACGACCAGCCACACCCGCTGCGCGTACACCGTGTTCAAGGATGACGATCTCGCCCGCGAGACGAGCCACATGAAGTTCTGGAGCATCGTGGGGACGGAGGGGTCGATGCACGTGGACGCGTGGACGCAGCGGATCAACGTTTTCCGGTTCGAGGCGTCGTCGTCGGGGTCGCTCAAGCCCGAGTTTTCGCGGCGTCTGGACTATTCGAGCCTGCCCCGGCCGCACGACTGGTTCCACGACATCGCGGGGAACCGGCGGCTGTTCCTGGAGCGGATGGTGGCGGGCCTGCCGCCGGTGCAGCGGGCGGCCGACGCGTTCCGCAGCGAGGTGGTCGCCCACGCCGCCGACGACGCCGCGCTCCGCGGCGGGGAGCGGATCGAGATCGACGCGTGGGCGCGGGATCGCGGGATCGACTTGGCGTCGATCGACTGACCCGGCCGCACCCGCAAGGCCGGAACCCCAAGGGAACGCCCCGATGCCCCGTCTCGCCCGCAGGTTCGCCGATCCCGCCGCGGATAAGGGAGCGACGCGATGACGTGGCGTGCGGCCGTGCTCGGACTGGCGGTCGGCCTCGCCGTCGCTTCGCTGACCTACCTCAACGACGTCGTCGCGCGGCAGGCGCAGCTCATCGGGCACTTCTTCCCGCTCGGGGTGGTGGGCCTGCTGCTCATCGTCGCGATCGTGCTCAACCCGGTGCTCGCGCGGCTGGGGTGGGCGATGCGGGGGGGCGAGTTGGCGGTGGCGGCGGCGGTCGCGTTCGCCGCCTGCGGCTGGCCGGGCGCGGGGTTCTATCGCGCGGCGTCGACCATCGTCGTGATGCCCCGTCACTGGGAGAAGGTCGAGCCGGGCTGGCAGGCGCAGCACGCGCTGTCGTACGTCCCGCACGGGGACCCGGCGCTGGCGGAGGGGCACGTCCGCGACTGGCCGCGGCTGCTGGCGGCACTCGGGCCGTCGGCCGACGGGGGCGGTAGCGGGGGCGGCGGCGGCGGCGGGGCGGCGTGGTACGCCGCGATGGACCCCGCGGCGCAGCGGCTCGCCGATGCGCTCCGGGAGGCGGCGGCAGCGGGGGACGTTCCGACGCCCGGGGATCGGCGGGCGGTGCTGGGGGCGCTGAATCGACTCATCGTTTCGGGTTTCGGCACGGGCGATGCCCGGGACGGCGCGTCGCCGATCGAGGCGCGGTGGGCGTCCCGGCGGCTGCTCCAGGAGGCGTTCCCCGATGCCCTAACCCCGCCGCCGCGGGGTGAGCCCGTCCTCTTGCCGGCGGATCGCCCGGACGCGCTCGCCAGTTTCGCGGCGGGTGGCGCGGATACGGTCCCCTGGTCCGCGTGGCGGCCGGTGGTGACGACGTGGGCGCCGGTGGCGCTGGGGCTGGCGGTGTGCGCGTTCTGCCTGTCGCTGATCGTCCACCCGCAGTGGTCGCGGCACGAGCTGCTGGCGTACCCGATCGCGCGGTTCGTCGACGCGATCGCCGGGGCGGGTGAGCGGGGCGAGGGGGCGGGCGAGGGGGCGGGTCGGCCGCTCCTCGCGTCGCCGGGGTTCTGGGTGGCGCTCGCCGCCGCGGGGGGGATCCACCTGCTCAACGGGATGAGCGGCTGGGTGGACGGCCTGCCGAGCATCCCGCTGCGGTTCGACTTCACGGCCCTGCACGTCCTGTTCCCGCAGGCGGCGGGGCTGCACGAGCTGACCGCGTACACGAGGCCGACGCTGCTGCTGTCGGTGGTCGGGTTCTCGTTCTTCCTGTCGGGGACGGTCTCGCTGAGTCTGGGCATGAGCCAGCTGCTCTACGTCATCCTCGCCGCGTGGTTGCTGTCGCGGGGGGTTTCGCTCAGCGGGGTCTACGGGGAGCCGACGAGCGGGGGGCTGCTGCGCTTCGGGGCCTATCTCGCGTTTGCCGGCGCGATCCTCTACCTCGGTCGGCGGTTCTACGCGGCGGTGGGTCGGCAGGCGGTGGGGCTGGGTGTGGCGGCGCCGGCGCCGGGGTACGCGGTGTGGGCGGCGCGGGGGCTGGCGGTGGCGGCGGCGGCGTCGGTGGGGCTGCTGATGCGGACGGGGCTGGGCTGGGACCTGTCGCTGCTGCTGGTGCTGATGGTGCTGCTGACGGTGCTGGTGCTGTCGCGGGTGGTGGCGGAGACGGGGGCGTTTTTCCTGCAGCCGTCGTGGCTGCCGTTCACGGTGCTGGCGTCGCTGGTGGGGCCCGATGCGCTGGGGCCGACGGGGTTCGTGCTCTTTGCCCTGGGGAGCATCCTGCTGATCGGGGACCCGCGGGAGACGCTGATGCCGTTCCTGGTGAACGCGTGGCGGATCGCGGACCGGCCGGGCGGCTCGCCGCCGGGCCGGGTCGCGCCGGTGGCGGGGGTGATGGTGCTGCTGGCGTTTCTCGTGGCGGGGGTGGTGACGCTGTCGCTGCAGCACCGGTGGGGCGTCATCGGGATCGACCGGTGGACGAACCGGCTGCTGCCGTCGCTGCCGTTCGACGTGCTGAGCCGGCAACTGGCGGAGATGGCGCAGCGGGGGACGCTGGCGGAGGCGACGGCGGGGGGGCCGGGGCTGTCGTGGTCGCTGCTCGCGGCCTCGCCCGGTGCGTGGGGCTGGGTCGCGCTGGGGGCGGTGCTGGTGGTCGCGGCGGCGGCGGCGCGGCTGCGGCTGCCTTGGTGGCCGCTGCACCCGGTGATCTTCGTCGTCTGGGGGACGTGGCCGATGACGGTGCTGGCGGCGTCGTTCCTCGTGGGGTACGTCGTGAAGCAGGCGGTGCTCCGCCTGGGCGGCGCGACCGCCTACCGAGCCGCGACGCCGATCATGGTGGGTCTCGTGGCGGGGGAGCTGCTGGGGGCGCTGGTGTGGGCGTGCGTGGGGCTCGCGAGTTTTCTGGCCACGGGCGTGGCGCCGCCGCGGTACACGCTGTTCTGAGCGGGGGCCGGGCCGCGACGGGGTTGGGCGCCGCCGGGAAAGGACGAAGCCGCGAGCGGCGGGCTCGCGGCTTCGTCGACATCGGAAGGTGGAGCGGCGCGGGACGCGCTTCAGCGGCGACGCGTGAGCAGGGCGAGGCCGCCGATCCCGGCCAGCAGGAGAGACGCGGGCTCGGGGATCGGGGTGACGGTGAGGGTGGGGCGCCAATCGCCCGAGGCGGTGGGATTGTCGGTGCGGCCGCCGATCTGGTGGGTGCTGCCGCTGGTGTCGGACCGCACGAAGATGAAGGTGACGATCCCGTTGGTGTCGGCGTTGAGGAAGTCCACGAGGGCCTGATTGCTGACCTGATGGGCGGTGCCCCTGACGCCCGCCTGCAGGGTCGACAGGAGGATGGGGGTGGTATCTGCGGCGAGAACGCCGGCGTTGTTCACCGGGTCGTTGCCCGGTGCGTTGTTCCAGGTGATGGTCTGTTCGCCCCAGAGGTCGCCCGGCCCGTCGTTCAGCCCGTAGATGCTCACCGACTGGGCGGTCGCCCGCCACGACTCGTGGTACTCCAGCGTGGCGGACTGGACGGCTTGGGTGATCGCGGAGACGTCGAAGGCCATGTAGCCTTGCATGTCCTCCTCGTTCGCGTTCCCGCGTTTCAGCATGAGCCGATCGGTGGCGTTATCGACGGGATCGGCGTCGTAGTTGGTGTCGGGATCGGCGCTCCGGATGGTCGCGTCCTTGGTCGCGAAGAGCGTGATGGGGTCGGCTGCGGCGGTCGAGCCAAGCAGGGGGACGGCGACGAGACCGACAGTCCACAAGGTGCGGGCGTAAGGCATCGGTTGACCTCCAGACAAGAAGATGAAATCCGCGAAGGGGCGGCGTCGCGTGACGCCACAGGTGCAATCTATCGCTTAAGGACTGGGAGTCAACTAAAATTTAGTGTTCAGTAGCAGGGGCTATTGGGGCCGCATTCGGGCTGAAAATCGGGCAAGTTTGTTCTTGACCCCTTGCGTCCGCCGGGTTAGTTTAGTGTTGTTTAGTCTCCGCATCTGGTTTCGAATCTCTATCAAGGTGGTTGTCTTGAGTGCCACAGTTTCCACGCTCAACCACGTCGCGATGCTCGCCGGGGTCTCGAAGACGACGGCGTCGTTGATCCTCAACAACCGTCAGATCGATCAGTTCTCGCCGGAGACCCGGCAGCGTGTGCTTCAGATGGCGAAGGACCTTCGGTACCAGCCTCGGGGCCGTCGGCGGCAGCGGGTCGAACCGGCGGTGAAGGCGGTGGCGTTCATGCTCGGGGAGAAGCTCGGGCCGCAGTCGGACCGGGGGGGGTACTTCGGCGGCGTGCTCGACGGGCTGCAGGATGCCGCCGGCCGGCGCGGGATCCAGGTGGTGGTGGGGACGAACCTGGCGGACGCTCGGGACCAGCGGTCGTTCGTGGAGGGCCTGCGGGCGGCGAGCATCGGCGGCGTGATCACGGGGACCGAGATGGCGCCGGACGTCATGCAGCAGTTCGCCGACTGGGGCGTGCCGGTGATCTGTGCGGGCGACGTCAGCTCCTGCGGCGAGAACACGATCCAGGTGTGCGGCAACAACTACGAGGGCGGGCGGATCGCGACGCGGCACCTGCTGGGCCTCGGGCACACGCGGATCGCGTGGCTGGGGTACCTGTCGCAGCGGCCGTTCTTCGTCCAGCGGCTGTCGGGGTACCTGTCGGCGATGCTGGAGGCGGGGGTGGCGACGGACCCGGATCTGGTCTGGCGGCCGAGGGCGGAGGATCGGCTGGTGGACGTCTTCGACCGGGGGCTGGAGGCGGGGCCGACGGCGATCTTCGCCAGCAGCTCGGAGCTCGCGCTCCGCACGCTGGAGGAGCTCTACCGCCGGGGCGTGGCGATCCCGGATCGGATCAGCCTGGTCGCGTACGACGACTGGCCGGTGTTCGAGACCTGGGACCCGCCGGTGACGACGCTGGCGGTGTCGCCGGAGCAGGTGGGCGTGCTGGCGCTGAACCGGCTGCTGGGCCTGGTGGGCGACGGCGAGTCCGACATGCCGGCGCACACGAACCTGTTGGAAGTCAAGCTCATCGTCCGCGGCTCGACGCGGGCTGTTGCCTCATCGTCCATTTGAGTCTCGCGCACGTTTCACCCCGATCGTTGAAAGGGCATTGCAGTGAAAGCCATCAACACCCCGATCCGGCCCCGCACGCCGCACCGCGGCTTCACCCTGATTGAGCTCCTCGTGGTGATCAGCATCATCGCGATGTTGATCGCCATTCTGCTTCCGGCGCTTGCGGCCGCGCGTGAGACCGCCAAGGACACCCAGTGCAGGAGCCAGCTCCGGCAGTACAACATCGGTCTCTACAACTACGCGGCCGATCACGACGATTACATGCCCTACCACACGACGACCACTAATCAGCGGTGGTTCGTCATGCTCGGGCCCTACGCGTCCCAGCGGAACAACCTCCGCGACACCGGAATCTGGACCTGCCCGAGCTACCAGAAGGTCGTGAATAACCACTCTTACGCGGCCAACGAACACACCAGCGCGAACTGGGGCACGCGCAGGGCGTGGAGGATCGGCGAGATCCTGCAGCAGACGACGATCACGTTCGCGGACATCCAGGACTTTGATAACACCTTTCTCGTCGCTAACAACAGTCCCACGTCGCCGAAGGGGCTCGGCGATCGCCACCGCGGGAAGTGCAACATCGGCTTCATCGATGGTCACGTTTCGATGTTCGATCGTGCCGAGGTGCCTGCGAAACCCGCGAACGATCGCGGCGACAACTGGTTTTCTCCCGACGACCGCCTCTAGTTGGAAGGCCTCCCTTGAACGATGTCGCTACCCGGGGACGCCGCCACGTCTCAAAGGCTCTCGCGTGGGCTTCCATGACGTTCGCCATGGCAGTATCGGCGCTCGCCCAGCCCCTGCCCGACGGGTGGGAACCCGTGAAGCCGGGGGCCCGGGCGGGGGTCGAGGAGGGGAAGGTCGTTTTTACGCCGGAGGCGGCGGGGCCGATCCGGCGGGCGTTGGAGACGGGGGACCTGCGCGAGGCGCGGGTGCGGTTCCGGGTGGGCGACCCGGTGATGGTGGGCTTTGGCGTAGGGATCGAAGCGGCGGGGGTGTCGGGCACGACGAGCCTCCGCGGGGACGGGATGTTCGGGTGGCGTGGCCCGACGCCGCACTACGCGGGCCCGCGGTGGACGGCCGAGTCGACGTACGAGGTCCGGTACGTGTTTGAGGACAACGGGTTCCACGCGCAGCTGGTGATGGCGGACGGGATCGCCCGCACGACCGGCCACGTGGAGCGGTACCGCGCGGACCTGCCGGCGGGGTGGCGGGGGCAGCCGATGTGGCTGACGGTGGGGGGCGCGGCGAAGGACGCCGAGGGCCGGGTGGAGCTGCTGGAGGTGCGGGTCCTCGGTGAGGGGGACGAGGCGCCCGACGGCCCGGCCGCGGCGGGCTCGACGCTGGAGGGGTCGCTCGCGAAGTACCGGCAACTGCGCGAGGGGCGGGCGACCGAGGCGATCGAGCGGACGGTCGAGGAGCTGCGCGGGAGCGCGGCGGACCGGTCCGGGGACGAAGGGCGGTTCGAGGTCCAGGCGTGGGACGCGCAGAAGCTCCGGCCGCTGCTGGCGACGGATGAGGGGACGCGGCTGCTGGCGGGGGTGTACACGCTGCTGCAGATGCGGTCGCCGCCGGAGGCGGACGTGGCGGAGCGGATGCGTCGGCACGGGCTGGGGTTTGCGCTCTACGTGAACACGCGACAGGCTCGGTACGAGGAGGCGCTGGCGGGCTCGCCGCACGTGCGGACGGCGGTGCCGATGAAGGGGGAGGTTCGGGAGCGGGTGAACGTGTTCAGCGGCGACTGGCTGGAGCTGTCGACGGTGGGGACGCTGCACCAGATCCGGGCGGCGGCGATGGCGTCGCCGCTGAAGCGGGTGCTGCTGGACTCGGAGTATTCGACGGGGGTGGGGGACGACCCGCTGTCGGCGGCGGCGCTCGACGCCGACGAGCCGGGCGTGCCGCTGACGTCGTTCGAGCCGCCGTCGGACCGGTTCACGAAGGTGTTTGCGGACGACGACCCGGTGTGGCGGTCGGCGGCCTGGCGGTCACGGTGGGGGGTGTCGAACGTGGGGCACCGGGCGATCGCGGACGCGGCCGGGGAGCTGTGGCCGGGCGTGGAGATCACGACCGACCCGATCGACGACAAGGCGGACCTGGAGCAGTTCCGCGGGCTGGACCTGGTGCAGCACTGGGTGCGGGTGCACTGGGCGCCGCGCCACCCGCGGAGCGTGGCGTACTACGCGGAGCGGGGCCGGGTGCATGAGCGGAACCACGCGTCGGTGCGGGGCGTGGTGATCGGGGCGCAGCTGGGCCGGGACAACCGGCGGACGCCGCCGGACATGCTCAGCGAGGCGGGCTGGATGGCGGTGGCGTTCGGGGCGCGGGGGGTGACGCACTGGGGGAACCAGGCGATCTTCAATGAAGACGGCGGCTTCGTCGAGGGGGCGGAGCCGGCGTGGGAAGCGCTGCGGCGTCTGCGGGCGGAGGTGTACGACCCGCTGGCGGAGCGGATGACGCGGTGGTCCCCGCCGCCGCGGCGGATGGCGATGCTGCTGTCGCGGTCGGACGCGATCACGGACGCGGGCCGTCGTCGCACGCACGCCGAGGCGACGGAGAACACGTACCGGGCGATCCTGTCGACGGGCGAGCCTTGCGACGTGGTGTACGACGCCGAGGTGCTCGAGGGCCGGCTGGCGGAGTACCGGGTGCTGATCGTGCCGTCGCTGTACACGGCGACGGAGTCGCTCGTGGCGCAGATCCGCGCGTTCGCGGAGGCGGGGGGGACGGTGGTGGCGCACGAGGGGTCGGTGCTGAAGGGGGTGAAGGGGCTGAAGGTGCTGCGGGAGGACCTGGCGCCGCGGTACCGGGACTACTGGATCCGGCGGGGGGAGCCGTCGCTGCTGCCGCACGAGTACGCGGAGTTTCTGCACGGGTTGGCGGGGTCGATCGGGGCGGCGCTGCCGTTCGAGCCGGCGATCGAAGTGGATTCGCCGCGGGTGGTGGGGAACCTGCTTGATGACGGGGAGGAGCGTTTCCTGGTGCTGGTGAACGACGCGCGGGCGTACGGGCCGGAGGCGGAGGCGCTGGGGAACCGGTTCATGCTGGACGAGGGGGAGCGGGTGACGGTGCGGGTGCGGGTGGCGGGGGCGGGGGGGTATCGGGACGGGCTGACGGGGGAGGCGATCGCGATGGAGGGCGGCCGCGCGGTCGTGGAGCTCGAGCCGGGCTGGGGGCGGGTGATCCGTCTGGATTGATCGAACGCGGGGTTCCAAGAACACGGGTATGACGGCAACGACACACGCGATTGAGCACGAGCTGATCCCGACGGGCGCGACGCACGAGGGCGAACCGGTGCGGGTGCCGCGGTTCGTGATCGATTCGGGCGTGGCGGGGCCGACGCTGATGGTGACGGCGGGTCAGCACGGGCGGGAGCTGAACGGGATCGAGGCGGTTCGGCGGTGGATGCGGTGGGTGGAGCGCGAGCCTTTCCGGGGGCGGATCGAGGTTTTCCCGGTGGTGAACCCGCCGGGCGTGGGCGCGGTGCGGCAGGTGGTGCCGGGGGAGACGCAGAACCTGAACCGCATCTGGCCGGGGGACGCGGAGGGGACGACGACGGAGCGGATCGCGGCGGCGGTGGCGCCGTTCGTGACGCGGGCGGACTTCCTGGTGGACATCCACGGGTGGAGCGACTGGACGGTGGGGGTGGTGCTGACGGCCGACGGGGAGGACGAGGCGGTCGCGGCGATGGCGCGGGCGTTCGGGATGGGCTTCGTCTTCTGCAACGCGCGTGGGTTCCAGCCGGGCAACCTGAAGACGTGGGCGAAGGAGCACGGGGCGACGGCGATCGGGATCGAGCTGACGCCGCAGTGGCGGCTGCGCGAGGAGGCGGTGGCGGCGGGTTTCCGGGGGCTGATCAACACGATGAAGCACTGCGGGCTGCTGGACGGGGAGCCGGAGCTGCCCGCGCGGCAGTGGCGTTACACGGCGTCGACGCCGCATTGCAGCCTGATGTGCGAGCGGGCGGGGCTGTGGGTGCAGGAGCGGTGGCCGGGGGACGTCGTGGCGAAGGGCGAGGTGCTCGGCCACGTGTACTCGTACGAGACGCTCGGGGTGACGCAGCGGGTGGTGTCGGAGATGGACGGCGTGGTGATCAACGCCGGCCCGTGCCACGAGAGCGTCGAATGCAACACGGTGCGGCCCGGCGCCATGCTTGCGCAGGTCTGGGCGGCGGAGGCGATGGAATGATCCAGCGGACGGTGGCAGGGATGTTCGCGGCTGCGCTGACGGTGTGCGGGGCCGCGGACGCGGCGGCTGACGATGCGTCGTGGACCCGTTCGCTGAGCACCGCGGAGGTCATGGGGAACGCGGCGGCGGAGGGGGTGCGGATCGAGCCGACCGAGCCGGGGGCGGACGAGCGGGCGATCGTCTTCGACGACGCGGGGCGGAACGGGGGCAAGGTGGTGATCGACCTCTCGTCGGTCGAGGGGCTGGACCTTTCGACGTACGACGAGTTGCACTTCGACCTGCGGCTCGGGCACGGCATCGTCGAGCCGGCGGTGACGCTGCTGGGCTACCCGGACGACCGATCGACGCGGCGGTGGTTCTACAAGCGGTTCCCGCGGATCGGCGCGTGGGAGACGGTGCGGCTCGACCTCGACCTGGACGACGACGGGTCACTGAAGCGCGGCAAGAAGGACGAGCGGTCGCTGACGATCGGTTTCTCGCGCCCCGCGGCGCAGCCGACGCTGCCCGAGGCGCCGCCGACCGCGACGATCCGGCACGTCCGCCTGGTGCGCCGCCCGGTGTCGGTGACGCTGGACCCGAGACGGGTGTCGGCGACGCGGGGCGGGAGCGGCGGCTGGCGATTCGAGCACCCGGTGGAGCTGGAAAACCGCACGGACGCCGCGGTGGACGTGCGGCTCCGGGTGGTTGATGAAACGCTCGACGCCGCGGGGGCGTCGCTGTCGGCGGAGGCGGTCTCGCTCGGGGCGGGGGAGCGGCGGGAGGTCGTGGCGACGCTCACGCTGCCGGACGGGGCGGCGTTGGAGCCGGGGCACGTCGAGCGGGCGCGGCTGGAGGTGGACCTGCCGGGGCGGGGGCTGACGCTCGAGCCGATCCGGGGGTACCGGCCGACGTTCCTCTTCGCGGCGGCGCCGCCGAAGCTCGAGGACCCGGCGGTGCTGGCGGACGGGGAGCCGCCCGATGCGGACCGGCTCGAGGAACTGGCGCGGGCGACGGATCGGCGGCTGGAGGTGGTGACGGGGGTCGTGCCGCGGTACGAGGATCACTTCCGCTGCAAGGCGTGCGGCCACCGGCTGCGGGCGCGGGACCTGTACCACTACGCCTGCGCGAACAAGGACTGCGAGAAGCGGGGCGACGTCATCACCGTCACCCGGGAGGACCCGCTCTTCGCGTCATACCTGAGCGTCTACCACAAGGAGAACGCGGCGCTGGCGGCGGACCTCGCCCGGGCGTTTGCGCAGACGGGGGAAAAGCGCTACGCCGAGGCGGCGAAGCGGTGGCTGCTCGATTACGCGGAGCACCTGGGCTCGTTCCCGATCGTGTCGGAGTTCAGCACCGGCTGGCACAGCCGGCTGTCGAGCGCGACGCTGTTCGAGAAGGAGTCGCTGCTGCCGTTCACGGACGCGTTTCTCCTGCTCCGCGCGCGGGGCGTGCTCGATGGCGCGGAAGCGGCGCGGGTCGCGGACGGGCTGCTCGTGCCGCTCCTGTACGACATCAACCTGCACCACTACGGGGCGACGGCGGGGCAGGTGAACTTCATCCTCGCGACGCTCAAGGCCGCGGCCGCGACGGGGCGGTGGTGGTTCTTCGCCGATGCGCTGGCGGGCGACGCGGGGCTCGCGATGCTGCTGGACCGGGGCTACGACGCGGACGGCATCGGCGTCGAGGGGGGCGCCTATGCGACGAGCGCGGCGGAGCGGATGGTCCACCTCGGCGCGTTCCTCGACCGGCTGGGCGTCGAAGCCGACCGGGAGCGGATCGCCGAGATCGAGCGGAACAGCCGGCTGATCGGGCTGCTGCCCGGCGGGGAGTGGCGGCCGGTGGTGCTCGAGGACACGGGGTTCGCCGTGCTCGTCCACGGCGAGGGCGCGGCGAAGCGGCGGGCGACGATCAACTGGCGGCGGCCGCGCGAGCGCGGGGAGCACGACCTGCTCAGCTACGACTTCGCCGACCCCAGCGGCCCGCTGATCGAGGAGACCGGCCGCATCGCTTACGGCAACAAGCACTCGTCGCTGATGCTCCGGTCCGCGGCGCACAACACGCCCGTGATCGGCGGCAGGGACCTGCCGAACGACCCGATGCAACTGCGGTGGGTCGGGGAGAACGAGCACGGCGCGTGGTGCGTCGTCGGCGGGCGCCACGGTTCGATGGGCGATGCGGAGATCGAGAGGGCGATCGTCCTCGTCCGCGGCTGCCTGATCGTGGTCGATCGGGTGCGTGCCGGCGGCGCGGGACGGATCGAGTTGCCCATCTACGGCCTCAGTGACGGCGAGGCGGAGTCGGTGGACCCGGTCCCGCTCGGGGGCGAGCCGCCTCAGGGCCCGTTCGGCGACCGCTGGCGGCGCACGGCCGAGCCGGTCGATCGCGCGGCGATCCGCTGGCGGGCCGAGGGGCGCGACGCGCTGCGGATGCATTACACGGGCGACGAGGCGCACCTGCTGGCGGGCGAGACGGTGCGGGGCTGGACGGCGAAGCCCCGGGACCTCTTCGTGCTGCGTCGGGAGGCGAGCGGGTTCGACGCCGTGTGCGTGTACGAGTCGCTGCGCGCGGGCGGGCCGCGGGTGACGGATGTCGAGCGGGACACGTCCGCGCGCGATCGCGCGGCGGTGACGGTGACGTTCGATGACGGGACGCGGGTCCGCGTGGCCACCGACGCGGACGGGCCGCCGAGCATCCGGCTGATCCGGGATGGGGGCGGGTGAGCGTGGAGCGCCCGCCGCACGCGGCCGGTCGCATCGTGAAAGTGCAAGTTGATATGCTCGATCCTGCCTTGTTCCGATCTCGAGTGGCCCGACCGGGAGGCCCGGGAAGATTCACAGCGACGGGCGGGCCGGGCGCTCGGGGAACTCGACGCCGGCATACAGCTCGGCCAGCGGCAGATCGATCCCGACGCAGCGCACGCGGCCGACGGCGGCCGGGCCTTCCCACGTCGCCATGCTCCACGTCCCGTCGGCTTGCCGGAGGAACCCCTGCACCATCGGCTGGTGCTGCACCACGAGGACGTACTCCTCGAGGGACGGGATGCGGCGGTAGTGGTCGAACTTCTCGCCGCGGTCGTAGTCGGAGGTGGATTCGCTCAACACCTCGAAGATCACGCGGGGGTTGACGAGCGTGGTCTTCTTCCGGTCCTCCGGGTGGAACTCGGGCGGGCCGCAGAGGATGGAGGCGTCGGGGTAGACGAAGCGGCGCGTCACGCTGGTGGCGACGCGCATGTTGCTGTCGAGCGCTTCGCAAGGCCGGCCTTGCAGGCGGTTCCCCAACGTGCGGGTCAGATTGGTCGCGATCGCCGCATGGTCATAAGCCCCCCCGCTCATCGCCAGCACCTCGCCGTCGTGGAACTCGTGCTTGCCCTCGGACGTTTCCTCCCGCCGGAGGTACTCGGCGAGCGTCATGCGGAGGGCGGCTTCGGAGGCGGGCGACGTCATCCCCGCAGGATACGACCCGCCCCGCCCTGATACCATGCCCCGCTCACCCGATACCCGAGAAAGACCATGCCCGAGCCAGCCCATCCGAAGAAGATCGTCCTCGCCTACTCCGGCGGCCTCGACACCTCCGTCATCCTCCCCTGGCTCAAGGGCCGGTACCCGGGCGTGAAGCTCGTCGCGTTCGCCGCCGAGCTCGGGCAGGGCGATGAGCTCAAGGGCATCGAGGACAAGGCCTACAAGAGCGGGGCGGACGAGGTCGTCGTCGCCGACCTGCGGGAGGAGTTCGCCCGCGACTACTGCTTCCCCATGCTCCGGGCCCACGCGGTCTACGAGAGCGACTACCTGCTGGGCACCTCCATTGCCCGGCCGCTGATCGCCAAGCACCAGGTCCTCGCCGCCCACCAGACCGGCGCCGACGCCGTCGGCCACGGCGCCACCGGCAAGGGCAACGACCAGGTCCGCTTCGAGCTCACCTACATGGCGCTCGACCCCCGGCTCCAGATCATCGCCCCCTGGAAGGACGAGAAGTTCCTCGCCGACGGGCTCACCGACCGCGAGACCGCCGTCGCCTACGCCCAGAAGCACGACATCCCCATCACCGTCAGCACGAAGAAGATCTACTCTCAGGACCGCAACCTCTGGCACATCTCCCACGAGGGCGCGGAGATCGAGCACCCCGATCAGGAGCCCAACTGGAAGCACTGCCTGACGATGACGGTCCCCCCGGAAGAGGCGCCCGACCGGGCCGAGTACGTCGAGGTCGCCTTTGAACAGGGGAACCCCGTGGCGGTGGACGGCGAAAAGCTCGCCCCGCACGAGGTCATCGCCACGCTCAACGCCCGCGGCGGCAAGCACGGCGTGGGGCTCACCGTCCTCGTCGAGAACCGGCTGGTGGGCATGAAGTCGCGCGGCGTCTACGAGACCCCCGGCGGGACGATCCTCTACGAGGCCCACAAGGCCCTCGAACAGCTCTGCCTCGAGCGCGACCTCTACCACTACAAGCTGCAGCTGGCGACGCGGTACGCCGAGCTCGTCTACTACGGCCAGTGGTTCCACCCCCTCCGCGAGGCGATGCAGGCCTTCATCGACCACGCCAACCGGGTCGTCACCGGCACCGTCCGCGTCAAGCTCTACAAGGGCCGGGCCCTGGCGGTCGAGGCGAAGAGCGACCAGAGCCTCTACGACCCGCAGCTCGCCAGCTTCGCCATGGCCGGCTACGACGTGACGGCCGCGCGGGGCTTCATCGACCTCTTCGGCCTGCCCATGAAGGTTCGTGGGCTCAAGCACAAGCCACAGATCTGACCCCCGGCGATCCCCAGCCGATCGGTCAGCGGCGGCACGCGCTCCGGGAAAACCCGGAGCCCCTCCCCCGGCAGCCGCGGAGCGATTTTTGTTGACACCCGCCTGTCCCGGGTTATTTTTCACGGGTTCAGCCGCGCGGGCGG
>CAZKRE010000066.1:0-16812 GCA_964555075.1 uncultured Phycisphaeraceae bacterium
GGGATGACCGCCAACGGGAATGCGGCAGCCGCCCGTCCCGTGGCCGGGTCGCGGCGCGGTCGTTCAGCACGCCCGCCACCGCGCCTACCATCCCCGCAGACGCCTTGGGGAACCCCGTGACCGAACCCGTTTCGCAGGACCGCAACGACGCCGCCTTCCCCCGCCTCTCGCCGGAGCAGATCGAGCGCATCGCGCAGGTCGCCGCCTGCCGCCAGTGCGGCGAGAACTGCAAGCTGATCGAGGCGGGCGATGAAGACTTCAAGTTCTTCGTGGTCCAGGAGGGCCGCGTCCGCGTCGTCGAGCCGACCGACACCGGCGAGACCCCCGTCGCCGAGCACGGCCCCGGCGAGTTCACCGGCGACGTCGACATGCTCACCGGTCGGCCCAGCGTCGTCCGCATCCTCGCCGACCCCGGCACGCGGGTGCTCGAAGTCGATGCCGAGCAGCTCCGCGACCTGCTCACCGACGACGCCGACCTGTCCGACCTGCTCCTCCGCGCGTTCCTCGCCCGCCGCGAACTGCTGCAGCAGACCGATTACCAGGGCACCCGCGTCATCGGGTCCCGGTGGAACAAGGACACCTTCCGCCTCAAGGACCTGCTCTCCCGGCACCAGGTGCTCCACCGCTGGCTCGACCTCGAGGCCGACCCGCACACCGACGAGCTGCTCCGCCGGTTCCACGTCTCCCCGCGGGACACGCCCGTCGTCATCTACCAGGGCGGCCTGCTGCGCAACCCCTCCAACGAGCGGCTGGCCGAGTGCCTCGGGCTCACCGAGGACGTCGACGACGAGCTCTACGACCTCGTCGTCGTCGGCGCCGGCCCGGGCGGGCTCGCCGCCGCGGTCTACGGCGCCAGCGAGGGCCTCAGCACGCTCGTCGTCGAGGCCGTCGCCCCCGGCGGGCAGGCGGGCACGTCCTCCAAGATCGAGAACTACCTCGGCTTCCCCACCGGGATCTCCGGCAGCGACCTCGCGCAGCGGGCGATGATCCAGGCGCAAAAGTTCCGCGCCACGATCACCAGCCCCCGCCGCGTCACCGAACTCGTCTGCG
Source organism: uncultured Phycisphaeraceae bacterium (assembly GCA_964555075.1). GTDB lineage: Bacteria > Planctomycetota > Phycisphaerae > Phycisphaerales > Phycisphaeraceae > CAZKRE01. The sequence goes on from CAZKRE010000066.1 coordinate 1,051, forward strand.
ACGGCGCCACCAAGTGCCTCCACCTCGACTCGGGCGAGAAGGTCCACGCCCGCACCGTCGTCATCGCCACCGGCGCCGACTACCGCAAGCTCGACGCCGAGTTCTGCGAGGACTTCGAGGGCAAGGGCGTCTACTACGGCGCCACCCAGATGGAGGCCGCCCTCTGCCGCGATTGCCCCGTCGCGGTCGTCGGCGGGGGCAACAGCGCGGGACAGGCCGCCGTGTTCCTCGCCACCGTCGCCAAGCACGTCTACATGCTCATCCGCGGCGAAAGCCTCGGCGACACCATGTCCCGCTACCTCATCGACCGCATCGAACGCACTGAGAACATCACCCTCCTCAACCGCACCCGCATCACCGAGCTTAAGGGCTCCGATGACGGCAGGCTCGACACCATCACGCTCGAGGGCGACAACCCCGACGCCCCCGGAACACTCCAGGTGACCGCGGTCTTCGTGATGATCGGCGCCGTGCCCCGCACCGACTGGCTCAAGAGCAAGGTCTGCCTCGACGAGCGGGGCTTCGTCTACACCGGCCGCGACCTCCGCGGCTGCCCCGAGTTCCGGGAGCATTGGAACGCCCGCCGCGAGCCCTACCACCTCGAGACGAGCAGGCCCGGCATCTTCGCCGTCGGCGACGCCCGCGCCGGCAGCGTCAAACGCGTCGCCTCCGCCGTGGGCGAGGGCTCCATGGCCATCTCGTTCGTCCACCAGTCGCTGGCGGATTGAGCCCCCGCCTCGGCCCCGCGCGCCGAACCAGCCGCAAAAACTTATAGGACGCAGCCGCCAACCGCCGACAATCCTCCTTGTCGGGCTTCGTTCGCATACCTCCACCCGAGACGCTCTCCGATGACCCAACCCCTGATCCTCCTGGGCGCGATCGCCGCGCTCGCCCTGACCGGCTGCGGCGGCGGCACGTACCACGCCCCCTCCCCCTACGCCCAGCGGCCGATCCACCCGCTGGTCAGCCCCACCCGAGCCACCGTTTCCGCCGCGCCAAGTGCACAGGCCACGGTCGGCCACGCCGCCTACCGCGCCCCCGCCCCCCACACCGACTCTCAGCCGCTCCGCGTCATGTCGTTCAACCTCCGGACGCCCTTTCTCCTGGACGGCCTGAACCACTGGGGCTTCCGCAAGGACATCACCGCCGAGACCATCCAACGCTTCGCCCCCGATATCCTCGGGACGCAGGAGTGCACCGACGAGCAGGCGATGTACCTCCAGGCAGTTCTCGGCCGCTACGGCTTCGCCGGCGCCGGCCGGGACGACGGCAAACGCAAGGGCGAGATGGCCGCCATCTTCTGGCGCACCGACCGGTTCACCAAGGTCGACGACGGCCACTTCTGGCTCTCCGAGACGCCCGACCGCGCCGGGTCCAAGGGCTGGGACGCCGGCTGGCGCCGCGTCTGCACCTGGGTCAAGCTCCGCGAGCGCGCCACCGGCCGCGTCGTCGCCGTCTTCAACACCCACTTCGACGTCTGGGGCGACGCCGCCCGCTACCACTCCGCCCACCTGCTCCGCGAGCGGATCGCCACCATCGCCGCGGGCCTCCCCACCCTCGTCACCGGCGACTTCAACTGCCCCGAAGGCTCGCCCCCCTACCACGCCCTCGTCGGCGACGCCCTCCTCGACGACACCTACCGCGACGCCCACCCCGTCGGCCGCCCCGGCGAGGGCACCCGCCACGGCTTCGACGGCCGGGGCGGCGACGAACGCATCGACTGGATCCTCGCCACCGCCGGGTTCGACACCCTCGGCGCCGGCATCGATCGCTCCCGCTTCGGCTCGCGGTACCCCTCGGACCACTTCCCCGTCACCGCCGTGCTCCGCTTCAACGACCACGAAGCCGCCATCCTCCGCTCCGTCGCCGCCCGCGAGGCAAGTGGCCTCAGCACCAATGGCGGGTGAAGCATCCGCGTTCGCCACAGGGGCTGCCGCACCGCGGGCCGATCATTGCCCGCTGTCCGGCTCCTGGGGCAACGCCTCCACGAGCTCGGCGAACTTCGGACGAACGTAGGGGTGCAGTTGCTCGCCGAAGGAGGCGTCCAGCTTCAGCAACTGCGCCAGTTGCTGCACGTCAGCCAGATCCTTGAGACGCCCGGGGCTGGTCATGCCCGAGGCGAGTTTGAGTTCAATGAGTGTCGGCAGGTTGAGGATGCGGACGCCTTCACGTTCGATCGCAACCAGCTTCGGATCGGGGAACGCGACCGGCTTGGGCTTGCCGTCGCCCGGAAATCCTCCCGAGAGCAGGAACTTGATCCGTACGCCGTCGTGGACATCGCGCAGGTTCTTGCTCCCCGCGAACGGCACGACGTATCCAAGCCCCTCCAGCGCCTCGTGGATCCGCGTCAGCCCGTCGCCGGTGACGAGGACGTCGACGTCCTCGGTGTACCGGCGAAAGCCGTGCATGAACAGAGCCATGCCGCCCGCGACCGCGTAGTCCACGCCGAGTTCATCCAGTTTTGCCGTCAGCCGCCGCAGCGCAGCCTGAACCGCACCCCTGCCCTCGAAGAAGACGCTCCCTTCATCCATCGCCCACCTCAAGTCCGCATCGAGTCGACGCTCGTACGGCACGATCCCGTCATCCTGCCTGTTCTGCGCGGTGCGGATCATGCATCCATCCTATCCGCCCTACAGGTCCAGCTCGTCCGCCTCGTCCGCACGCTCCATGATGAAGCTGAACCGCGGGGCCGGGTCCTTGCCCATCAGGTCGTCCATCACCTTCAGCGTGCTGAGCGTCTCCGTCTCGGGGATCTCGACCTTGAGCAGCCGCCGGGTGCGGGGGTTGAGCGTCGTCTCCCACAGCACCTTCGGGTCCATCTCGCCCAGGCCCTTGAACCGCTGGATGCTGGCGTTCGCGCTGCCCCGCTTCTGGTCGCGGAGGATCCGCTCCTTGTCCGCGTCGTCCGTCGCCCAGTAGGTCTCCTTGCCGATGTCGATCCGGTACAGCGGCGGGACCGCGAGGAACACCTTGCCCTCTTTGATCAGCTCCGGCAGGAAGTTGTAGAAGAACGCGAGCAGCAGGGTCGTGATGTGGTGCCCGTCGCTGTCGGCGTCGGCGAGGAGGATGATCCGCTGGTAGCGGAGCCGGGCCACGTCCACGTTCCCCCGCCCGATGCCGCAGCCCAGCGCGGTCGCCAGGTCGGTGATCTCCTTGTTCTCCATCACCTTCGCCGCCGTCAGCCCGTGCGTGTTGAGCACCTTGCCGCGGAGCGGGAGGATCGCCTGGTGCGTGCGGTCGCGGCCCTGCTTGGCGCTGCCGCCGGCGGAGTCGCCCTCCACGATGAAGAGCTCGCTGTCCTGCCGGTTGCTGTTGGTGCAGTCGCTGAGCTTGCCCGGCAGGTTCAGCCGGCCGCTGGTGGCGGTCTTGCGGGAGACCGCGGCGCTCGCGGCCCGCGACGCCTCGCGCGCCTTCGCCGCGGCGATGATCCGCGCGACGACCATCTCCGCCACGCTCCGGTTCTCGTTGAGCCACTGCTCGAGCTGCGGCCGCACCGCCCCGTCCACCACGCTCTGGAGCTCCGCGTTGTTCAGCCGGTCCTTCGTCTGGCCCTGGAACTGCGGGTCGGCGATGAAGACCGACAGCACCCCGAACACCCCCTCGCGGATGTCATCCGCCGCGATCGACACGCCCCGCGGCGTGAGGTTGTGCGTCTCGATGTAGTTCCGGACCGCCTTCATGATCCCCGCCCGCAGCCCGTTCTCGTGCGTCCCGCCGTTGCCCGTCGGGATGCCGTTGACGTAGCTCCGGACCAGCTCATCCGTCGACTCGGTCCACCCGAACACCACCTCGATCCGCGTGCCGTTGTTCCGCTCGTAGCTGAACGGCTGCTCGTGCACCGGCTTGGCGTTCTTCTCCTTCACGAGCGTCCGGAAGAACGCGACGATCCCCTCGTCGTGGTGGAAGACCTCGGCCTTGCCTTCCTTCGTCTGGTCGGTGAACGTGAACTTCACCCCCTTGTGGATATAGCTCGCGACCTCGATCCGCTCGCGGATCGTGTCGGGGTTGAAGTCGATCTTGGGGAAGATCTCCGCGTCGGGGTGGAAGTAGACGGTCGTCCCCGTGCCCCGCGCGGGGCCGAGCTTCTGCAGTTTCCCCTTGGTTTTGCCCTGGGAGAACTCCATCCGCCACTCGGTGCCGTCCTTCTTCACCGTGGCGACGAGTTGCTTGGAAAGCGCGTTGACGACGGAGGCGCCCACGCCGTGCAGCCCGCCGGAGGTCTTGTAGTTGCCCTCGCCGGTGTTATCGAACTTCCCGCCCGCGTGGAGCGTGCCGAAGATCAGTTCCAGCGCGCTCTTCTTGTGCTTGGGGTGGATGTCGACGGGCATGCCCCGGCCGTTGTCGGAGACCGAGACACTGCTGCCGTCTTTGTGGAGGGTGACGTCGATCTGCGACGCGTGGCCGTTCATCGCCTCGTCGATCGCGTTGTCGAGCACCTCCCACACCAGGTGGTGCAGCCCCGTCGACCCGGTCCCCCCGATGTACATGCCCGGGCGCTTCCGCACGGGGTCGAGCCCCTCGAGGACCTGGATCGATTCGGCGTTGTAGCTTTTCGTTGCGGTTGTCATGGTTACTCATTCCCGCCGGCGATCCCGGCGGTTTCTCAACATTCGCTCGACGGCCCACGGTCGACCGGGATCCTTCCCGTCACCCTCACCGGCCGCCGGACCGGCGCCCAGTGGGAGCCGTCCCACCCCCTCAGGCGGCGTCCGTACCCACCGGCTGCAACCGGAACACGCGCGCGTCCTTAGAAGCCGCAGCCACGTCCCCGGCGTCGAGCGCCCGGCGAACCCGCGACAATCGCTCAACGTCCGCCGGCACCAGGTAAGGCGACCATTCGTGGCCTGTTACTTCCAGAATCACATCCACCTCTGCCAGGAACTCGCGCGATCTGATCAGCTTCGTGGATTTGCGATGTTCGATCATTGCTTGCGCCTCCGTCGGAGGTCCTCCGTCCACTCACCCACATCCGGCCGATACGCCGTCACCACCACCGCCGGCCGCGACGCACCTTTCGGGACGCCCCATACCACATGGACCGGCCCGCGATCATCCCGCTGAAGCACCAGCACACATGGACCCTTCGGGTACTGCGGGTAGCCCTCCAGACCTCCGCCTCTACGACCCCCTCAACAAGCATGCTGAAGTCGATGGCCTGATCCTCATGTTCTGTGTGCGCATGGCTCGACACGCGGTAGTCCCCGCTGCGCACCAGCTCCTCGACCCGCCGCAGCGTCTCGCTCACGCATCAGTCCTCCAGCAAAACCGGCTGGGTCGGCGCCTCGCGGACGACCTCGATCAGTTGCCCGCGCTTCATGATCTCGTGACCCCTCCCGCCGCGGGACACGGCCTTGTACTTCGCCGTGTTGATCCGCTGCTCGCCGCCCATGCTCGTCTTGACCGTCAGGCTGTCGCGGTCGTCCGACGCGGTGGTCGCGCCGATCAGCCGATCCGACTTGTCGAGCTTGATGAGCATCACGCCCTTGCCCGGCCCGCCCAGGTAGTTGACCTCTTCCCCGCGCGTGAGGATCGCGCGGCGTTCGCGGCTGGCGGCGATGACGACCTCCTTGCCGCCCACCGCGTCGCAGAAGATCACCTCCGCGCTGCCGCTCGGCCGGGCGTACTTCCGCCCCGACCGCGTGCTGGGATCGGCGAAAGACCCGAGCCCGAACCGCAGCGCAAACCCGTCGCTCGTCACCGCCAGCGCGTGGGTCGTCGGGCAGAGGTCCGGCTTCTTCGGGTCCTCCGCGACGTCGCCGATGCTGCGCGGGTCCATCGACAGCGCCGCGATGATCCGCTCGCCGTCCTTGAGCTTGAAGAACTTCTGGATCGGCTCGCCGTAACCCGTGGTCGCGGGCACGTCGATGATCCGCATCGTGTAGGCCGTGCCGAAGTTGGAGAAGAACACGATCGTGTTCTTGGTCGAGCCGTGCTCGAGCGCCAGCACCTCGTCCCCCTCGCGGAGGCGGGTGCTCGTGAGGTTGATCTCGCGCTGCCGCTTGATCCAGCCGTCCATCGTCACCAGGACGTGGTTGTCCTCCGCGACAATGAAGTCCTCCGCGTTGTACTCCGGCTCGTCCCCGGGCGTCTCGAGCAGCGTCTTCCGCCTGCCCCACTCGGTCTTGCCGTACTTCCGCGACAGCTCCTCGATCTCCTCGCGGACGATCTGCCACCGCCCCTTGCCGCTCTCCTCGTCGAGCAGCTTGCGGATCTCCTTCGCCCGCTTCTCCTTCTGCGCGAGGTCTTCCTTGATCAGGTTGATCTCCAGCCGGGCGAGGCGGTACAGCTTGAGCTCGAGGATCGCGTCGACCTGCTCGGCATCGAGGCCGTCCTTGCCCTTGCGGGGCCCGTCCGGCGCGAGGCCGTACTTCTTGAGGATCTTCTGCGCCGCGTCGGCCTTGCCCTCGCTGGCGCGGATGATCCTGATGAGGTCGTCGAGGATGTCGAAGGCGAAGGCGAAGCCCTCGAGCTCGTGGATCTTCCGCTCCAGCGCCGCGAGCTCGTGCGCGAGCCGCTTGGTCACCACGTCCAGCCGGAAGTGGAGGAAGTGCCAGAGGATTTCCTTGAGCCCCAGCCGGCTGGGCTTGCCGACGAACGGGTTGTCCTCCTGCGGGATCAGGCAGGTGAGGTTGACGCCGAAGTTGGTCTGCAGCCCGGTGTGCTTGAAGAGGTACGCCATGACCATCTGGTCATCCGCGTCCTTTTTCACCGTCAGCTCGATCCGCACGTCGTCCGCGGAGACGTCCTTGACGTCCAGCAGGAGCGGCATCTTCCGCCCCAGCACGATGCCCGCGATCTGCTCGACGATCGCCGCCTTGTTCGCGCCGTAGGGCACGCTGGTGATGTACAGCGTCTTGCTCGCCCGGCCGGTCTCGCCCTTGCTCCAGGTCGCGCGGATCTTGATCCCGCCGCTGCCGGTCCGGTAGATCTCCCGCAGCTCGTCCTTGCTCGTGATGATCTGCCCGCCCGTTGGGAAGTCGGGCCCGCGCACCGCGTCGTTCGCGACGAGCTGGTAGTCCTTGATCTCCGGGTCGTCGAGCAGCTTCAGGAGCGCGTTGCAGACCTCGCCGAGATTGTGCGGCGGGATATTCGTTGCCATGCCCACCGCGATGCCCTGCGAACCGTTGAGCAGCAGGTTCGGCACCCGCGAAGGAAGGACCACCGGCTCCTCCGACGTGCCGTCGTAGTTCCCGCGCCACGGCACGGTGCCCTGCCCGATCTCGCCCAGCAGCTCGCTGGCGATCGGCGCGAGGCGGGCCTCGGTGTACCGCATGGCGGCGGCGGGGTCGTCGTCGAGCGAGCCGAAGTTGCCCGAGCCGTCGACCAGCTTCTCTCGCATGACCCAGGGCTGCGCCATCCGGACGAGGGCCTCGTAGATCGCGCTGTCGCCGTGCGGGTGGAAGTCGCGCATCGTCGACCCGACGATGCCGGCACACTTGCGGTGCTTGGCGGGGTGGGCCAGCCGCTCCCGCCACATGGTGTAGAGGATCCGCCGCTGGACCGGCTTCAGCCCGTCGCGGACGTCGGGCAGGGCCCGGCTGGTGATGACGGAGAGCGCATAGTTGAGGTAACGCGCCTGGGTCGCGGTATGCAGCGCGATCGGCTCGACGAGCCCCAGCCCGCCGAAGCCCTCCTCGCCCGCAAGCCGGCCACGGCCCGACCGCGAGCCCTTCCCGCGCCCGTTGCCGTTGCCATTCGAACCGCCGTCGAAGAGCGAACCCTCGCCCGTGTTGTTGCCACGCTTGGCCACGAAACCCTCCCTGGCTGCGACGGGGCCACCCATGGCCACCCGCCGCGTCAGTCGGCTAATCAGTCATCCCACGTTATCGGCATCGCCCCGGACCGCTCACCATAAACCCCCGGCGCGGGGCCGACAAGCATCGCGTTATTCTAACAGATGCCGTACAAATGTCCAGCGCGGCCCCGCTTTTCTTGCGCCGCAAACCCAGCGATGGATAGAGCTTACGTCATCGCGCGAGCCGCCGGAATCACGAGAGCAGCAAGGCCAGATCCTCCCGCGAAAGGTCGGCGAGGATGCTGTTGTCCGCGGTGATGATCGCGTCCGCCAGCCGCCGCTTGCGCTCCTGCAGCGCCAGCACTTTCTCCTCGACCGTGTCCTGCGCGACGAGGCGGCAGGCGAAGACCCGGCGGGTCTGGCCGATGCGGTGTGTCCGGTCGATCGCCTGCGCCTCCACCGCCGGGTTCCACCAGGGGTCGAGCAGGAACACGTAGTCGGCGGCGGTGAGGTTCAGCCCCACGCCCCCCGCCTTGAGGCTGATGAGGAACAGCGGGCAGCCCGCGTCATTCTGGAACCGCTCCACGCGCTCCTGTCGCTTGCGGGTCTTCCCGTCCAGGTACTCGTAGCGGATCTGCTCCGCGTCCAGGCGCTCGCGGAGGATCCCCAGCAGGCTTGTGAACTGGGAGAAGACCAAGGCCTTGTGCCCCTCCGCGAGGATGCCGGTGAGCTGATCCCAGAGGGCGTCGAGCTTCACGCTCCCCGCGGCGGCGTGCTTCGGATCGATCAGCGCCGGATGGCACGCCGCCTGACGCAGACGCAGCAGCGCCTCGAGCACCATGATCTTCGACCGCTTCAGCCCGACCTTGTCGATCCGGCCCAGCAGCGACGCCCGGTAGTGGTCGCGGAGCTCGTTGTAGAGCTTGCGCTGCTTCGGGCCCAGCTCGCAGGTGAGCGTCTGCTCGAGCTTCTCGGGCAGGTCGGTGGCAACCTGCGCCTTGGTCCGGCGGAGGATGAACGGCCGCAACGCCCGCCCCACCATCGCCAACCCGTCCGCCTCCCCCCCGGAACCCCCGGAGCCCCCGGCACCCCCAGCGGCCGCGGAACCCGGAAGGCTTGACCCTTGCCCGGCGCCGGCGGGGCCGATCAGCGACTTGAAGACGGATGCGCTGCCGAGCATCCCCGGGTTGAGGAACTCGATGAGGCTCCAGAGTTCCGCCAGGCGGTTCTCGACCGGCGTGCCACTGAGCGCGAGGCGGTGGTTGGCGCGGAGCAGCCGCGCCGCCTTCGCCGACGCGGTCGACGGGTTCTTGATCGCCTGCGCCTCGTCGAGGATAGCGTAGTCGAACGTGACGTCCTTGAAGAACGCGGCATCCCGACGCAGCGTGCCGTAGGTGGTGAGGATCAGGTCGTGGCCGGCGAGGTGCGCGGCGTCCCGGATGCGGTCGCGGCCGGTCTGGTCGAGCACGCGGAGGCGGGGCGTGAAGCGGGCCGCCTCCTGTCGCCAGTTGAAGAGCAGGCTCCGCGGGACGACGACGAGGGAGGGCCCGTGGCCGGCCTCGCGGCGGGCCTCGAGCAGCGCGAGCACCTGCACCGTCTTGCCCAGCCCCATGTCGTCCGCGAGGCAGCCGCCGAACCCGAACTCCTGCAGGAACCCCAACCAGCCCAGCCCCTCGCGCTGGTAGGGGCGAAGCTCGCCCACGAAGCCCGCGGGCGGCTCCGCCGGCCCCACCCCCTCGAAGGACGCCAGCCGCTTCCGGATCGCAACGAACCCCTCGTCGAACGTCGCGTGGGGCTCGGCGGCAAGCAGCGCGTCCATTACGGCCGCCTGCGTCGACGCGAAGCGGACGCGGCCATCCACCTCCCGCCCGAGCGCGGCGAACTTGGCGTATCTGTTCAGCCACTCCAGAGGGACCAACCCCACCGATCCGTCGTCGAGAATGATGCTCTCCGCACCCTTCCGCACCGCCTCCAGCAGCCGCGGCAGAGGCACGGACGTGCCATCAAAGTCCACGCGGGCGTCGAGGTCGAACCAGTCGATCCCCGTACTCACGTCCACACTGATCGCCCCGGCGGAGCGGAACGCCCGCCCCTCCGCTTCGACCCGCCAGCCCTTGCCGGTGAGCTCCGCTACCGCCGCGGGCAGCTTCGCCGGGGGCAACTGCAGCACGCGACCGTTGTCCTCGTAAGACCATTCGTAACGGAACCCCAGCGTCTGGAGGGTGTTCGACGCGGCCTGCTCCGCGGCCGCATCCCGGCGGTAGACCTTGCGGCCCGCGGCATCGAACGCCGCAGCGGATCGCGGCTCCGCCGGCACCTGCGTGTCTCCGTAGCGGAACAGCAGGTGCGCCGGAAGCTTCTCGCCCCCGAACGTCCTGGCCTGAGGCTTGCCGATCTTGAGCACCGGATGTGGCTCGATTGAAACCTCCTCGACCCGCAATGCGTCGCCCAAGTCCAGCTCGGGCAGTTCCGGCAGGCTGTAGAGCGACGTGAGGAAGGGTTCCACTTCCTCCGCGGAGACCTTCCACGCCTCCGGCCCGAGCTTGGCCAGCAGGTCGAAAGCCCGATCGTCCAGCCGCGCCGCCCGGCCGTGCGCAAACACCACGCCACCCCGCAGGACCATGTCGGGTTCGGACAGCGCCATCCGCTCGTCGCCCCGGCGGTACTCCCCGGTGATCTCGTGGTCGCTGCCACGCTTCGCCCGGGTCGCCGTGAGCACGAAGCGCCACGGCGGCCCGTCGTCCCACGTCACCGGCACCGGCTCGGAGTCCTTCCCATCCCGACGCAGATAGAAGCAACCGCTCTCGCACAGCAGCGGGAGTAGTGTCCGCAGGGCGATCTGGTTGAGGGCGAATCGCGTCGGGGAGTGATACACGTCCCGGGGGGCGCCCACGAGCATCTGCCCGATCAGCCGGTGCCGCGGGTCCGGGTGGAGGAGCAGCTCGCGACCGTCGACGGGCGCGCGGCGAGCGATCCCGAGTTCGCCCCGCCGATTCCGCCGACGCGTGGTGACCTCGAGGATCGGCCCGACGGTGCTGTAACTCGCTTCCGAAGCGTCGAGCACGTAGGCAACCTGAACATCATCCTTCGCGAACAGAGTTCTCGAAGTCACGAGAGGCTGCGCGAGCATCTGGTTGGCGGCCTCGCGAAGAGAAGTCTGCCACGGCGCCAAATCGCGCACGCTGCTGAAGACGCCCTCATCCTCGGCCGCGAGCAGCGTCGCCCAGACGTGCTTGCACGGTTCGAGGTGGTCATACGCGAATGGACACGAGCAGTCCGTGATCAGCTCGCTCTGGTCAACGATCTCGATCGCCACCCGGTAGACCCGCGAGCCCGAACCCTTCACACGCGCCTCGATCGAGTCGTCCGAGGCGCCCCGGAGAGTGACGCGGCCGCGCTCGAAATACTCCCGGCCCCGCTCCCGAGCGGCTTTCTTGAAAAAATGGGCAAATTGCTTCATCTCGGTCCGGCCTGTCCACGTGTGTCACACGGATTCTAGAGTGGCGACCGACGGCGTCGATTCGCTGCCTACGCCGCCCCCCGCCGGTACACTCCGCCGATGAGCCGCGTCCTCGGGATCGACCCCGGCCTCCGCATCACCGGTTACGGCGTCGTCGAGGTCGACGCCGCCGGGGGTGCCGCCGCGCTGCTCGAGCCCCGCCTCGTCGAGGCCGGGATCTTCAAGCTCACCCCTACGCTCTCCCTCGAGAAGCGGCTCGGCCAGCTCCACGACGACCTCACCGCGCTCATCGACGAGACCCGGCCGCAGATCATGGCCGTCGAAAAACTCTTCGCGGCCTACAACCACCCGCGCACCGCGATCCTCATGGCCCACGCCCGCGGCGTGATCCTCCTCGGCGCGCAGCGCGCGGGCATCCCCGTCACCAGCCTCCCCGCCACCGAGGTGAAAAAGGCCGTCACCGGCTACGGCCACGCCAGCAAGGAGCAGGTCCAGCGGGCGGTGATGACCCAGTGCCGCTTGGCCGAAATGCCCAGCCCCCCGGACGTCGCCGACGCCATCGCCATCGCGCTCACGCAGGCCCGCCGGATCGCGCTCGAGCGGCTCTAGCGCCCCCGCCGGGACCGCCGCGCCAGCGGAACCAGCAGCGCCAGCGCGCTGAGGGAAACGGGTTCGGGAATCGTCGCGGCGTAGATGCCGCTCGTCCCGTCGGTGAACCGGACGATGAAGGCCAGTTCGCCCGACTCATTGAGCGGCGATGCGCGCCCGTCTTCGTTGCCTGAGGAGGCGAACGGGAGCTGAAAGGCCAAGATCTCGCGGGACTCCCCGCCGGCGATCCCGTCAAGGTCCCACATCTCACCGACCGCGGCGATGAGGACCGGGCTCCCGGCGTCGGGTTCGGTGAGATACAGCCCGAGCGTGCCGCCGTGGGGCTGAGCCATGAACACGACTTGGCCTTGCCCGTTCAGGTGTATGGAAGCGGGGAACAGGCGTTCAAAATCCGTATCGTCACTCAGAGGGCCTTCGGTCTCGATCGCCACCGGCCGCAGGTCTCCGCCCGCGGGACGGAAGTAGACCCCGTCGCCCGGCCCATCCAGCGGTCCGAACCGGCCGATGAACGCGAGGTCGCCGCCCGTATTCATCGTGATGAACGGAGCCGGGATGCTGTCGAACGGCGACGACGCGCCCGGCGCATCCTCGCCGCCGGTCCGCGCGACGGGCACCACCCCGCCGCCCTCCTCGATGAACAGGCCCCACGTGTCCTCCGTGGCGCCGGGCTCGCGCCAGTCGCCGCGGAACGCGACATAGCCGGCGTCGTTGCTCACGACGGTGGCGAAGTTCTTGAAGGTCGAGCCCGCGGGCGCGCCCGGCACCGGATCGCGGCTGCTGACTCGAACGGTCAGGGGTGTCTGGTTCCCGGTGAACACCCCGTAGCGGCTGGCGCCGTCCACGTAGTGGGCGCCCAGCGCGATCTGCCCGTGGTGATTGAGGGACGGTTCGCTCTGCGCACTCCGAAGGGTCGGGCCAGGGTAGACCGCGTCCGGGTCTGTCACCGGCAGGTCCCAGGCGACGACCGCTTCGACGCCGCCGGTGAGCGCGGAGGTACGCCAGATGCCGCTGGGTCCGCTCTCCACCTGGCCGAGGAACGCGGACTCTCCGCGGTCGTTCAGGAGCACGCCATACAGGGACCCGAGTTTCTCGCTTGGCATCCCGGCCGGCGTCTCCCCGTGACGCGCGACCTTCCGCACCTCATGCGTCGGGTTGGTACCGGCGAGGTTTGCGGTGGTGTAGACCCCGTTGCGCCAATCGTTGACCGTGCTGTCGTGGCCGAGGAACGCGACCTCGCCGCGCTCGTTGATCACCGGGTAGGAGAGGGCGAGGTGGGTGAACGTCCCGCCTCCGGGGGCGCTGTCGCCGCTTTGGGCGACGACGCGGAGGGATCCGTCGTGGACGAAGACCCCCGTCGCGTCCGGCTGCCCGCCGAGCAGAGTAGCCCCCAACGCCACGTCGCCGGCATCATTGAGCGAGAAGGTTTCGAGTTTGCCGAGGGTCTTGCCGTCGCCGATCCCGTCGCCGGTCAGCGCGACCCGCCGCACCGCCACCGCACCACCGGCCGTCGGAACCCACATGGACGCCGCGATGAGTGCCGCGATCGCCCCCGCCTCAACTGAACCAGCCATCTGTCGACCCCCCAAAGTGATTCCGGCTCACGCTGCGGTCCATTTTGCCGCGCCCCGCGTAGACCTGTCAACGGTGACGATATGAGGAACCTTTCATTCCGCTTTTATCGTGGGTTCAGGCCGGGACCGTAGGGTTGGGGGCGCTGGCGAGGCGATCCCGCCTCTGAACCCCGACACCCAACCGCATTGAGGAGACTCCACCATGGCTCTGTTCCGCGAAGAGTTTAAGAACCTGCACGATACGTACGTCCACCTGGTTGAAGACATCTACGACGCGGAGAAGCGGCTGACGTCGGCCCTGCCGCTGATGGCGGAGGCGGCGACGCACCCGGAGTTGAAAGCCGCCTTCCAGACCCACCTCCGCGAGACCGAGGAACACATCCGCCGGCTCGAACAGGTGTTCAAGATGCTCGACAAGACGCCGCAGCGGGAGACCTGCCCCGCGATGAAGGGCCTGATCGAGGAGGGCAACCAGATGATCAAGGCCAAGGGCGACGACGCCAGCCGCGATGCCGCGCTCATCGCCGCCGCCCAGAAGGTCGAGCACTACGAGATCGCGTCGTACGGCACGCTCCGCACCTGGGCGCGGCAGATGGGCTTCGAGGACCAGGCCCAGTTGCTCCAGACCACCCTCGACGAGGAGGGCCGCACCGACCAACTGCTCTCCGACATCGCCGAGAACAAGCTGAACTGGACCGCGGCCCACGCCTGAGCGGCGACCCCGCCGAACCCCGTGGACCCCGGGGCGCCGCAGCTCCGCGGGCCCGACGGCCGTGCAAAACAAGGATGAGGGAGAAGCGCCCCGCGTCGGCGTCAGCCGGCGCGGGGTTGTTTGTGCGCCGGGGGTTCGGGTCCGCGGATCAGGCGGTAAACTGGGGGGCATGATCCGACCGCTGCCCAGCCTGATCGCGGCCCTCCTGATCGGCGTCCCCGCGCTCGGACAGGCGGGGCAGGGGCAGCCGGTGGACCGGGCGGTGGGCGACCTGGACCCCCGCGCGACGAGCTTCCGCCGCGTCGAGCCGGGGCTCGCGGTCCACAGCCGGGCCGCGGCGCTCCGCACGGTGGACCGGGCGGGCTGGCAGCAGCGTGGCGGGGTGCCGATCGACCCGCTCACCGGGCTGCCCCTGCCGCAGGGATTCGTCTACGAGGCCCCGGGCTTCCGCGCGTACATGCCGCAGGCGGAGTACGTCGTCCGCTCCCCCACCGACCCCTACTCGGCCGACCGGAACGTCGCCCCCGCCGCCGACGGCCAGTACGTCACCGTGGCGCCCGCCAACATGGTCTACGACCTCGTCCCCCGGACGCCCCGCCGCGACCCGCGGTCGCCGAACCCCGCCGCCGTCGATCACCGGCTCGATGCCCGCCTCGACGCGCGGCTGGCGCCGCTCCCCGCGGGCGGCGGCGTCGGGAACATCGATCATGCCGACGGCGTCACCCTCCGCTCGCCCCGGCAGAACCTGCTCGACCTCTACCGCGCCGGCAACCGCAACGTCAGCGGCCAGCAGGCGCCGCCGCAACAGCAACGGCCGCAGCAGCCAACGCCCCCGCGATCACGCCCCCAGCAGCAGGTTGTCGATCAGCCGGACCCCGCCCAGCCGCGCCGCGATCAGCGCAACCACCCCCCCGGTGAGTGACGGCTCGAGGATGTCCAGCGGCCGCAGCAGCGACGGGTGACGCACGGCGGCGTAGTCGATGCGCAGCCCGTACGAGAGGAGCACCTCCTCCATCGCCCGCTCCACCGCCGCCGGGTCCGTCTCGCCCGCCTCCTCCACGAGGTGCTTCGCCTGCAGCAGCGCCTTGTGCAGCGCCGTCGCCCGCCCGCGTTCCTCGGCCGTGAGATAGACGTTGCGGCTGGACATCGCCAGCCCGTCCGTCTCCCGCCGCGTCGGCACCTCGAGCACCTCGACCGGCATCATCAGGTCCCGAATCATCGCCTCCACCACCCGCAACTGCTGATAATCCTTCTGCCCGAACGTCACCACGTCCGGCAGCGTGATCAGCAGCAGTTTCGCCACCACCCGGCACACCCCCGCGAAGTGCCCCGGCCGGTGCGCCCCTTCCAGCACCGTCGTCAGCGACGGCACGTCGACCGTCACCCCCGGCAACCCCGGCGGATACACCTCGTCCACCTCGGGCGCGAAGATGCAGTCGGCGCCCGCGGCCTCGCAGCCGGCCACGTCCGCGTCGAACGTCCGCGGGTACCGCGAAAAGTCCTCCGACGGCCCGAACTGCGTCGGATTCACGAAGATCGACACCGCGACCCGCCCCGCCACCCCCCGCGCCTCGCGGACGTGCTGCAGATGACCCTCGTGCAGCGCGCCCATCGTCGGCACGAGCGCGAGTCGACCGGTGGAACCGGCACGCCACCGACGGAACTCAGCAACGGT
>CAZKRE010000067.1:0-16811 GCA_964555075.1 uncultured Phycisphaeraceae bacterium
AGATGCTCCCCTACGCCGACCGCAAGCCGGGCCAGCTCTCGGGCGGGCAGCAGCAGCGGGTCGCGCTGGCGCGGGCGCTGGTGGTCAAGCCCCGCGTGCTGCTGCTCGACGAGCCGCTCTCCAACCTCGACGCCAAGCTGCGGCTGGACATGCGGTCGAGCATCCGCGACATCTGCAAGGCCGCGGGCATCACCGCGGTCTACGTGACGCACGACCAGAAGGAAGCGCTGTCGATGGCGGACCGGGTCGCGGTGATGCGGAGCGGCCGGGTGATGCAGGTAGGCCCGCCGCGGGAACTCTACGAGCGGCCCGCCAACCGCTTCGTCGCCGACTTCCTCGGCGAGACGAACTTCGTCTCCGCCGAGGTCCGCGGGCGGGAGGATGGGCGGGTCGTCCTCGAGACCCCCGCCGGGCTCCTTCACGCGGGCGTCTTCCCCCCGGACCTGCCCGCCACGGGGAACGTCACCTGCTCCATCCGGCCGGAGGCGATCCGGCTCCACCGCGACGCCGGCACCGGCGCCCCCCCTGCCGGCCTCAACGCCTTCCCCGCGACCCGCCTGGGCGTCGTCTACCTCGGCGAGATGGCCCAGTACCACCTGCGGGTCGGCCCGGCCGATGCCGAGGGGACAGGCGTCCGGCTCAAGGCGTTCGAGCTGAACCCCAGGCTGGTCGACGCCCCCGCCGACGCCCTGGCGGTCCACGTCGACCCGGCCGACGTGGTGATCCTCAGCGACTGACCCCCCGCCCGGGTTTTTGGCCCGAACCGGGTTGCTTGCCGACGTAAGATCGGTACCCTACTGTGCTCCGCCGACCCCGTCGGCGGG
Source organism: uncultured Phycisphaeraceae bacterium (assembly GCA_964555075.1). Taxonomy (GTDB): domain Bacteria; phylum Planctomycetota; class Phycisphaerae; order Phycisphaerales; family Phycisphaeraceae; genus CAZKRE01. The sequence goes on from CAZKRE010000067.1 coordinate 825, forward strand.
CCGATTCCCCGGTAGCTCAGTCGGTAGAGCATTCGACTGTTAATCGAAATGTCGCTGGTTCGAGTCCAGCCCGGGGAGCTTTCAAACACGACGAGCCGCCCAGCCGCCCGCGGTACACACGGGGTCTGGGCGGTTTGTCGTTCACGGGCATTTCGACGCAACGCACGTCTCGGCCGGTAGTTGTATCAGCCCTTCGCCGGCCTGCCGGTTGAACCAGCGCCCGCGCGAGTCTCCGGCCAAGGCGTACCTCCGCCTGCTCAGGACGCCAGCGCCGTCGGACAAGCAGTGGGACCGCCCGCTGCACCGCGGTTGCGAGACTCACGAGATCTAGCGGCACGATGAACCGGCCGACCTTGCCGACGAGCGAGAGACGTGCAAGGTCGGCCGGATCTCTTGAAGCGGCCGCGGCGCGATCTGGGAGCTTTTCCCGTCCGCTCACTCCTGAGCGAGGTTGAAGCTGCCGGCGTTCCGGCCACTGGCGGTTTCGAGTTCGACCCACACCCTGCTGTCCTCCGCAAGCTGGGCGGGGACTTCGAGGTCGGCGTCGTAAAAGTCGCCCCGCTTGGGCGCGAGGACCTTGAGCGACCCTTGGCCGCTCTCGACCCCTACCCAAGCGCGAACGGCACTTATGTCGGCGTCGGGCGTCGCGCGGATCTCGAATGTCGCGCCCTCGCCGGCGTGCACGTCACCGATCTGAGTCACGGCGACGTCGTAGCCACCGATCGTCGTCGTGCCGAGGTTGTGGGGCTCGCCGGTGTGGGCGTCGGTGGGGCCGTGATCGTCGGCGTGCTCGGCGGCGGCAGGCGCAACGGGCGTCGCGGGCGGGGCCGGCTCCTCCCGGCCGCAGCCGGCGACGACGAGGGCGAGGGTTGCGAGGACGGGCAAGGTTGCGAAGCGAGTGATCATCGGCCTTCTCCTAAGTGCTGCCCGCATCGACCGGCTCGGCACGCTGCGTCGCTCGGTTGATCGGGCGATGGTGGAACATCATGTAGTACCCGGCGGGAACGACGACGAGATTGAGCAGCGTGGACGTGACGAGTCCGCCGAGGACGACGATCGCGAGTGGGGCGAGCAGTTCGCTGCCGGGCTCACCGTACGCGAGCGCCAGCGGCACGAGCCCGAGAACCGCGGTGAGCGCGGTCATCAGGATCGGCACGAGTCGCTCCATCGACCCGCGCACCACGGCCTCGTCGAAGCTCGCGCCCTCTTCGTGAAGGAGGTGGGCGTAGTGGTTCACGAGCAGGATGCCGTTCCGCACGGCGATGCCGAAGAGCGTGATGAAGCCGACCATGCTCGCGATGGAGATGACCGGCGCCTGATACGCGCCGATGCCGAAGAGCCCGAGCGTGTTGCCGACGAAGCTGGGGCTTTCGGTGAGGTAGATGGCGGCGATGCCGCCGATGAGAGCGAGCGGGAGGTTGACCATCACGAGCAGCGCCGCCCTCGTCGAGCCGAACGCCATCGATAGCAGGACGAGGATCACGAGCAGGACGAACGCGCCCATGAGGTAGATGGTCCGCGCGGCGGACTGCTGGGCTTCGAACTGGCCGCCGTAGGTCACCCCGTAACCGTAGGAATGGACAATCGGATCGACCTTCGCCTGAACCGCTTCGACGACGTGGCCGAGGTTGTAGCCTTCGTCGACGTTGAGTGAGACCACTGCCTTGCGCCTGGCGTTCTCGCGCTGGATGCCCAGCGGTGTACGCTCGGGGCCGACGTCGGCGACCTCGCTCAGCCGCACGAGGGCACCGCCTTCACCCCGGAGCAGGAGGTCGCGGACATGATCGGGCGAACGCCTCTCCTCCGGGTGCAGCCGGACGACGACGCTGTATTGCCGAACGCCCTCGTTGACGCGGTCCACCTCGACGCCGGCGAACGCGGCTTCCACCTGTTCCGCGGCGCTTGCCGGCGTCAGCCCCCACCGTTTCAGGTCCTGCGGGCGGTAGCGGACGCTGAGCGACTCGATCGCCGCCTCGCGATTCGCGAGCACGTCGCGGACGCCGGGAATCGGGGTGATGGCGCGTTCGACGTCTTCGGCGATCTGACGGAGCGTGGCGAGGTCGTTGCCGAAGATGTTGATGGCGATCGCGGCCTGCGTGCCCGAGAGCACGTGCGACAGCTGGTGCCCGATCGGCGCGCCGACCCCGGTGTTGAGCCCCGGGAGGTTCGCGAGCACCCCGTCGATGCGGTGGAGCACCTCGGCCTTGTCGACGCCGGGCTCGGTCGCGACCTGGATCTCGCTCCTGTTGACGCCGTGGGCGTGCTCGTCCCGCTCCGCTCGTCCGGTGCGGCGGACCACCGATCGCACCCCGTCGACCTGGGCGAGCTGACGGTCGAGCCCGCGAACCATCCGGTCACTCTCCTCGAGCGATGTCCCGGGCGGGGCGTCGATGAAGATCGTGAAGGCGCCCTCGTTGAAGTCGGGCAGGAAGTCGGTGCCGAAGGTGCTCGCCAGCCAGAGACTGCCGGCGGTCGCGACCGCCGCCAGCCCGATCACGACCACGCGCAGCCGCAGCGCCAGACGAAGGCTCGGCTGGTAGGCCGCCTTGAGCCAGCGGACGAGGAAGCCGTCGCCGTGGCCCTTCTCAGCTCGCCCGAGCTTCCCGCGGAGGAGGTACCGGCACATCGCTGGCACGACCGTCAGCGCCACCAGCAGCGACGCGAGGATGGCCGTGATGTACGCGATCCCCATCGGCTGGAAGAATCGCCCTTCCACGCCCTGCAGGAAGAGCAGGGGCACAAAGACGATCACGATGATGACGGTGGCGAAGACGACGCTCGACCGCACCTCGTTGCTCGCCTGATAGATCACCCGCAACTCGGGCTTCCGCTGGGCCTCGGGCAGCAGCCGGTTCTCACGCAGCCTGCGATAGATGTTCTCGACGTCGATGATCGCGTCGTCGACGAGTTCGCCGATGGCGATCGCCAGGCCGCCGAGCGTCATCACGTTGATCGTCAGCCCGAGCCCGCTCATCGCCAGCACCGCCACGGCCAGCGACAGCGGGATCGCCGCGAGCGTGATGACCGTCGTGCGCACGTTGAGGAGGAACAGCACGAGGACGACCGAGACGAAGATCGCCGCGTCGCGGAGCACGTGCACGAGGTTGTTGATCGACAGGCCGATGAAGTCCGCCTGCCGGAGCACGTGGCGGTCGATCGCGATGCCCGCGGGGAGGCCCGCGTCGACGCCGTCGAGGACGCGGTCGATCTCGCGCGTGATGTCGAGGGTGTTGGTCCCGGGCGACTTCTTGATGGAGAGCACCACCGCCGGGTCGCCGGCGTTGGACGCCGTGCCCCGCGCGGGCGTGGGCCCCATCGTGACGTCGGCGGCCTGGCCGAGCGTGACGGCCGAGCCTTCGTGGTACTTCACGACGGTTTCGCGGATGTCCTCGGCGGATCGGACCCGGGCGGCCTGGGTGATCGAGATCTCCCTGCCGCCGACGTTGGGCAGGTAGCCGGCGCTGGCTGTGCTGTGGGCGGCGGCCGCGGCCTCGACGACGTCGGCGACCGTCAGGTCGTAGAGCCGCAGCGCGTCCTGGCGGACGTTGACCTGGTACTCCGGCAGCTCACCGCCGATGGCGACGACCTGCGCGACGCCCGCGACGCCGAGCAGTCGCTGCCGCAGATCAAACTCCGCGTACGCGCGCAGCTCCAGCGGGCTTACCGTGCCGTCCGGCGACGACACCGCGACCATCATGATCTCGCCGGTGATGCCGGTCGTCGGCGCGATCTCCGTGTGCACGCCCGGCGGAAGCTCTTCCTCGGCGATCGCCAGCCGCTCGGCGACGCGGAACCGCGCGGTGTCGATGTCGGTTCCCCAGTCGAACTCGACGTAGACCAGCGACAGGCTCATCGCGCTGCCGCTGCGCACCCGCCGCACGCCCGGGAGCCCGTTGACCGCGCTCTCGATCGGGAACGTCACGTATTGCTCGACCTCGTCCGCCGCGAGCCCCTTGGCCTCGCTTAGCACGACGACCGTCGGCGCGTTGAGCTCGGGGAAGACGTCCACCGGCATCCGCGGCACCTGGTAGGCCGCGAACGCGAGGAGAACCCCAGCGAGCACCAGCACGAGCGGGGCGTTGTCGAGCGAGAATGCGATGAGCTTTCGGAGCATGCGCTTGCCGGTCTAGTGGTCCTTGTGGAGCGTCCCGTCGGCGTGGTAGTGGTAGCCCGGGGGGGCCTGCTGCCCGCCACCGATGAGCTTGAGCGCGTACGCCCCGTCGAGCACGACCTCGTCACCGTCGGTGACGCCGCTGTGCACGACCGTCCACCGCCCGTCGCTCACGCCCAGGTCCGCGTCGACGGGGTAAACCTTGTCCGGGTTCCGCGGATCGCGGCGGTAGAAAATCAGCTTCAGCTCGTCGCGGACGAGGGCGGACGTCGGGATCGCCAGCTCGGGCGCCTTGCTGCCACCGACGAAGACTTCGAGGAAGCCGGCGACGCCAGGCTTCGCCCATGCCGGCAGCGGTTCGCCGGGGGCCGGCATGGCGTAGAGCGGGATGGTCCGATCCTGCGGGTGCGCCTGGAAACCCAGGTGCAGCCGGCCGTCGATCGACGCGTTGGGCCCGAGCGTCCCGCCCTGTGGCGGCGTGATCCGCACCGGCAGCCCCTCTTCGAAACGTGCGAGGTCCGACTGCGGCGCCTTGGCGAAGAATCGCAGCCGCGTCGGGTCCACGACGGACAGCAGCAGGCCGCCCGTTTCGACCCAGCCGCCGTCGGTCACACCGACCGTGCCCACGACGCCGTCCGCCTCGGCTCGAAGCACCAGCCGATCGAGCGTCCGCCAGAAGGCCACCGATTCGCCATCGACCTCGACCGGCTCGAGCAGCCGCGCCCGCTCGATCCCGGCGAGAGAGGCCAGCACGTGGAGCATCGACGCGTAATGCTCCTCGGCCTCGTGCAGCTCCGTCTGCCTCGCCCGCAGTTCCGCCTCGAGCCTGGGCAACTGCGCCTCACGCTCGCGAAGCTCGCCCTCGAGCTCCGCCTGGCGGACCCTCAGCTCGCCCAGGTTCTGCTGCCGCTCGCGGAGGAACGCGGCCGCTCCCTCCGCCTCCGCCAGGCTCGCCTCGGCGACCCGCAGCGCCGCCTCGGCGAGCTTGATCTCCCCCTCGGCCTCGACGGCCGCGTGCTGGGTCTGCCGCCATTGAGGTGAGTCGAGTTCCACCAGCGGCGTCCCCGCCGTCACCCGCTGGAACTGCTCGACCAGCACCTCCGCCCGGCCGGGAACCATGGCGTGGTACTCCCGCGTCGCCTCGGGCCGCAGCTCGAACTCGCCCGGCACGCGCACCGTCTGCCGCACCGGCCGGCGCTCGACCTCCGCGAAGGTGATCCCCAGGTTCTGACGCACCGCCGGGGGCACGTCGATCCGGTTGGTCGCCGCGGCCGCCCCCGGGGCGGTCGCTCCGGCCGCCGCGTCGGCCGCGTCTTCGCGCGAGTCGCCGCAGCCGACCGACACCAGCGCCGCAACCAACAACCACGACGCGCACCATCTGAATCTGTTCATTGCGGGTCTCCCGCTTCCAGCACCGCGCTCACGGGCGGTTCGACGTACGCCCGCAGCTGCGCACGCAGCGCCGCCAAGGCCGCCGCCGCCTCCAGCACCTGCGTCTTCACCTCCAGCGACTGCGACAGCGCCTCGTGCAGGAGCAGCACGTTCATCTCGCCGGCCGCGATCAGCGCCTCGGCCTCGCGGAGCTGCTCGTCCACGAGCGGGGCCACGTTCTCGCGCAGCGTGCGGACCCGCTCCTCCGCCGCCTCCAGCCTCACCCGCAGCGCCGCCACGTCGTGCAGGACCGCCTCGTACGCCGCCTCCGCCTCGGCCCGCTGGGCGTCCCGCGCCGCCGCCGCCTCCGCGATGCCCCGCCGGTTGCGGTTGAACACGGGGATCGGCAGCCCCCCGCCCAACCCGACGCGAGACTGGCCCTCTTCGTACTCGTAGCCGGGACCGACCGTGAGGTCCGGGTACTGCTTCCGCACTTCGCGCTGCAGCCGCTCTTCAGCGAGCCGGTACTCCGCCTCCGCCAGCGCGACGCGTGGGTGGCTGAGTAGCCCCGGCTCGGCGTCGCCGGTGAGGCCCGGTGCATCGAGCGCCGGGAGCAGTTCCACAGGCGCATCGGGAACCAGACCCAGCAGTCGCATCAGCTCGACGCGTTGTTCGCGAGCCCGCGCGGCGGCAGACGCCGCGGCGGCGGCCCGCGTCGTCCGCTGGATCTTCAGCAGACGGGCCTCCAGCGACCCTGCCTCGCCCGCCTCCGCCAGCCTCCCCACGATCTCCGCCAGCCGGCCGATCCGGTCGCCATACTCGTGATGCAGCTCGGCTTCACGCTCCGCGGCCGACCAGCGGTACCACGTCTCACGCAACTCGACCAGCAGCTCCCACTCCGCCAGCCGCGCCTCGTGCAGAGCGGCTTCCGCTTCGGCCAGCGCCGCCGCCTTCTCCGCCTTCAGCCGGCCCGAAAGCGGGAGGGTGAAACCGACCCCGAAGCGCCCGATCCACGGCTCTTCGACGCTCTCCAAGACCCGCACCACGTCCGCCCTGAGCTCGGGGTCCTCCCATCGGCCCGCGTGCTCCGCCCCGACGGCCGGAACCCTGGCCGCCAGCCGGGCCGCCCGCAGCCGCGGGTTCAGCACCAAGGCGGCAAGCTCTGCCTCCCCCAAGCTCAGCCCGTCCGTAGGGTCGAAGACTCCGCCCGCGTCGCCAGCCGCCCGATGCAAGCGGTCGGCGAAGGCGCGGACGTCTTCGCCGCCGACGTCGCGGCCAAACATGGCGTCGGCGTGCCCCGCGAGGTCGAGCGGTCGCCGCTCGTAGGATTGGCAGGCGCCGAGGGCGAGCAGCATCGCCGACAACGGCACCGCAAGGATGGCCCTGCTGCGCATAGGAGCTCCGGCTGGATGTGCGAGTGACAGCGACCCCGCGGACGTGCCGGGGCTGCACGACGGGACGCGGGCCGAACTAGATGCGCAGAACCGTGCTGGCGAGTGGCGTCAGATGCGACGGCGGCCGGTGCGAAACCGGCTCCGGCAACGCCGCGCCATCATGCGGCACGCCCGCACAGAGGGTCGAGGCGAAGAGCAGCTCGACAGCCGGCGGCAGCTCGATGAGATCAGCCCGGCTCTCCACGCGAGCCGGGGCATCGAAGATGGGCAGGTCGTCACACGGGGCCGTCTGCTGGTCGAATGAAGCGTGTGGCGACCGGTCAGCCCCCTTATCGCACCCGTCTCCGTGCGCGACCTCCACCGCCACATGACCGTCGGCTGCACTGCAGACCACCATCATCGGTCCGCCCAGAAGCGCCACCGACAGCCACAAGAACACGGACATCCGGAACCACAGCGCGGCCATCTTGTGGAGCAGACCTTAGGCGGCAGGCGCAAACCCGTCAATGCTCCGGGACCCACGGCCACGTCGTGCCCACATGCATCGCCATGGCCGCAGCCGGCACCAACGCGGCGATCCGCGCCACGCTCCGCATCATCCGCCAGAACGTCGTGCTGTCGCTGGCGACCCAGGTGCTCCGGGCGGCGCATCGGGATCGCCCTTCGCCGCAAGGTCCGAGAATATCGCGGCGGCGGCGGGACCCTCCGTATCGGTGAGGGGTCGCGGGGGCGGCGGACGAAAGAACCTGTATCGGCGGCTGCCCTTCCACGCGTCGCGCGCGGGCCGGGGCGCCCGAGGGGAGCGCCGGGTCGGGGACAGGCGGCGAGTTGCAATCGCCGGCGAAACCCTCATGATTCACGCCGACACGTCCGTTCAAACGCGGCCGCACCAGGCCCGCAGGCACGAGGAAACCGCCGGATGCACCCGATTGACTGGCTGATCGTTCTCATCCCCGTGCTCATCGTGGCGGGGGTTGGGCTTTACGCCCAGCAGTTCGTCCGCAGCGTCGCCGACTTCCTCACCGCCGGCCGCGTCGCGGGGCGGTACGTGGTCTGCGTGGCGTCCGCGGAGGCGGGGGTCGGGCTGATCTCCGTCGTCGCGATGATGGAGAAGTACTACGCGGTCGGCTTCGCGGTCGACTTCTGGCGGGCCATCGGCACGCCGATCACCCTGGTCATCCTGCTCACCGGGTTCGCGATCTACCGCTACCGCGAGACGCGGGCGATGACCCTCGCGCAGTTCTTCGAGATCCGCTACGGCAAGGGGTTCCGCATCTTCGCCGGCATCGTGCAGTCGCTGTCGGGCATCATCAACTACGGCCTGTTCCCCGCGGTGGGCGCCCGGTTCCTCATCTACTACTGCAACCTCCCGCTGCACATCGAGTTCCTCGGGATGCAGTGGCCCACCTTCGCGCTGGTCATGGCGCTGTTCCTCTCGATCGCGCTGATCGTCGCCACCCTCGGCGGGCAGGTCACCACGATGGCGACCGACTGCATCCAGGGCATCCTCAGCTACCCGATGTACCTGATCATCGTGGTCGCGCTCTTGTGGCAGTTCTCCTGGTGGGACCAGATGGCGCCCGCGCTGATCGACCGGCCGACGGGCAAGAGCATGCTCGACCCGTTCGACACGCACAACCTGCGGGACTTCAACCTCTTCTTCGTGTTCGTGGGCCTGTTCGGGAGCATCTACAACCGCCTGTCGTGGCAGGGCTCGGGCGCCTACAACGCCGCCGCCGCCACCCCGCACGAGCAGAAGATGGGCGCGGTGCTGGGCACCTGGCGGGCCGGGTTCTCGGCGATGATGTTCATCCTCCTCGCCGTCGCCGCGTACACCTACATGAACCACCCCGACTTCGCCGACGAGGCGGCGTCGACGCGGCAGAACCTGCAGTGGAAGGTGCTCAACGACGTCGCGCCGCACACGGCCGCCGCCGCCCCCGACGCCACCGCCCCCTCCCCCGACGCCATCGAGCAGCGGGTCGCGGCGCTCAACATCGACGAGGTCCAGGTCTACGAGACGATCACCAACCAGATGCTCATCGCCTCGGCCCTGAGCGACTTCCTGCCCATCGGCGTGACGGGCGTGTTCTGCGCCCTGGCGATCTTCCTGCTCATCAGCACCGACACGACCTACATGCACTCCTGGGGCAGCATCATGATCCAGGACATCATCCTGCCCTTCCGCAAGAAGCCCTTCAAGCCGAGGCAGCACCTGTGGGTGCTGCGACTCGCCATCTGCTTCGTCGCCGTGTTCGCGTTCTTCTTCTCCCTGCTCTACGGGCAGGTGACCTACATCCTCATGTTCTTCGCCCTCACCGGGAGCGTCTGGCTCGGCGGCGCGGGCGCGGTGATCATCGGCGGGCTCTACTGGAGCCGCGGCACCAACGCCGGCGCCTGGGCCGCGCTCCTCACCGGCTCGGGCCTCGCGATCCTCGGGTTCGTCGGGCTCCACTACTGGGCCGGCTACATCTACCCCGCGCTGCAGACCATGCCCCCCGTCCTCAACGCCGTCACCACCGTCGTCGAGGGCGTCTCCCGCCCCTTCGAGCCGATCATCCTCTGGCGGATCGTCCCCGAGAAGTTCCCGCTCAACGGGCAGGAGATCTACTTCTTCACCATGCTCGGCGCGATCGCGATGTACATCATCGTCTCGCTGCTGACCTGCCGCGAGCCGTTCAACATGGAACGCATGCTCCACCGCGGCCAGTACGCCCGCGCGGACGAGATCGCCAAGGCCCAGCGCGAGGCGGCGGACGGCGTGCCCGCCCGGCAGACCACCATGCGGTGGTTCCAGAAGAACATGCTCGGCATCGACAAGCAGTTCACCCGCGGCGACAAGCTCATCTCCTGGTCCGTCTTCATCTACTCCCTCGGCTGGGGCTTCGGCGCCTGGCTCTTCATCCTCCTCTGGAACCTGCTCATCTACCGGTGGAGCGCCGACGCCTGGACCTGGTGGTTCTTCATCCAGAACATCGTCGTCGCCTCCGCGGTCGGCGTGGTCTCAACCGTCTGGTTCACCTGGGGCGGCACCCGCGACCTCTACCGCATGTTCGCCCGACTCAAGGTGCTCCAGCGCAACGAGCTCGATGACGGCCGCGTCATCGGCCACGTCAACGCCGACGACGTCGCGCTCGTCGAGCAGGTCGAACGCGACCGCGCGGCGGATGAGACGACGGAGGAGCCCAGGCGATAACCCACGCGCCGCGGCCGTGCCGAAGCGTGAGCGAGAGTGAACGTATAGGAGAGGGTGCCATGGCTTGACCCGCGTCTTCGCGGGCAAGCCATGCAGGCGGCCGGAGCGTGCGCCCTACCGCTCCGCGCGCGGGCGGACGAGCCGTTCCATCGCCGTGACCGCGGCGAGCAGCAGGAAGAGGCCCGGCAGCAGGCGGAAGCTCGCGTCGAGCCCGAAGACCTCCCCCACCTCGCCCATGATCCATGAGCCGCCCGCAAAGCCGGGGATCCCCGCCACCGAGAGCAGGACGAACACCGACGTCTCGTCGCGGCCGAGCCGGCTGGCGGCGTAGGACTGGATCGTCGGCCAGAAGCACGCCACCGTCAGCCCGGCGAAGAAGAGCACGAGGTACGCCGCGTGCAGCCCCGTCACCGCGGGGACGACGAGGCTCACCCCGGCGCCCGCGACCGCGGACGCGAGGATCAGCACCCACAGCCGCGACTGAGGGACGAGCCAGCCAGCAGCGAGGCGCATCGCGAGCATCCCCCCGGCGAAGCAGGCCGTGCCCACCCCGCCCGCCCGCGGGTCGCCCCCGTGCCGCAGTTGGATGAACGTCGCGGCCCAGAAGGTGAAGCCCCCCTCGGCCGCGCCCGCGAGGATCATCGCCAGGAAGAAGACCCAGAACCGCCCCGCCGTGACGCACCCGTACAGGCGCCCCGCCACCTCTCGCACCGGCACCCGGGGGACCCGCGGCGCCCGCCCGAGCATCACGAGGAACAGGATCCCCGCGAGCAGGCTCACCCCGCCGATCGCGATCATCACCGCCCGCCACGACACGCCTCGGGTCAGCAGGTCGCCCGCGAGGAGGACGGTGGCGAACACGCCGACCGACCAGAAGGCGTTGAGGAGGTTGAGGTATCGGCCGGAGTCACGGGGGTGGCAGTCGTGGATGAGGGGGTTGAGCAGCGCCTCGACGATCCCGCCGCCGAGGCCCATCAGCGCCATGGCGAGCAGCACCGCCGCGTAGCTCGGGGCCGCGGCGTAGACGAAGAGGCCCGCCGCCAGCAGGAACATCCCGCCCGCGATGCTCCCCGCCTTGCCCCAGAGGCCCGCGGCAAACGCGCTGGCGACCAGGACCACCAGCACCAGCCCGCCCCGCGTCAGTTCCAGTCGCCCGGCTCCCGCGAGCCCGAAGCCGATCTCCTGCGCCAGCAGCACGAGGCAGATGGGCGTGACGACCGCGCTCGCGGAATACGCCAGGAACGCCGTCGCCGAGGCGTAGTCGAGCGGGTGGAAGCGGAGTCGAGCCATCCGGGGCGGCATGGTAGCCGCGGGTGGGGCGCCCGGACGGTCGGGAGCGACTCGGGTGTGAGCGCATCACGCCCCGCTGGCGTCGGGCAGCAGGGGCAGTTCGAGCGTGACGACGCACCCGCCGTCTTCGGGCTCGCCCATCTCGAGCCGGCCGCCCAGGGCGGAGGCCCGCTGCCGCATCGCGCCGATGCCGAAGCCCGACCTGGGCCCGCCGGGCGAGTCGAGCACGCCGCAGCCCCGGCCGGCGTCGGCGACGACGAGGACCAGCCGCGCCTCCCCCCCCGCCTCATTCGCGGGATCGGGCGGTTCTGCACGCAGCGTCAGCGTCGCCTCCGTCACCCCCGCGTGCTTGACCACGTTGAAGAGCAGCTCCCGAGCCGCCCGCAGCACGAACGCCTTGTGGACCTCGGGCACGTCGACGGGGGGCTCGTCGAACCGCGTCGACACCGTCAGCCCGTACTGCTGGCGGAAGTGCTGCGCCAGCGACCGCAGGCCGCCCGGGAGCCCCTCGCCCTGCGCGCTGGGCGGGCTCAACTCGATCGCCAGCGACCGGGACAGGTCGATCGCCTGCTGCAGGAGGGCCCGCACCTCGGCGCCGATCTGGGTCGCCCGCTCCGCCGCCGTCGGCCGGTCCAGCACGTGCAGGCGGAACTGGGCGGCGACGAGCAACTGTTGCAGGTGGTCGTGGAGCGTCTCCGACAGCCGCTCCCGCTCGCGCGTCTCGGTCTGGAGGAGTTCCGCCATCAGGGCCTGGAGCTGCTGGGCCTGCACGCCGACCTGGGCCGTGCGGCGGGCGAGCATCGACTCGAGCCGCCGGTTCAGGTCGCGGACCTCCGCCTGGAGCGCCTTCTGGGCCCGCCGGTCGTCGATGCAGAGGAGGTACCCGTCCCGCCCGAGGCCGGGGCACTCCGCACGCACCACGAGCACGCGCAAGCTCTTGTGGTTCGGGGATGGGCACTCGGTCACGCCCGCCGCCCCGTCCCCCGTCTCGGTCGCGAGGCGCTGAAGGGTCTCGCGGAGCAGGGGCGAGTTCCACGGCTCGTCCAGCGACGCGAGCGGGATTTCCCGCAGCGCATCGGCGGATCGGCCGGTCAACTCGGCGTAAGCGCGGTTACACCACGCGACCCGCCCGGCCCGCTCGACAGCGAGCAGCGGCCAAGGGAGCGCGTTGAGAACCTCACTTGGCCCTGCCGGGCCCGGCTTCTTCCCCGATGAGGGCACACCCACCTCCCCACGGCCGATCCCGCCCCCCCGCAGATGCGCCATTATCCACGGCCACGCCCCGCTGAACAGGGCGATCGGGGTGGGATCTTCCCCAATGCGACGCCCCGAGGAATCGTCGCCGCGCGCCGGGGCGGTGCTATACTTGCGTTTGGAATCGCCCGGGCTGCCGCGCGGCCAAGCGATGACGCGTCTGTCGCCTCACGTAGACCCGCGGCCCGTACGTTCGAACGAAGGACCGACCATGGCTACCAGCTACGGTGCCCTCTGCACCGACTTTTACGTGAACATGAAGCTCGTCCTCAAGATGGACCTGCCCAGCGACCGGGAGACGATCCTCCACTTCTTCGACCTGGTTCGGCGGGCGCTGCCGACGATGACCCGGTTCCGCCGGTACGAGGGGGAGTTGGCGCTCGAATCGAGCCGCCGCGACGCGGAGTACAAGTGGCTCTCCCTCCGGCGCACGAGCCTCCGCACCGGGCACGTCAACCCGGACGAGATGAAGGACGCCTACAAGTTCCACAAGCTGATGCTCGAGTTCGCCCCGCACCACCTGACCATCAGCCCGCTCGACGTGGACTACCTCGAGTTGATGTTCGGCTTCGACCTCGAATGCAAGGACAACCACGACGAGATCGTCTACGACGCCCTGTACGCCAACAGCCCGGTCGGCAAGGCGCTGCGGATGGACGGGAAGAAGCTGCTGGACTGCCAGCCGGTCTGGGGGATGAACCTCACCGACTCGGGGGACAAGCAGGCCTACTTCGAGATCAAGACGCGTCGGCGGAACCGCCGGGGCTCGGGCCGATCGTTCAGCAACGAGCCGATCTCGCTGTTCCTCACCGTCCGCAAGTATGGCCCGGTCAACAACATCGACGACCTGAAGACGGTCCTGGACGACCTGGGCCAGACGGGGGAGCAGCTCGCGAACGACCGCCTCGTGCCCGGCCTGCTGACGCCGATCGCGCGGAACATCACGAGCAGCGCCTGAGGGCAGGGGCCGAGCGGCGCTGCGGGGTTCGAGGGCGCAGGAAAAAACCCGGCCGGCGTCAGGGGGGGTCGGATCAGACGCCAGCCGGGCTACATTGGAGGTACCCCTTCCATCGGCTGTTTTACCTAGATCACGCCAAGTGATTTACCTAGTCATTTCTACCTACTAGCTGGAGCAGCCGGCTCTGCGGCACTCGCCCCACCTCCACGCTCGGCCAAACCCGCCTGGCTGCGCGGCAGCGCGGGTCGATGCACCGCTCCCACCTTTGGATGTCGCCCCCTTTTAAGCATCGGGTCCGGCTGGGTCGATGGGGGAGGTGGGATGGTTGGACGAGTTGTGCGCCCGGCGATCACCTAGCCTCTGATCAGGAAAAGTATGAACCACAATCGCCGCCAGAGCGACCGTTCTCACCGCGCCCGTTCCGTCCCCGCCGGCTGCGAGGCCTTGGAGCCCCGCCAACTCTTCTCCGCCACCGTCCTCTCCGCCGACGCGGGGGACTACTTCTACGTCTCTGGCGACAGCACCTATCACAACGGGGAGTCGAGTCTCACGCTCCACCCCGTGACCTTCGCCGAATACGGCGAGGTCACCATCAACATCTACGGCCACGGCAACTACAACCCCGATGATCGCGGCACCACCAACGTCCTGTTCAGCTTCTACGCCGACCTCAACGGCAACGGGCAACTCGACGACGACGAAGGCTCGGCGCCCGTGTTCCCCAGCCCCTACCTGCGCATGAGCGGGGAGCATCATGGCTTCACGTCGACCACGGCGCGCGTCGAGGGCGGCGACTATCTGATCGCGGCCCAGACGTACGGCTATGCGACGACCAATCCCGGGTCGTCGACGAGCATCTTCCGCACCACGTACGACCTCGACATCTACTTCGCCCCAACGGCCGCTCCCGCACCCGACATCGCCGTCCGCGCCCACCCCTCGACGAGCTACATCGCCGACGGCGAAACGACTCCCTTCGACCTCGGCTCCGCCACCGAGGGCTCCCCGTCCGAGTGGAAGGGCTTCGAGATCTCCAACGAAGGCGACGCCGCGCTCGAGCTGGGCCAGATCACGGTCCCGACGGGCTTCGACGTCGACCTCCTCGGCGAGACGGAGCTCGACGCGGGCCAACTCAGCTCCTTCCTCCTCCGCCTCAAGGCCACCGAGGTCGGCAGCTACAGCGGCAACGTCGTCATCAACAGCAACGACCCGGACCAGCCCGCCTTCACCTTCGCCGTCACCGGCGAGGTGGTGGCTGCCGAGGCCGCGGCCGACCCGGCGATCAGCGACTTCGACGGCGACGGCAGGAACGACCTGGTCCTCCGCCGGGGCGCCGCGGGCCAGACCTGGGCCCACGACCTGGGCGGGGTCACCACCGCCCTGCCCCGTCTCGTCGACGCCAACTGGAAGATCGCGGGGACCGGCGACTTCGACGGCGACGGCGATGCCGACCTGCTCTTCCGCAACAGCGCCAATGGCAGGATCGCCATCTGGCGGATGGACGGCGCGGCCCGCGTGGGCGTGGTCAACCTCCCGGTCGCTCACGGCTGGAAGATCGGCGGCGTCGCCGACTTCAACGGCGACGGCACCGCCGACATCTTCCTCCGCCACAGCAACGACGGGCGGAACGCCATCTGGACGCTCGACGACGCCGGCTTCGTGAGCTCGACCCTCACCCAGCCGCTCGCCAACCGCAACTGGGTCGCCGCCGGCGCCGGCGACTTCGACGCGGACGGCCACGGGGACGTCCTCTTCCGCCATGCCGCGACCGGTGACAACGCCGTCTGGCACTTCACCGGCCACACCTTCAGCCGGGTCGAGCACATGGCCGCCCTGCCCGACCAGAACTGGCAGGTCGCGGACGTCAAGGACTTCAACGGCGACGGCAACGCGGACGTCGTCTGGCGCAACGCGCAGACCGGCCGGAACGTGCTGTGGGCGATGCAGCACGCCACGCTCCTCTCCGCCACCCCGGTGGCCGGGTTCAGCGACCTGAACTGGCTCACCCCCGGTCAGGCGGAGCAGGCCCCCGCCGCGGCGACCGCTCCGGTGCTGGGCTGGTGGCAGCGGCAGCAACAGCAGCAGCAGGCGAAGGCGAAGGGTGCTGCCGCGGCCCCGGCCGACGCGCTCGTCGACCTCGAGCCGCTGGTCACGCTCGCCACGGTCGCCTGAGCACGTTTGTGAGAAGGGTGCCATGGCTTGACCCGCGTCTCGCGGGCAAGCCGTGCGGGCATCCGGTGACGTTCGGCACGGCTTGGTCTCGTTGCACTCGACTCAAGCCGTGGCACCCCCGCACCCCGGATCGGCTTCTCACACGGTCGCCTGAGCACGGGCGGCAACGGGACCTCCATCGAGCGGCGTGCCCCCTGCGGAGTGGGGCACGCCGCTTTGTCGTGATGAGGCCGGCGCGGGG
>CAZKRE010000068.1:0-3528 GCA_964555075.1 uncultured Phycisphaeraceae bacterium
GCATGTCCGCGTGCGTGGGTAGACTCTGAACATGCACGTCAGCCACGATGTCGGTCGCTCCATCACGCTCGCCGCCGATCCCGCCTCCGAGCCGGTTTGGCGATACCTCTATGCGGGCAAGCCCAAGCCCTACTTCCACCCGATGCGGACCCCCGCGGGGCACGAGGTCACGCTCTTCGAGCCCCACGACCACGTCTGGCACCGCGGGCTGTGGTTCACGTTCAAGTTCCTCAACGGCGAGAACTTCTGGGAAGAGCCGGCGGAGGAGGGCTACGGCGTCCAGGTGACGACGATCCCCCCCACCGTCTCCCACCCCCAGGCGGGCCGCGTCCGCGTCGAGCAGCGGCAGGAATGGGTCCGGCCCGGCGGCGGCGGCACGATCCTCGATGAGCACCGCGTCTTCGAGCACCTCACCCTCGGCGACGACGCCTACGCCATCGACTTCGCCACCACCCTCACGCCCCGGGCGGACGTCCTGCTCGACCGCACCCCCTTCACCACCTGGGGCGGCTACGGCGGGATCATCCTCCGCGCCACCCGCAACTGGAAGACCGACCGCATCCTCCTCGACGACGGCCAGACCACCCAGCGCCCCACCGGCCTGCCCGCACGCGCGGCGGACCTCTCCGGCGTCCTCGACGGCGGCGTCCACGCGACCGGCGGCGTTGCGATGCTCGACCATCCGACGAACCCCCGGCACCCGACCCCGTGGTACGGCAAGTCGGGCGAGAACCACTACCTCACCGCCGCCCCGCTCTTCCACGAGCCGCTGCGGTTGACGAAGGACGAGCCGATCGCCTTCCAGTACCGCGTCATCATCCACGACGGCGTCTGGGACGCCCCGCGCCTCCGGGCCGAGTGGGACCGATGGACCGCCCAGCCATGACTCCCCACCTGCCCCTGCCCGGCGGCGTCGGGTTGACGCACCTCGTCGTTTACGACTCCGTCGCGCCCGACGGGCTCGCGGGTGGCAGCCCGCACCTGCACCTGGCCTGCACCGAGTGCTACTGCGTCCTCGCGGGTCGCGGGCGCGTCCAGACGCTCTCGGCGGCGGGGTTCGGCGAGCAGCCGCTCGAGCCGGGCAAGGTCCTCTGGTTCTCCCCGGGCGTGATCCACCGGCTCGTCAACGGAGGCGGGCTGGAGATCCTCGTCGTGATGCAGAACGGCGGTTTGCCCGAGGCGGGCGACTTTGTGCTCACGTTCCCGGCGGCGGTGGTGTCGGATGCCGCGGCCTACCGGCGCGCGGCCGCGCTCGCGCAGGGCGACGCCGTCTTCGCGACCGGGGACGACGCGGCGAAGGCGCGGCGGGACCTCGCGGTGACCGGGTTTGGCGAGTGGCGAGCCGCGTTTGACCGTCAGGGCCCCGACGGGCTCCGCCCCCTCTACGAGGCCGCGTCCGCGCTCGTCGCGCCGCAGTTGCCCCGGTGGCGGCAGGTGATCGAGGCGGGCCCGCAGCGGGCGGTGGTTGAGACGGCGGCGCAGCTCGACGCGCTCGAAGCCGGGGAGGTGGCTCACCTCTTCCGTGGAGCGGTGGCGGACATCCCGGCGCCGGCGGCCGCGGACGGCCGGAAGCTGGGCGTGTGCGGCACGCTGCACCCCTACCTGCCCGAGGGGGTGGCCGCGTCCTGAACGGCGGCCGGTTGATCCGGGGGACGGGGGAACCAATGTTCGCGCCGGGCGTCGAACCGGGCGGGCGTGGCCCGTATGATGTCCGACGACGCGGCCGCTGGGGCGTCCGCCGAACCCTCGATCGATATCTACCTTGGAGAGTCGCAGATGCATGTTCGCCTGTCACAGACCGCGTTGGGAGCCGCCGCGGCGGCCGCGCTGATGTTCACCGGGCCCGCGTTCGCCCAGGACGAGATGGGTGAGCCGGCCGCGGAGGCTCCCGCCGCGGAGTCCGCGCCGTCCGGCGAAGCCGCGGGGGCGCAGCCGGCGGCGGAGGGCGGCCTGACCCTGCCGGGCACGGTCGCCGACAACCTCGCCGCCGAGTCGCCGAACGTCACGGACCTGAGCTACGCGCTGGGCTATGTCGTGGGCAACGGCTACGGCCGGAACAACGTCGAGCTCGAGCCGCAGGAGTTCGCCCGCGGGATGGAGGCGGGCCTTTCGGAGGGTGAGCCGCGTCTGTCCGAGGAGCGGATGCAGCAGATCCTCATGGCGTTCGAGCAGCAACTGCGTCAGCAGCAGATGTCGCGGATGCAGGAGCAGGCCCAGCAGGGTCAGCAGTTCCTCCAGACCAACCAGGCAAAGGAAGGCGTGCAGCAGTCGGCGTCGGGGCTGCAATACCAGGTGCTCGAGGAAGGCGAGGGGGAAAGCCCTTCCGCGAGCGACACGGTGCGGGTGCATTACCGCGGGACGCTCGTCGACGGGACGCAGTTCGACTCGTCGTACGACCGCGGCGAGCCCGCGGAGTTCCCGGTGGACGCGGTGATCCCCGGCTGGACGGAGGCGTTGCAGTTGATGAAGCCGGGCGCGAAGTATCGGCTGGTGATCCCGCCGAACCTCGCGTACGGGCAGGAAGGCCGCCCGCCGGTGATCCCGCCGAGCTCCGTGCTGATCTTCGACGTCGAGCTGCTTGACGTTCTGCCCGACGCGGGGCAGTAAGTCAGGCGACGAGCCCTCATCCCTGCCCGGCCCGAGGACCCGCGTCCTCGGGCTTTTTTGTGGGGCGGCGTTGCCCCGCGTGACGGCGCGGATTGACCCGCGTTGCGCGCGGGCGTAACACAAACCATGCACCGACCCACCCCGCCCGGCAGCATCGTCATGTTTGCGGGCATGGGGGCTTCGACGCTCTTTGTCTTGCCCCAGGCGCGGGCATTTGGTGAGGCCATGATCGTGCCCTCGTGGCCGGCGCCGCGGGGGGGCGAGTCGGTGGCGGCGTATGCGGAGCGGTGGGCGGGGGACCTCTCGCCGCGGCTGCCGAGGGGTCGGCCGCTCGTGCTCGCGGGGGTGTCGTTTGGGGGGATGATCGCGCAGGAGATGGCCCACTGGCTGTGCCCCCGGGCGGTGCTGCTCATCGCCAGCGCGCGGTCGTGCGGCGGGGTCGCCCCCTTCTGGCGGGGGCTCGAGCGGCTCGTGTCGCCGGTGCCGTGGCGGCTGGCGGAACCGCTCGCGCCGCTCATCGGCTACGCCCACGGCCTGCAGATGCGTCTGAGCGCCCAGGACCGCCGCCTCCTCGCCCGGGTGGCGCGTCGGCTCGATCTGACGACGGCACAGTGGTGCGCCCGGGGCGTGACGCACTGGCCCGGGCTGCCGACCGACCGGCTCGCCCGGCTCCCGCCGGTCCATCAGATCCACGGCGACCTCGACCCGCTCATGCCGCTGCACCGCGTCTCGCCCGGCACGGTCGTGCGCGGCGGGCGGCACCACATCCACCTCGGCCACGCGGGCGAGGTCAACGCCTGGCTGCGGGACCGGGTCCAGCGCGTGATCGAGGACGCACCGGCGGCACCCGTGCGGTGAGGGCGGGAGCGGGGCGCGGCTCATGGCGCGGCCCCGGGGGCGCCTGCGGGGGCGGGGGCGTCA
>CAZKRE010000068.1:3628-16184 GCA_964555075.1 uncultured Phycisphaeraceae bacterium
CGGGGTCGGGGTCGGGCGCAGGCGGCTTTGGCGGGGGCAGTTCTTCCTCGTAGAGGTGGTCCGGCGGGTAGGGCTCGGGCCGGGCCGGGCGCGGCGATGGCGGCGGGATGTGGCGGTTGTACCGATCCGTCCGCCGCACCGTGAGCGCGATGTCCTCGCGTGTCCGGGAGTTGATGAAGCCGGACTGGGCGGCCCCGGCGTCCCATCGGGATCGGCCGGCGACGTCGAGGTAGGTGAACGCCGGGCCGTCCCGGACGCGGGCGTAGCCGCGGAAGAACGGCCGGGCGTCCGTGTGCCGGGCGGGGATCACGAGCTGGGCGCGCTTGTCGATGAAGCCGAACGCGTCGCCGAGCCGGACCATCGCGAGCGTGCTGTCGAAGTCGTCGGCGGCGTCGAAGCGGGGCTCGATGACGAGCGTGCCGACCTTGTTGACGTAGCCCCACTTGCCATCAAGCTTCACCGCGGCGAGCCCGCCGACGAAGTCGCGGGCGTCCTCGAAGCGGGGTTCGATGCGGAGGCGCCACTGGCTGTCGAGGTATCCCCAGCGGTCGCCGACGCGGGCGCGGGCCATGTTTTCGCTGAAGTCGCCGAGGTTTTGGAACTCGGGCGGGGCGTGGAACACGACGCGGCCGCGCTTGTTGATGTACCCCAGGACGCCGGGGCCGTCGCCCGTGTCGGGCGCGGCTTCGACGAGGGCCACGCCGTCGTGGAAGGAGCGGGCGCGGCGGAACTGCGGGCGGATGAGCACCTCGCCGCGGGTGTCGATGAAGCCGACGCGGCCTTCGATCATCACCGCGGCGGCCCCCTCCCGGTAGCGGAGCGCGCCGTCGAGGCGGATGGGCACCTTGAGCTTGCCGCTCTTGTCGAGGTAGCCGAACTTTCCGAGCCCGTCGCCGACGACGGCGTGGCCTTCGGCGAAGCGATCGGCGTAGGGGAAGGTCGGCTCGATCCGCCACGACCCGCTGGCGAGCAGGAAGCCGGTCCTGCCGTTCGAGTCGACGGCGCGGACGAGGTTTTCGTAGTCGTAGTCGGTCCAGTCGAGCGAGGGGTAGAGGACCAGTTCGCCCTGCCGGTTCATGAGGCCCCAGGCGTTGTTGACGCTGACGGGGTAGACGTGGCCGTCGCGGGGCGGGTCGGTGTAGCGGACGGTCGCGCCCAGGCGCGGCGCGACGCGGTCGCGGCCGAGCTGGTCGATCACGACCTGCCCCGAACAGAGCGAGGCGATGAGCACCAGCAGGCAGATCGTCAGGGGGCGGGGCATCGGGTGATCGTAGGGCCGGGGGCGCGGCTTCAGGACCGGACGCGGCGACGGGTGCGCTTCCGGCTCGCTCTCCCTCGGGGAGAGGGCGGGGGTGACGGCGTCGGATGGGTCGCCGGGCGAAGTTGGCCCGTGGGCTTCACGGCCATCCTGACCCCGACCCCCGCCCGGGGGGAGAGGGAGCGGGTCGACAGCGGCGTGGCGGGGCGGCGGGACGTCGGCGTCACGTGGACGGGGTTGCGCGGCGTCGAGGGCGCGGAGGGCGTGGTCGGTGTCGGCTTCCTCGGCTCGCTCCTCCTCCTCGAAGGGGGCGAGGGTGAGGTGGTGGGGCTGGGGGGCGAGGCGGAGCAGCGTGCCGGCGGCTTTGCGGACGGTCTCGGGCGACGCGGCGGGGTCGTGGAGCAGGTCGGCAAGCTTGGCGAGGGCGTCGCGGCGGTGGCGGGTGGCGGCGCGATGGAGCAGCGTGTCCTCGAACTCGAGGAGGACGCCGATCTCCTCGCGGGCGTCGCGGACGACCCGCCGCAACTCGTCGGGGGAGACGGCGTACCGCTCGCGGACGTCGCGGGGCGAGAGCCGCCCGTCGACAAGCTCGCGGACGACCAGGGCCCGCTCGTGTGGGCGGAGGCGGTCGGTGATCATGGCGGTTCCCCCGGGGGTGGTGTTCTCCATTGTACCCGCCAAATCCGGGATGTTCAATAGTAAGTGATCAGATTTCCAGGAAGGTGAGCCGCGACCTGCCAGGTCGCGGCTTTGGGGATCGGTATACTTGGGGCCGCTCCGGTCAGAGCCTGATCCCTGCCTTTGGAAGCTGGTCCGCGGCTTCCGCCTTGAAACCAGGGATCTTCCATGTTCGGCAACCTTTCCGACAAGTTCGAGTCCGCGCTCCGCAAGCTTTCGGGGCAGGCGAATATCAGTGAGTCCAACGTCCGCGAGGCGATGGAGGACGTGCGGACGGCGCTGCTGGAGGCGGACGTTCACTACGAGGTGGTGGAGGGTTTCACGCGCGAGGTGCAGCAGCGGGCGCTGGGGCAGGAGGTGCTCAAGAGCGTGAAGCCGGGCGAGCAGATGATCAAGGTCGTCTATGACGAGCTGGTTCGGCTGCTGGGTGGGACGGAGGCGGTGGAGGAGGGGCCGACGGCGCCGGGGGCGGGGCAGCCGATCATGTACGTCACGCCGGGGCCGACGGTGCTGATGATGTCGGGGCTGCAGGGGAGCGGGAAGACGACGACGTGCGGGAAGCTGGCGGGTTACCTGAAGAAGCGGGGGAAGAAGGTGATGCTGGCGGCGGCGGACCTGCAGCGGCCGGCGGCGGTGGATCAGCTGGAGTTTCTCGCGAAGCAGGTGGAGTCGGAGGTGGAGGGGCCGGGCGCGGTGTCGTTCTACGCGGAGCGGGACAAGGTCGCGGAGTACGGCAAGGCGGTGGGCGCGGCGGTGACGGTGTGCCGCAACGCGATGAACGCGGCGCGGGCGCAGGGGATCGACGTGCTGATCCTCGACACGGCCGGGCGGCTGCACGTCAACGATGCGCTGATGGGCGAGCTGCGGCAGGTGAACGCCGCGGTGAACCCGCACCAGATCTACCTCGTGATCGACGCGATGACGGGGCAGGACGCGGTCAACTCGGCGAAGGCGTTCAACGAGCAGCTCGAGCTGGACGGGGTGATCCTGACGAAGTTCGACTCGGACACGCGGGGCGGGGCGGCGCTGTCGGTGCGGCAGGTCACGGGCAAGCCGATCAAGTTCATCGGGGTGGGCGAGAAGCTCGATGCGCTGGAGGAGTTCCACGCGCAGCGGATCGCGTCGCGGATCCTGGGGATGGGGGACATCGTCTCGCTGGTGGAACGGGCGCAGGAGCAGGTGAGCGAGGAGGAGGCGCTGGCGCTGCAGGAGAAGATGGCGGCGGGGAAGATGACGATGGACGACTTCCTCGGGCAGCTGAAGAAGATCCGCAAGATGGGGTCGATGACGCAGCTGCTGGGGCTCTTGCCGGGGATCGGGAACCAGCTGAAGGACCTGCCGCTGGACGAGTCTCAGATCGACCGGACGGAGGCGATCATCCAGTCGATGACGAAGGCGGAGCGGAAGGACATCGACGTGCTGAACAACGCGCGTCGTCGGCGGGTGGCGCGGGGGTCGGGGACGCAGCAGAATGATGTGTCGCAACTGGTGAAGGGGTTCGAGATGGTCAGCCGGATGAGCCAGGCGATGAGCGGGATGGGGATGCTGTCGAAGATGAAGTCGATGGCGGGTCTGGGTCAGGCGGACATGGCGGCGATGATGCAGCGTGGCGGGATGCCGAAGCTCAAGGGGGGGACGGGGCCGAAGAAGCAGCCGTTCAAGAAGCGTCGGAAGTGAGGCTACGCGGGGCGGGGCTTTTTCCGCGGCGCCGCCCCCCCTGCCTCCCCCCCGGCCGCCCCCCCTGCCGTGACGGTCACGCCGCGTTGCGGGCAGCGGTCGAGGACGGGGCAGACCTCGCAGCGGGGCTTGCGGGCGACGCAGGTCCTGCGGCCGTGGAAGATGAGCAGGTGCGCGAGCATGGTCCACCGCTCGCGGGGGAAGAGCGCGGCGAGGTCGGGCTCGATCTTTTTCGGGTCGTCGTGTTTCGTAAAGCCGAGGCGCTGGGAGAGGCGCTGGACGTGGGTGTCGACGACGACGCCCTCGTTGATGTTGAACGCGTTGCCGAGGACGACGTTGGCGGTCTTGCGGGCGACGCCGGGCAACCGAAGCAGCTCGGGCATGGTGCGCGGGACCTCGCCGCGGTGGTCATCGACGATCGCCTGCGCGGCGCCCTGGATGGACTTGGCCTTGTTGCGGAAAAAGCCGGTGGTTTTGACCATTTCCTCGACGTCGGCGCGGTCGGCGGCGGCGAGGGCGTGGGGCGTGGGGTACTTCGCGAAGAGCGGCGGCGTGACGATGTTGACGCGGGCGTCGGTGCACTGCGCGGAGAGGATGGTGGCGATGAG
This sequence comes from uncultured Phycisphaeraceae bacterium, assembly GCA_964555075.1. Classification (GTDB taxonomy): domain Bacteria; phylum Planctomycetota; class Phycisphaerae; order Phycisphaerales; family Phycisphaeraceae; genus CAZKRE01. The sequence goes on from CAZKRE010000068.1 coordinate 7,850, forward strand.
CAGTTCGAAGGGGTTGCGGTGGACGAGCGCGCAGTGGGCGTCGGGGTAGGTCTGGGCGAGGGTGTCGTAGACGCTGAGCGCGCGGGCGCGCTGAGCGGCGCCGGGGGCGCGGGGGGCGCGGGCGGCGCGAGGGGCCGGGGGCTTGCGACGGTCAGCGGGCTTGCGGGGTGGCACGGGGTTCCTGCGGGGGGATCCGGGGCTCGTCGAACCTCGGCGGCAGCACGCCCTCGATGCCGACTTCCTCGTCCGCGTCCGCGTCCTCGTGCTCGGGTGCGGGCTCGGGCGCGGGTTGGTGGCGTGGCGCGCCGGTGGCGAGTTCGATGCGGGCCTGCTGGTCGACGCGTTCGATCCAGTTGAGGGTCGCGGCGAGGGTCGCCTCGGCGCAGAGGAGGCCGACGCCGCGGAGCGCGACGCCGGGGCTGACGCGGAGGGCGGAGGCGATGTCGTTCTCCTCGTCGATGTGTCGGACGGGCACGCGGAGGTCGCCGAGTTCGAGTTCGTCCGCGTCGGGTCGTTGGCGGAGCAGGGCCATGACGATGGGCGGCTCGACGAGGGCGGTGGCGGTGATGACGCGTTTGCGGGAGCCGATCTCCATGAGGGCGCCGGCCTCGGCGAGGTTGAGCTTGTAGCCGGCGCGGTGCGGACGCCAGGCGATCTCGGGCAGGCCGCCGGGCCCCTGGACGTTCATCCCGCCGATGTCGACGCAGATGACCTGCTCGGGCTGGAGTTCGGCGCGGCGGGCGTGGGCGGGCGTGGTGAGGAAGCGTCGGCGGAAGAGTTCGGCGGTGACGGCCCCGCCGTCGCCGGCGATCAGCCCGCGTGTCCAGAGCTGGTAGGCGGCCTGACAGATGGCGTGCCGGAGTTGCCGTTCATCCACCACTACGTCTCCGATGTGCGACCCGGCCCACCCGTCAGCGCGAAGGGCGAGATGAGAACCGCTGCCCCCACCGCGAGCGAGGCGACGCCGAGGAGCCGTTCGCTGACCCGGTGATACCGGTCGAAGGTCGCGCGAGCGGCGTTCCGCTCCTCCGCGGTGGCGTCCACATCATAACGGGTCGAGCGGAGGCTACCCAGTTGCGGGCGGACGTACGCGAGGTCGCCGCCGAGCACGGCCAGGGCCCCCGCGAGCAGGACGAGCCGCGCGCCGTTGGCCCAGCCGCGGCGGACACGGGATCGCCAGACGGTGAGCTGCAGCCCGACGGCGAGGAGGATGATGGCGGCGCAGACGCACTGGATGAGGCTCATGCCGGTGAAGCCGCGGTTGACGATCTGGCCCGCGAAGTATTCGCCGTGGTGCGAGACGGTCGCGGGGAGGTCGGCGAGGGCGGGGTCGTATTCGCGGGCGGTTTGGAAGGTGGATGCGGCGGCGAGGCCCATCATGAGCGTCGTGCCGACCCAGGTGCCAAGGGCGAGGTAGTAGAGGCCGAGGACGAGACGGAAGCCGGGCAGGATCACGGGCCGCTCCTGAAGGGGTGGCGGCGATTCTACGGGCTGGTCGACGGGCTGGTGCGGCGGGTGCGGCGGGTGCGGCGGCCGGGGGCTGGCGGGTGAAGTGGGCGCAAAAAAGCGGCCCGACCGTGTGGGGGACACGATTCGGGCCGTGAGGGGGGGCTTCTTTGGCTCGGCCGGGTGGCTCTTGCGAGTTCCGGTCGAGTGGGTGTCGCTGCTGCGACGCCCGTTGTTCCCTTCATTATCCCGTTCAGCCGCGAGGAATCAACCGGGGATGATGGGGCATTTCTACCCATACCCCTAACCTGGGCCTAGGTCACGGTTTGTGAGCTGGCGAAAGGTCCGGCTGGGCCTGTTCCTGCAACCGGCGCAGGAGGTCGAACGCTTCCATGGGCGAAAGCCGCGTCAGATCGGCCTCGCGGAGGGCGGCGAGGGCCGGGTGTTCGAGGTACTCCATGAAGAGTGAGAGCTGCGGCGGCTGCTCCCGCTTGCGGCGGGCGGACGGTTCGGCGGGCGCGGGGGTGGGCTTGGAGGCGCCGCTGTGGGAGACGGCGAGCTGCTGCAACAGGTCGTTGGCGCGGTCGACGACCTCGCGGGGCATGCCGGCGATCTTCGCGACGTGGATCCCGTAGCTGCGGTCGGCCTTGCCGGGGGCGATGCGGTGGAGGAAGACGATCTCGTCCTGCCACTCGCGGACGGTGACGTTGAGGTTGGTGACGTTGGGGTAGCCGCTGCGGGGCTCGGCGAGGGTGGTCATCTCGTGGTAATGGGTGGCGAAGAGGGTGCGGCTGCCGCGCTGGGCGAGGTGCTCGGCGATGGCCCAGGCGATGGAGAGCCCGTCGAGCGTGGAGGTGCCGCGGCCGATCTCGTCGAGGATGACGAGGCTGCGGGGGGTGGCGTGGTGGCAGATGTTGGCGGCCTCGACCATCTCGACCATGAAGGTGGAGTGGCCGGCGTGGAGTTCGTCGCTGGCGCCGATGCGGGTGAAGAGCCGGTCGCAGAGGCCGACGACGGCGCGGTCGGCGGGGACGAAGCTGCCGGTGTGGGCGAGCAGCGTGATGAGCGCGGCCTGGCGGATGTAGGTGCTCTTGCCCGCCATGTTGGGGCCGGTGATGAGGGCGAGGGAAGGGGCCGAGGGGTCAAGGGGCCGAGGGGTCAGAGGATCGGCAACACTCGGCCCCTCGGCCCCTGTTCCCTGGGCCCCTTGCCTCCCCAGCGCGACGTCGTTGGGCACGAAGCGGTCGCCCAGCAGGTCGTCGAGCACGGGGTGGCGGCCGGCTTCGATGCGCAGGACGGGCTCGTCCACGAGCGTCGGCTTGACGTAGCGGTGGCGGACGGCGCGGCGGGCGAAGCAGCCGAGGACGTCCAGCCCGGCGACGAGGTCGGCGTACGCGTGCAACGCCCCGAGCCGGGCCACCGCTTCCTCGCACAGCTTGGTGAACAGCTCCGCCTCCCGCGCCACCGCCCGCGTCCCGGCGGAGAGGACCTTCTCCTCGAAGGTCTTGAGCTCGGGGGTGATGAACCGCTCGGCGTTTTTGAGCGTCTGCTTGCGGTGCCAGCCGCGGAAGCGGTCGGCCTGGGCGTCGAACTTGTCGCGGTGGGCGGCGGTGATCTCGATGTAGTAGCCGAAGACCTTGTTGTAGCCGACCTTCAGGGAGGGGACGCCGGTGTCCTCGATGAGCTGCTTCTGGTAGCCGGCGAGCCAGGTGTTGGCGTCGCGTTGCAGTGAGCGGTGCTCGTCGAGGGTGGCGTCGTAGCCGTCGCGGATGAGCCCGCCGTCGCGGAGGTGGCCCGGGGCGTCTTCGACGCAGGCCTCGGCGATGCGCCCGGCGAGGGCGGCCATCGGCTCGAGCAGCCCGAGGAGCCGGTTGTGGACGTGGGCGACGGTCGGCCGATCGGCGAGCACGTGGGCGAGTTTCTCCGCGGCGGCGGCGCTCTTGCCGAGCGCGACGAGGTCGCGGGGGGTGACCCGCCCCACCGCGAGCCGGCCGCCGATGCGCTCGACGTCCTGCACGCCGTCCATCGCGTCGCGGAGGTCGTCGAGGAAGCGCGAGTCGTTCACGAGCGCCTCGACGACGGACTGGCGGGCCTCGATCTCGTGGCGGGAGCAGAGGGGGTAGCAGAGCCACTGCCGGAGCATGCGCTTGCCCATGGCGGTGACGCAGCCGCCGCCGGATTGCAGCACCCCGAGCACCGAGCCGTGGGTTTCGCCGGTGCGCATGGTGCGCTCGATCTCGAGGGAGCGGAGGCTGGTGCCGTCGACGACGAGGCAGGTGGTGCGTTCGAACTTCTTCGGCGGGCGGAGGTGGGCGAGCCGGCCGCGGCTGTCGGCCCGCTGGGTCTCCAGGAGGTACGCGAGCACCGCGCCCGCGGCGGCGATGGCCGGGTCGTCCTCGTCGAGCCCGAACCCCGCGAGGTGCGACACGCCGTACTGCCGCCGCAGCGCCTCGCGGGCCTCGGCGAGGCGGAACTGCCAGGGGGGCCGCGGCGTGAGCGAGCAGCCGATGGGCGCGGCGAGTTCCGTCACCCGCTCGGGCACGTCGCCGGTCGCGGTCTCGCAGAACAGCAGCTCCCGCGGGGCGATCCGCGTCAGCTCGTCCCGCGCCTCGTCGGCCGTGAGCGCCGCGATCTGGAACGCCCCCGTCGACAGCTCCGCCCAGGCGAGGGCGATGGAAGGGGCCGAGGGGACAGAGGCTTCCGATCCCTTGGCCCCTTGGCCCCTGGGCCCCTCGCCCCCTCCCCCCAAAAACACCACCGCCGCGAGCGGGTTCTCCCGCCCCTCCTCCAGCAGCGTCTCGTCGGTCAGCGTCCCGGGGGTGATGACCCGCGTGACGTCCCGCTCGACGACGCCCTTGGCCTCGCTGGCGTCCTGGACCTGCTCGCAGACGGCGACGCGGTGCCCCGCCTGGATCATGCGGCGGAGGTACCCCTCCACCGCGTGGTACGGCACCCCCGCCATGGGGATGCCCTCGGTCCGCTGCGTGAGCGTCACGCCCAGGACGCGGTTGGCGATCTGGGCGTCCTCGTAAAACATCTCGTAGAAGTCGCCCATGCGGAAGAAGAGCACGCACCCGGGGTGCTGCTCCTTGAAGCGGCGGTATTGCCGCATCGCGGGCGTGTCGTGGCCGGTTGAAGCCATTGAGTCAATGTAACCAATGCGCGCGGGGGTGTGAGACGCGGTATAAACCGCCGCACGTCGCCGCCTCACGGCACCCGCCCCCGCGACGGCCGCCCCCCCACGATGAGCGACCAAGCGATCCTGCTCGTGCTGTTCTCCGCGGCCATCCACGCCGCGTGGAACCTCTACTCCAAGTCGAGCGGCGACCCGGTGTCGTTCCTCCTCCGCGCCCTGGCGTTCTCGGGGCTCGTCTACGCGCCGCTGTTCCTCTGGATGCAGACCCGCGTCGTCTACACGCCGCTGGCGATGGGGTGCCTCCTGGGGTCGGGCGTCTGCAGCGGCCTCTACTTCTTCAGCCTCGGCAAGGCCTACCAGCACGGCCGCGTCTCCGTCGCCTACCCCATCGCCCGATCGTTCCCGATCCTCGTCATCACCTTCGGCAGCCTCTTCCTGGGCGAGTACCCCAGCCTCCAGGGCGCCGCCGGCGTGCTGGCGGTGGTCGCGGGCTGCTTCATCCTCCCCTGGCAGCGGTTCGAACGCGGGCCCGAGGGCTTCTGCCTCGCGAACTACCACAACCGCAGCGTCCTGTGGGCCCTCTGCTCGGCCGGCTTCACCGCCATCTTCTCGATGCTCGACAAGGTCGCCGCGACCGACATGCACGCGGCGCCCGGCCACACCGCCTGGTCGATGATCAACTACGTCTATCTGCAGAACCTGCTCGCGTGGGCCGTCGTGCTGCTGTGCGTCCGCGGCAGCCGGTACGTCATCGTCCCCGTGCGACGCCGACGCGCCTTCGTCTGCGGCGTGCTGTTCCTGCTGTCGTACAGCCTGATCCTGCTGGCGATGGCGACCGACCCGGTCGCCTACGTCGTGAGCTTCCGGCAACTGAGCATCGTCTTCGCCACGCTCGCGTCGATGTTCTGGCTCGAGCGGAACTTCTCCTGGCCCCGCCTGCTGGGCGTGGGGCTGATCTTCGCGGGGGTCGTGCTCGTCGGTCTCGCGTAGCTGTTATCCCGCGGGACGGGCGTGCCGGCGTCGCCCGACCCGCCTAGAATCCTAACATGCCCGACCTGTTTGGAAACGCCGACCCTCACCTCGCCCTCGCCGCGAAGCGCTTCGCGCTCGTCGCGGTCGAGCAGGGTGTCGACACGGCCGGGGCGGGGCTGACCTACGGCGTGCCGGACCACCTCGCGGACCTGCGGATCGGCGAACGGGTGGTCGTGCCGCTGGGCCGGGGCAACAAGAAGACGACCGGTTACGTCGTCGAACTCGCCGGGGAGAGCGATATCCCAGCGGGGAAGGTGAAGTGGGTCGAGGGTCGCGACCCGTCGCGCCTGTCGCTGGCGGAGGACCTGGTCGATCTCGCGCGGTGGATGGCGGCGTACTACGTCTGCCCGCTGGGGATGGTCTTTGCCGCGATGCTCCCCTCCGCGGTCAAGAAAGGCACGGGCCTGACCACGCGGCTGATGGTGAGGCTCCCCGACGCCGCCCGCGGCTCCGCGGAACCCTCCGAAGTCCCCGGCTCCGTCGACCCCGCGAAGCCGCAAGCGGCGGCGAAAGCGAAGAAGCTCACGAAGCTGCAGAAGGCGGTGCTCGGGCACGCCCGCCGCCACGCGGAGACGGGCGAGCCGTGGATCGAGGTGCGGGAGCTCGCGGACGAGGCGGGCGCGAAGTCGGTTGCGCCGGTGAAGTCGCTGGTCGAGTCGGGGCTGCTCGAAGCGCAGCGGGCGGAGACGATGTCGGGCACGCTCGATGCCCGGGCCGCGGAGGTGGCGGAGCCGGTGAAGGAGCTGACGCTCAACGAGGGGCAGCGGGCGGCGCTGGAGCACGTGGTCGCGCAGGCCGATCGGGGGTTCTCCGTCCACCTGCTCCACGGCGTCACGGGCAGCGGCAAGACGGAGGTGTACCTCCGGGCGATCGATCACGTCGTGGCCGCCGGGGGCAGCGCGATCGTGCTCGTCCCGGAGATCGCGCTGACGCCGCAGACGGTGGCGCGGTTCTTCGGGCGGTTCGACCCGTCGACGGTCGCGGTGCTCCACTCCGGGCTCACCGCGTCGCAGCGGCACGCGCAGTGGCGGCGCATCCGGGCGGGCGAGTCGCGGGTCGTGGTCGGGGCCCGTTCCGCCGTCTTCGCGCCGCTGCCGAACCTCGGGCTCATCGTCGTCGACGAGGAGCACGAGTCGACCTACAAGCAGGACCAGCTCCCCCGCTACCACGCCCGGGATGTGGCGATCAAGCGGGCGCAGCTCCTGGGCGTGCCGATCGTGCTGGGCAGCGCGACACCGTCGCTGGAGAGCTACGCGAACGCGGCGCAGAAGCGGTACGACCTGCTGCGGCTGCCCGAGCGGGCGCCGGGGATGCGGTTGCCGCACGTGGAGATCGTGGACCTCGTCCTCGAGCGTCGCAACCGCCGGGGCGTGCACCTGCTGAGCCAGCGCCTCGAGGAGGAGATCCGCAAGGCGCTCGCCCCACCCGGCGCGGGCGCTTCAGTGCCCGTGCAGGGCGGCAAAATCATGCTCCTGCTCAACCGCCGCGGGTACGCGAACTACATCGCCTGCCCCGACCACCGCTGCGGCTGGATGAAGGGCTGCGACTTCTGCGACGCGACGATGGTCTACCACCGGGACGCGAGCCTGCCCGCGGCTTCCGGGGGCGGGCTCGTCCGCTGCCACAAGTGCGAGGCGGAGCAGATCCTCCCGCAGCTCTGCCCCGTCTGCTCCCGCAAGGTGACCGTGTTCGGGCTCGGCGTGCAGCGCGTCGAGGAGGAGCTGCACGCGAAGTTCCCCGGCGTCCGCGCCCTGCGGATGGACAGCGACACGATGCGCACCGGCGGCGACTACCGCGCGAGCCTCGACGCCTTCCGCCGCGGCGACGCCGACGTCCTCCTCGGCACCCAGATGATCGCCAAGGGGCTCGACTTCCCCACCGTCCGGCTCGTGGGCGTCATCTCCGGCGACACGGCGCTGCACATGCCCGACTTCCGCGCCAGCGAGCGCACGTTCCAGCTCATCGCCCAGGTCGCCGGCCGCGCGGGCCGCTCCGGCCAGCGCGGCAAGGTCATCGTGCAGACCTTCTCCCCCGAGGATCCGGCCATCCAACTCGCCTCCGCCCACGATTACGACACCTTCGCCGCCAACGAGCTCGAGCAGCGCCGCCTCGCCGGCCTGCCCCCCGTCGCCCGCATGGCCCGCATCGTCGTCCGCGACAAGGACCTGATCGCCTGCACCGCCCGCGCCCGCGAGCTCTACGACCACCTGCTCGCGTTCAGCGCCCGGCTCTTCCCCGGCTCCAACGCGATCCGCATCCGCCCCCCCGCCCCCTGCCCGATCGCCCGCATCGCCGACTACCACCGCCACCAGATCGAGCTCATCGCCGCCCCGGCCGCCGCGGGCACCAGCGCCGGCGGCGCCGCGAACCTCCAGCGCCTCCTCGCCGCCCTCCGCCAGACGCGACTGCTCATCAGCGACCTCCACACCGCGGTCGATGTGGACCCGGTGGCGCTGCTGTAAGGCAGTCTTCGAGCCGTCGCAGGCCCCGCGGTGCCGTGTCCTTGCGTAGCCGCCCGCACCGCCGCGTACCCGTCGTGGTCGCGGCCCGCCGCGACCCCGTCGCACAGAAATCGATCCGCGTCTTCGGGCCGGTCGACGCGATGTATCACGTTGCGCACCGTGCGAACAGGAGCCCCCCCCGCCGGTCAATCCTCCGCCGCGTCCCGCGCGTCGTCGCCGTCTTCCGAGTCTTCGCGTTCGCCGAAGATCGCGCTGCCCA
>CAZKRE010000069.1:0-16049 GCA_964555075.1 uncultured Phycisphaeraceae bacterium
AGCAGCTCCTGCCCCGCCGGGCCGACCTGAAGCTCATCATCACCTCGGCGACGATCGACCCCGAGCGGTTCGCCAACCACTTCCGCGATGCCTCGGGACGGCCCGCGCCCATCGTCGAAGTCTCCGGGCGGACCTACCCCGTCGAGGCCCGCTACCGGCCGATCCACGCCGGCCCCGAGGGAGGCTCCGCGGCCGGAGGGGCGGACGAGGCTTCCACAATGCGGGAGCCCAGCGAGCGCGACATCCGGGGAGCGATCGTCGACGCGGTCGAAGAGCTCGCCGCCGAGCCGCGGGGGGACGTGCTGGTCTTCCTGCCGACGGAGCGGGACATCCGCGAGACGCACAAGGCGCTGAGGCCGCTCGAGGAGCGGGGGGCCGAGGTGCTGCCGCTCTATTCCCGCCTCTCGACCGCGGAGCAGGACCGGGTCTTCCGCACCTCCGGGCGGGGCGGTCGTCGCATTGTTCTTGCGACCAACGTCGCCGAGACCTCGCTCACCGTGCCCGGCATCCGCTACGTCGTCGACACGGGCACCGCCCGCGTCTCGCGGTACTCCGCCCGGTCGGGCGTGCAGCGGCTGCCCATCGAGGCGATTTCCCGCGCCTCCGCCGATCAGCGCAAGGGCCGCTGCGGCCGCGTCGCCGAGGGCGTCTGCATCCGCCTCTACAGCGAGGAGGACTACGAGCAGCGCGATGCCTTCACCGCTCCCGAGGTGCTGCGGACCAACTTGGCGAGCGTGATCCTCCAGATGAAGGCGCTGCGGCTGGGCGAGATCGAGCAGTTCCCGTTTGTGGAGCCGCCCAAGCCCGCCCACGTCCGCGACGGGTACCGCACCCTTTACGAGCTCGGAGCCATCGACGACCGCGACGACCTGACCGACCTGGGCCGGAAGCTCGCGCAGCTGCCGACCGATCCGCGGATCGGACGGATGATCCTCGAGGCCCAGCGGGAGAACTGCCTCGCCGACGTGCTCATCATCGCCGCGGCCCTGGAGGCGCAGGACCCGCGGCTGCGCCCCATCGATGCCCAGCAGGCCGCGGACGAGGCCCACGCCCGCTTCCGCGACGAACGCAGCGACTTCCTCTCCTTCCTGAGGATCTGGGACTTCTACCACGAGCTGAAGGAGAAGCTTTCGCGGTCCCAGCTCGACCGCGCGTGCCGACAGAACTTCCTCTCGCTGCACCGCCTCCGCGAGTGGGCCGACGTCCATCGGCAGCTCCGCGAGATGGTCCAGGGTCTGGGCCTCCGTGTGCGGCGGCGGGTGTGTCTGGATCGTGGGGCGTCCGAGCCCGAGGCGTCAGCGGCTGACGAGGGTTACCGCCCCCTCGCTCATACGGCGGGCTCCGATTCCTCCCGCGGCTGCGACGCCATCCACCGCGCGATGCTCCCGGGCCTGCTCTCCCGCGTTGCACTCCGCACGGGCGACGTCGAGTACACCGGCTCCGGCGGGAAGAAGCTCTACCTCTGGCCCGGGTCGAACCTCTTCGAGATCAAGCCCCGCTGGATCATCGCCGCGGAGCTCGTCGAAACAAACCGCCTCTTCGCCCGCACCGTCGGCCGGATCAACCCGGACTGGATCGAGCCGATCGCCCGGCACCTCGTCAGCCGCCACCACACCTCGCCCCACTGGGTCCGCGAGATCGGCAGCGTCTCCGCCTACGAGCGCGTCAGCCTCTTCGGGCTCACGATCGTCCCCAAGCGGCGGGTCCACTACGGCCCGATCAACCCCGCCGAGGCACGCGAGATCTTCATCCACCACGCGCTCGTCATGGGGGAGCTCGACGGCGGCCGGCACGAGTTCCTCGAGCACAACGCCGCTCTGATGGAGCGGCTGGAGAAGGTCGAGGCCAAGGCCCGGCGGCGCGACATCCTCGCCGACGAGAAGGCCCGCTTCGCGTTCTACGACCGCCGGCTGCCCGCGCACGTCTTCGACCGCGCCAGCTTCGAGCGGTGGCGCAAGGAGGCCCAGCGGCCCAACGCGCGGCTGCTCTTCATGTCCGAGCGCGACCTGCTCGCCGGCAGCGCCGCCGACATCACCCAGCACGCCTTCCCCGACCACCTGCGGGTCGGCACGATGCGCCTGCCGCTCGAGTACCACCTCGAACCCGGCACCGCGGAAGACGGCGTCACCGTCATCTGCCCGCTGCCGGCACTCAACCAGCTCGACCCCAACCGGCTCGACTGGCTCGTGCCGGGCCTGCTCCGGGAGAAGGTCACGGAGCTGATCCGCGGCCTGCCCAAGCACCTCCGCAAGGCGTTCGTCCCGGCGCCCGACTTCGCGGCCCGCGCGGTGGAGCGGATGGAATACGCCAGCGGGCCGCTGCTCGACGCCCTTGCCGCCGCGCTCCGCGCCTCCGCTCAGGCCCACATCGCCCCCGAGGCCTTCGCCGGCATCGAGCTGCCCCCGCACCTGCGGATGAACGTCCGCGTCGTCGACCATCGCGGCAAGCCGCTCGCGCTCGGCCGCGACGTCGGCAAGCTGCGGGAGGAGTTCGGCGTCGAGGCCACCGAAACCTTCACGGATCTGGCAGACGACCGGTTCAACCGCGACGGCCTCCGGCGCTGGGACTTCGGCGAGCTGCCGGATCAGATCGAGGTCCGACGCGCGGGCGTCGGCCTCGTCGGCTATCCCGCCCTCGTGGATCAGGGCGACGCGGTCGGGCTGCGGCTGTTCGATGCGCCCGACCGGGCCGAGCAGTCGACCCGCGCAGGGCTGCGCCGGCTGGCGGTGCTCGAGTTGGGTCGGGAGGCACGCTTCCAGATCGAGCGTGCCCCGACGATGGAATCGATCGCGGTGAAGCTCTCGGCGGTCCTCCCCGCCGCCGACCTCAAGCGGCAGATGACCGAACTCGCCGCCGAACGAGCCGTGGTCGATGCCGGGTCGATCGTGCGCAACGCGGCGGCCTGGGAGGACCGGCTCAATGCGGGTTGGAACCGGCTGAACGGTGCGGTGGACGAGGTGGTCCGCGTCCTCGGCCAGATTGCCGAGACCTATCACCGCGCGGCGCTGACGCTCCATCAGACGCCCACCGCCCCCGGCTGGGAGGCGATCATCAGCGACGCTCACGCGCACCTGCACGAGCTGATGCGGCCGAACTTCGTCACCGACACCCCCTGGGCCTGGCTCGTCCAATACCCCCGCTACCTCGGCGGGCTGCAGGCGAGGCTCGGCAAGCTCCGCGGCGGCGGCGTGCCGCGGGATGCCCGGGCCATGGCCGACTTCGCCCCTCGCTGGCGGCAGTTCATCCAACGCCGCGAGCAGCACCGCAGGCAGGGTATTCAGGACCCGCAGCTCGACACCTACCGCTGGTTCCTCGAGGAGTACCGCGTTCAGCTCTTCGCCCAGGAAATCGGTACTTCGCTGCCGGTTTCGGCCAAGCGGCTCGACCGGCAGTGGCGTCTGGTGCGAGGGTAGTACTGCATTTTTTCCGGTAAGGAAAATACCCATTCCGGAAGGAGCGATTCCCTGATACACTCAGATCTCGATGGCGCCGCCGCAGGATGTGGGGCTCCGAGTCATGTGTCGGGGGGCTTTCGGCGGAACCGTCCGCCTCACTGGTATCTCTGTTCCTGGAGGAACGAATGTCACGGACCGACGCCGCGCACCTCAAAGCCTACGTTCAGAGCCTCCCCCAGACCGATCGCTACATCCTGCTGCTCTCGATGGCGGACGGCCTGACCCTCGCGGAGGTCGCGCTCGTCCTGAACCTGCCGCAGACGACCGTGGAGACGCGGCTGACGATCCTCCGCATGGAAGCGGACCGGGTGATCTCCCGGGTCCGCGAAGCCGCGCAGCAGGCAGCCGTCGCGCACGCCGTGGGCGTGGTGGACGAGTGCGTGCCGGTCGCCTGACTGGGTCAGCGTGTCCGCCGCGGATTCCGCCCACCGCCAAGCCCGCCGCCGCCGATCCGGCGTGGCGGCCGCGTTGCCGGGGGGGCGCCCGGGCCGCGGGCGCCGTCGGCGCTCGGCTCGCCCGAGTTGCCGGCCTCGGTCGGGACCGCCGCAGCCTGCTCACGCTGCTCGCCCGGAGGAGGAGCTTCGGTCCCTTCCCCGCCCGCTGCCGATTCGAACCGCCCGAAGATCATCCGGCCGGCCGAAGTCTGCAGCGTGCTCGTGACCGTCAGGTCGACCTCCTCGTTGAGGTGGGCCCGGCCGCCTTCGACGACGACCATCGTCCCGTCGTCGAGGTAGCCCACGCCTTGGTGGGGCGTCTCGCCCGGCTTGACGACCCGCACCCGCATGTGCTCGCCCGGCAGCACCACCGGCCGCAGCGCCTTCGCCAGGTCGTTGAGGTTGATTACGTCGACGCCACGCAGCGTCGCGATTTTGTTGAGGTTGTAGTCGTTGGTCATCACCCGCCCCTGATTCTCCTGGGCGAGCGAGATCAGCTTCGCATCCACCGCCGCCCCCTCGGGGTCGGTCTCGTCGATGTGGACCTCGACGAACTCGTTGTTCCGCAGCCGCTGGAGGACGTCCAACCCCCGGCGCCCGCGTGCCCGGCGGAGCTTGTCCGCCGAGTCCGCGATCGTCTGCAACTCGTTGAGCACGAACTTCGGCACCACGAGCGTGCCCTGCAGCAGCCGGGTCTCGACGATGTCCACGATCCGCCCGTCGACGATCACCGAGGTGTCGAGGATGGTGGGGCGGTTGCCGCGGATCTGCTTCGCGAACTCGACGTAGGGGATCACGAACCGGAAGTCGTCCTTGGTCTGGATCACCAGGGAGATCCCGAGGTAGCACGTGATCAGGCCAATGACGACCTTCACACCCTCGAGTAGTTCGAAGAAGGAGACCCGCGCCGGGTTCTCGTGGAGCGGGTTGCCCGAGCCGGGCGGTGCAAAGAGGACGCCCACGAGATCCACCACGAAGGAGAGCGCGTACGCCGCGAGCAGTCCCGCGATCAGGCCGAGGAAGATGCCCGAGACCGCGGCGAGCTTCTTGCGGCGGGTGAACATGTCGACCGCGACGACGACGGCCGCCACGCCCAGCGACAGGACCAGCATGAGCACGATCGTGCCGAACGTGACCTGCTGGTTGTTGTCGGCCAGTTCACGCTGCCAGGAGATGACGTAAAGGGCCGCCACCGAGGTGGCGAGGAGGACAAAGGCCCCCCGGAGAATCGACAAGATCATGCTGGACCCTTCTGGGGACATGGCCGAAAGACGGGCGTAAACCCGCGTTATGATACCCGTAGCATAGATTCGCCACCGCCCGACGCCAAGGCGGTTGCGGGTTCCGCGGCGGATCGGTATCGTCGCCCCTTCACGTGGGCCGCGGAGGCAGGCGGCCGGGCCCGTTGCACGGGTGGGCTCGTGAACCGGGTCAGGCCTTGACCGGAGCAGCCCTAAGCGTCGCACGCCCGGTGCCGACGGTGTCCTGGTCGCCTGCCCCCGCGGCCTTGTCCGGCTTGGGACTTGAGGCTTGAGGCTCGGCCTCGCGGATTTTTCTCCTCAAGCCCCGAGCCCCGAGTCTCAAGCCGCCCATGGCCTACGTCGTCCTCGCAAGACGGTACCGCTCCACCTCCTTCGGAGGCGTCATCGGGCAGGAACCGATCGCCCAGACGCTCCGCAACGCGATCGCCTACAACCGCGTCGCCCACGCCTACCTCTTCTCCGGCACCCGCGGCGTCGGCAAGACCTCCATGGCTCGCATCTTTGCGCGTGCCCTCAACGCCCCCGACACCGTCGAGGACGCCCCGAAGCTCGGCGAGCAGCTTCAGCACGCCGGCCCCGAGGCGAAGCGCAGCGGAGCCGAAGGGCCGGGTGACGCCGATTACCCGCCTCAAGACGTCCAGCAGCGCATGGCCGACGCCATCATGCGCGGCGAGGACCTCAACGTCATCGAGATCGACGCCGCCTCCAACCGCTCCGTCGAGGAGGCCCGCCAGCTCATCGCCGGGGCCACCCTCTCCCCGACCGGCAACGCGAAGTTCAAGATCTACATCATCGACGAAGTCCACATGCTCACGCGGGAGGCCTTCAACACGCTCCTCAAGACCATGGAGGAGCCGCCCGCCCACGTGAAGTTCATCCTCGCGACGACCGAGCCGCACAAGGTCCCGCCCACCATCCAGTCCCGCTGCCAGCGGTTCGACTTCCGCAATATCCCGGTCGTTCAGATCGCCGGCCACCTCCGCGACGTCCTCAACCGCGAGTCGATCCAGGCGGACGACGAGGCCGTCTTCCAGGTCGCCCGCCTCGCCAACGGCTCGATGCGCGACGGGCTTTCACTGCTCGATCGCCTCATCGCCACCGGGCAGTCGCCGCTCACCAGCAAGACGCTCGAGGAGATGTTCGGGCTGCCCGACCGGGACCTGGTCGTGAATCTCGTCGACGCGATCGCGGCCGGCGACGTCAAAGCCACGCTCGAGCGCACCGCCGACCTGCTCAACCGCGGGATTGGTCAGGATCAGCTCGTGGACGTGCTCATCGACCGTCTCCGGCAGCTCATGCTCATCGCCGCGTGCGGCCGGGACAGCGACCTGGTCGAGCTCTCTGACGACGCCCGGGCCGCGGCGGCGGAGCAGGCGTCCGGTTTCGACGCGGCGGCGCTGACGTACATGATCGCGCTGCTGGAGAACCTCGGCCGGGCGTCGAAGGCGAGCTCCACGCCCCGCGCGCTGCTCGACGCGGCGGTGGTCCGGCTCGCGCTGGCGGAGAAGATGGCGGACGTCACCGCGCTGCTCGCCGGCCAAGGCGCCCCGATAAAAAAAGCCTGACGGCCGCTGGCCGCACCGCGGTGCAGCGGCCGGCCCCAGCCCCGCCGCCCCAGCCAGCCGCGTCGCCGTCCCCCGGCGCGGCGACGCACCTCGCGACCCCAGCGCCCGCGCCCGCCTCGCCGCCACGCGTCGTCCCGCCCGCCCACGTCCCCGCGAACGCCAGCCCCGCCGAACTCTGGCTCGCCGCGCAGAAGCGGCTCGCCGACCGGCCGTCCTTCGTGTTCCTTCGCCACCTGCGACCGGTCGGCCTGGAGGGTGATACGCTCGTTCTCGCCATTGCGCCGGGGCAGCGGGAGGTGCAGCACGTCGCGACGCCGCCGCGGCTCGAAGTCGTGGCGCAGGTCGTGACCGAGCTGCGCGGCAGCCGGACGCGGATCGAGCTGCGAACCGATGCCGACCCCGCATCCGCCCCCGCCGACGCGGACAACGACAACCCGCCCCCGCCGCCGCGACCGGGGCAGCTCGACCGGCGGGCCGCGCTGCGGTTGCCCCTGGTCCGAGTCGCGATGCAGGCGTTCCCGGACGCGATGCTCATCGACGCCCGCGAAGAGGGCGAGCCCGATCCGAATGCACCCGCGGACGACGAGCCGGCGCCGCCGGCCGCCGCGAACACCCCGCTCGACCCGCTCGACGCGGACCCCGACCCCGAACCCGAGGATGAAGACGACTGATGTTTGACCAACTCAAGGCGATGAAGGCGCTGGGCTCGCTCATGGGCAACCGTGAGGAGCTGAAGGCGAAGTTCGAGCAGATGCAGGCGGAGCTCGCCCGTAAGACCGTCGAAGCCGACGCCGGCGCGGGCGCTGTCCGCGTGACGGTCAACGGCAAGCTCGAGGTCGTCCGCGTCGCGCTCGACCCGGCCATGATCGCAACCCTCACCGGGCCGGCCGCTGAGGAGAACCGGGCGATCATCGAGGAGTTGATCGTCTCGGCGACCAACGAGGCGATGCGGCGGGGCCAGGAACTCGCCCGCGAGGAGATGACCAACCTCGCCGGCGGCCTGAACCTCCCCGGGCTCGACTCCCTGATGGGCGGCTGATCGCACGCCCACGGCGGCACGCGCGGCGGACCCGCCGTAAGCTCTGCCGTGCGCGAACAGGACGCGATCACCATCCTCGTCACCGACGCCCACGCGGGCGGTCGGCTCGACGCGCTGCTGGTCCGCCACCTCGGGCTGTCCCGGGCACAGGCGAAGCGGCTGCTCGATGATGGGGCGGTGCGCCTCAACGGCCGACGGGCGCCGGGCAAGGGGGCGACCCTCGCCGCGGGCGACCGTGTGGAGGTGGACCCCTTCGCGCATCCCGCGACCGCCACCCCGATCCCCCAGCCCGACCTGCCGCTGGCGATCGTCGCGAGCGGGGACGACTGGCTGATCGTGGACAAGCCCGCCGGCGTCGCGGTTCACCCGCTCCGGCCCGACGAGACCGGAACCGTGCTCAACGCCCTCGTCGCCCGCTACCCCCAGGTCATCGGCGTGGGCGAGGGCGGGCTGCGGAGCGGCGTCGTCCACCGGCTCGACGTCGAGACCTCCGGCGTGCTGCTCTTCGCGCGGACTCAGCCGGCATGGGAGCGGCTCCGTGCCGCGTTCACCTCTCGCGGCATCGCGAAACGGTACCTCGCGATCGCCCACGGTCGGCTCGTGGGCGGCCGCGAGGAATCGATGCACCTCACCGTCGCTCAGCACCGGCCGGCGCGGGTGCGGGTCGTTGCGCCCTCCGCCGCGGGTCGAGCCGCCCGCCGCTGCTCACTGCGTTGGAACGTTCGGGAGGCGGCGCCGCAGGCGACGCTCGTCGAAGTCGATCTCGGGACGGGGTTCCTGCACCAGATCCGCGCGATGCTCGCCCACCTCGGCCACCCGCTCGTGGGCGACACGCTCTACGGCGGCCAGCCGACCGCCGGTGCTCACCGCCCGATGCTCCACGCGCACCGCGTCTCGCTCGGAGCGATCCACGGCGAAGTGGAACCGCCCGCGGATTTCCGGGCCGTGTGGCGGGAACTGCGGGGCGATCAGCCGTCGTCCTGAACCGTGTCGCGGTCGGGCGTCGCCTGCTCGATCCGGGTCGCCCTGTTCGGCGGGAGCGTGATCACGTCGGTCCGCGGATTGTCGCCGCGGTAACGCAGCGCCTGCTTCTGCAGCCGCATCTGCTCGGCGAGCTGGTCGTAGTTGTACCACTCCCGCCAGGTCTTCATCCCCGCCGCCTTCGCGGCGCCCGGGTCGAGCGTCCGACCCTCGGAGACTTCGCCCGTCGAGGCGTTGATCACCCCCGCGCCGATGCGGATCGGCTTGCCCGTCTCGAACGCCGCCTGATAGGCCTCCTCGGTCTTCGAGAGGCCCGTCGCCGGGTTGACCGCGTTCTCCTGCGCATCGTGGAGGACGGCGGAACGCGTCGCCCGGCCACGGGACGCCGCCGGGACCGCGGGGGCGGCCGCGGCGTCGAGCTCCTGCGTGAGCCCGGAGCGGATGTCGCTGCGGATCGCGTGATCGAGCTCGTCGATCCGCGCCAGCGCCCGACGCTTGATGTCGCCCAGCACGCCCTGGATCGCCTCGGCCTCCGGATCGCGAGACTCGGCGATCGCGGCGACCATCTCCTTGAGCATCGACTCGGTGTGCTCGGGCCACGCGCGGATGAGTTCGTGCATCTCCGCCAGCCGGGCGTCGGCGTCGCTCGGGCCACGCTCCTTCACCGCCGCCAGCACCTGCGCGAGCGCCTCCTCGGGATTGCCGCCCCGGCTCTCGGCCAGCTTCCGCACCTCGGACCGCAGGGCGTCGAGCGGCTCGCGGTTGCGGACCTCCGCCAGCACGTCGCTGATCAACTGCTGAGTCGCCCGCGTGTTCGACGCCAGCGCGGCGGCGAGTTCATCATCACCTCCCGCCGCAGCGGCGGCGCGGGAGGCTTCGAGCTGCTGCTGGATGTCGTCGAGCTTCGCCACGAGCGTCGGGTCCGGCTCCTGGTCGGCCGCCCGCAACGCCGCCAGCAGTTGCTCGGCCGTCGGCTGCGCCTTCGCCAGCTCGTCGAGCCGGGCGAGGACGCGGTCGGCGGGCTTCGCCGCGGCCGCGGCGACCGCGCCGTGCAGGTCGTCCCGGGTGGGCTGAGCCTCGAGCCGGGTGGCAAGCTGGTCGAGCGCCTCGCTCCCGACCACCGCCCGCTCGTCGAGTGCCGCCTTGAGCGCGGCCGCGAGCTGGTCCGTCGTGCCCTGCGGCTGGTCCAGCCGCGCGAGCAGGTCGTCGAGCTTCTCGCCGACGTTCTGCGGGAGCGACCGGCGGATCTCCTGCACGGCGGCGAGGACGGCCGCGTCGTTGTTGGGGGGCAGCGACTCGATGATCTCCCGCACCACCGCCTGCGTCGCCCGGGGCTCGGCCTCGAGCGCGGCCCGCAGGCCGCCGATCTCCGCCGCCAGCGCCTTCTGCTGGTCGAGGTTGGCGAGGATCTGCTGGAGCATCTCGGCGTTGCCGGCGTTGGACGCGACCGCCCGCTCGAGCGTCGCGGCGAGCTCGGGATCGGCCGCCGCGGCCTCCTGGAACTGCGCAAGCGAATCGCGGAGCAGCGTCTCGTGCCGATCTGCGCGGGCCACCAGCGTCTGCTGCTGCTGACGCGCGGCATCGGCGACCGCCTTCACCTCCGCCACCAGCGGCGTCAGGTCCACCTGTGGCTGCGACTCGACCCGCTCCAGCACGGTGGCCAGCATCTCCTGCGTCTTGGCGTGGGTCTGCGGCTGGGCGTCGAGCTTTGCGACCACGTCCCGGAGGATCGCCACCTGCTCCGGCTGCGACTTCACCGCGTCTGCGATCTGTGCGAGCAGGGTCTCCTGCTGCTTCTGCGCCTGGACCGCCGCCAAAATTTCCTGAAGCGTCTCGTTGCCCGCCGCCATGGCGCCGCTGCCGCGCACCTCCTCGAGGAGCTTCTCGGTGCGCTGGGTCTGCGTGCGGGCCGATTGGACCTCGGAGTACAGCCGGTCGTTCTGGTGCTTCGACGCCAGGTAGAGGGCGGCGTTCGATCCGAGGATCAGCGCGGCCGCCGCGGCCGCACCACCCGCGAGGACGCGCGGGCGGACCAGCTTCGCCAAAGGTGCCGTGCCCGTGTTCATCGAGGCCGGGTCACCCAGCAGCGCGGTACGTTCGGCGTGCTCCGCGACGAGCCGGGCGAGCACGAAGAGCGTGCTGCCGATCTGGACGTGGTCGCCGTCCTGCAGTTCGTGGCGGTTCTCGACCTGGGTCGCGTTGACGTGGGTGCCGTGCCGGGAGTTGAGGTCCCGCACGTACCACTTGCCGCCCTCGGCCCAGATCTTCGCGTGCTTGCGGGAGCACTTGCGATCGTTGAGGCGGATCTGGTCTCCCTCGCGTCCAAGGATGACCGGTTGGTCTTCGTTCAGCTCGTAGATACGACCCTTGTCCGGGCCTCCGGCAACGATGAGGATCAGCACTGAGTCGTCCCTTGGATCGTGGCGGTCGAAGCGGCGGGCTCGACACGCCCGCGGAGATCGCGAGCATCCGTCAAGCCGTCGTTCGGGCGTCGGGCGGCGGCCCGAAGGCCGCACGGGTATTCTGCGTCATAAAGCGTCTGGATGCAATGCCATCTGACAACGGTTCACCGGCATTCTCGCGCCGGCCCCGCAGCACCCCCGCGAGCGGCCGAACCTTTCTCCGCTTCCATAACAAACGTTGAGGCCAATGGTTACGGGTTGATTCGACCGCGCCTCACTCAGCCGCGCTGCGCGCCCGCATCCACGGCCACCACATACGCCACCCAGTCCTCCCGGGCGGGCAGGCTCCCAACCGGCCGGTAAAGCCCGTCGCTCGTCCCTCGCGCCGGGTCGAACCCGTCGCACCAGACGTCCACCCGGTCGAATCCCGCCTCGCCCACCAGCTCGCGGAGTTCCGGCAGCGTCCACAGCCGCCAGTCGTAGCGGAAGGCATCCCGGACGCGATGCATCGGTCGGCCCGGCAGGTCGAAGTGGATGCGGCAGTCGATCCGCGCGGTGGCGTGATCGAACGCACGCTGCTCCCATCGGTAGGTGAAGGGCGGCGTCGCCTCATCCGCGGGGGGCGTGACCCGCCGGGTCTGCACGCCCGGCCGTATCGCCCCCGGCCCGCCGAAGGTGTCGAGCACGAAGAGGCCCCGCCGATCGAGGCACCGTCGGGCGTGGCGGAGATACCGCAGCAGGGAAGGGCGGGTGTGGTAGATGAACGCGCTGAAGTTGAGGGCGCAGACGATGTCGACCCGCGGCGCCGTCACTTCGAGGACGTCCGCGTGGATGAGGTGCAGGTCCTGCGCCCGGCTGCCGAGCACGCGGGTCGCGCGGCGGTCCGCCCACCGCAGCGTCGGCCGATGGGTGTCGACCCCCAGTGCGCGGTGGTCCTCGTCGAGCGCGACCCATTCGGCGGCAACGGCCGCGGAGCCGCAGAAGTCCTCCCGCAGCCGCGTCGGCTCGTGGCGCGGGAAGTAGTGCGTATAGGCGCGCCGGAGAAAGGCCACCTCGGCGGGCGGGTGCTGAACCGCGAGCCGGTAGAGGTCCAGCTTGTGGGGGCGCCGCGTCGTCATCGGAAAAGCCGCTTCGGCCACGGCCGCTCCCTCTCGGCAACGCCCGTGTCCTGCTCCGCCTCGTGCTCCGGCGCGAGCCCGAACCAGCGCCGGTCGCGCGGCAGCTCGGTCTCGGCGGCGAAGTTCACCGTCGCCAGCGACCGCGGGGCGACGATATCCAAACGCATCGTCCGCTCCAGCACCAGCTTCACCGGTCGACCGGGCGTGCGGCGGATCGTCAGCCGGCAACCCACCAGCAGCGGCACCGCCAACTCGCAGAACCGGTCGTCGCAGGCTTTCGAGACACCCGATCCCATCGCTTCCCCCGTGCCACCGGGGTCCGTCTCGCCGACGCTCATCGACTTGACCACGATCACGTCCGGCCCCGGGTTGGAAACCGTCACGTCGCTCTCGAGCAGCTCGACACGCAGGTTCGGACGCTCCATCGACTCGCTGAGCTCGAGCTCGATCCGCTCCTCGGGCGTGTGATCGACGTTGAAGACGGCCACGTAGGCGTCGTTGTAATCCACCAGGTAGCCCGCGATCTCGTTGGCCTTGTTCGTCGGCTCGGCCGGCCCCTGGAGCTTGAGCACGACCGGTTTACCGATGTGAGCCTCAAGGATGGGCTCGTAGGCGTTGGCGGTGGCCCCCAGGACCGTCTGCCCGATCTGCTGCACGCGGGCCTCCTGCTCCGCCAGCGTGGTTGGGGCACGGGTCTTCAGCAGCGCCCCGATCATGGCGTTCAGCGCCTGGCTGAAGGCGTCTTTCAGCGTCGCCAACAGGTTGCGGAACCACCGCATGGCGCGGCGGAAGATGTTGGGGCGAAACGTACGGCGGACCTGGGCATCGCGTTGACGCCGCTCCGTCTCGGTGAGCCCGTAGTCGACGCGGCAGATGGCGAGCGTGCTGGCCATGTCTTTCTGGTAGACCATCGCCGAACTCTTCGGCAGGCCGCGGCGCGTCCGATGGGGGGCGTCGAACGTCAGCTCGATCCCGCTGGAGTAGACGATCAGGTCGCCCCAGACCGGCACCCCCGCGGTGGTGAGGTAGGTGACATGGAAGTCGTGGAGGAGCTTGAGGCACTTGTCCCGCCGCCGCTGTGTCAGGACGACGCTGAGGATCGCGGCGAGGAAAATGAAGGTGATCGTCAGCGCCAGGCTGTTCTCGACGATGAGCTGCCACCAGGGCTTCGCGGCGGCGAGGGGCGCGAGCGGCGCCGCCGTCGTCGGGTCGGCCTGAGCGAGGATGAGCGGCAGGGACTCGAGCATCGGCGTGGGTTGTAGCGGGCTGGCTCAGCAACGACAACAGCGATCCGCCGCCCCCGTGAACCCGTGGCGCCTCCCATCTGCCACGGGAGCCGGACGCGAGACAGACATTTAAATCGGTCGGAAAGATCTTGCATCCGGAGCGGGTTTGGTGTATGTTAGGTATATGGCTGGGCCCGAATACGAGTATCGGGATGCGCTGTGTCATGGCCCCGCCCGGGGGCGGGGGGCGGGGCTGAATCCGGGGAACCGGTTCGAGCCGGTGCGGCTGCACGTGCTGGGCGACTTCCTCGATGACGAGCAGCGGGAGCCGGAGGCAGGCGAGGCGTGTCGCGTGCCGACCCGCGTCTACCGCGACAGCACGCAGACGATCATCAATCGGGTCGCCGCCACATCGGACGTGCCGTTCGACTGGACGGTCAACCCGTATCGCGGCTGCGAGCACGGCTGCATCTACTGCTTTGCCCGTCCGTTCCACGAGTACCTGGGGTTCTCGTCGGGCTTGGACTTCGAGACGAAGCTCGTGGCGAAGATGGAGGCTCCGCGGCTGCTGGTGCAGGAGCTGGCGAAGCCGTCGTGGAAGGGGGAGCCGATCGTCATGTCCGCGATCACCGACATCTACCAGCCGATCGAGAAGCGGCTCGAGCTTTCGCGGCAGTGCCTGCGGGTGATGGTGGACTGTGCGCAGCCGGTCTCGACGATGACGAAGAGCGCGCTGGTGCTCCGGGACGTCGACCTCTGGGCGAGGGCGTCGGAGCAGGGGACGGGGGCGGTGACGGTGACGCTGGTGACGCTGGATCACGGCCTGGCGCGGCAACTGGAGCCGCGGGCGGCGTCGCCGACCCGGCGGCTGCACGTGATCCGGGAGCTGGCCCGTGCGGGCGTGCGGGTAAACGTGAACATCGCGCCGATCATCCCGGGCCTGACCGACACGGAGCTGCCGTCGATCCTGGAGGCGGTGGCGGACGCCGGGGCGCGTCGGGCGGCGTGGGTGATGCTCCGGCTGCCGTACCAGCTCAAGGAGCTGTTTCTCGAGTGGCTCCAGCGATGCGTGCCGGCGCGGGCGTCGCATGTCGAGTCACTGCTGCGGCAGGCGCACGACGGGAAGCTGTACCGCGCGGCGGATCGCCGACGCGGCCGGGGGGAGCACGCGAAGCAGATCGCGGCGGTCTTCGACGTGTTCACGCGGAAGTACGGGATCAACCGGGACATTCGGCCGCTGCGTCGCGACCGTTTCAGACGGCCGAGCCTGGATGGGCAACTGGGGCTGTTCGACGGCTGAGAACGTGCGTGAGAAGAGGTGCCATGGCTTGACTCGCGTTTTCCCGGGGCGCGGGCAAGCTGTGCGGGCGTCCGGTGACGTTTGGCACGGCCTGGGCCTCGTGGCACAAGACGCAAGACGTAGCGCCCCCGCACCCTGCAATCGGCTTCCTCACACGCATTCGGAGAGGCGGGAACGGGGCTGATTCCGCTGTTGGAGGGCGGTGGCGGGAGAGGCGGGCGGACCGCCAACCTGTCAGGCGGGGTTGGCGAACGAAAGATGTTTGGCGGTCGTAGTGTTGAGGCCATGCCCTGTTGCGCGCCGATAGGCGGTTTGGGGCCGCTGGTTCGGGGTCCATGGGCGTGGCATTGGCATCGCGTTTGCCACTGTATCGGCGAGGCGAGTCTGTCGGCGCGACACGGTGCGCCGAGGGGCTACAATACCTCGCCGGGTTTGAATCCATCCACCCTCTGGGAAGCGAGCGGAGCAAGCATGTTTGAACGATTCACGGACCGTGCTCGCAAGGTGATGGCGCTCGCCAATCAAGAGGCGCAGCGCTTCAACCACGAGTACATCGGGACCGAGCACATCCTGCTCGGTCTGGTCAAGGAGGGCTCTGGCGTTGGTGCGAACGTCCTGAAGAATCTGGACGTCGACCTCCGCAAGGTCCGCCTTGAAGTGGAAAAGCTCGTCAAGTCGGGTCCGGACATGGTCACCATGGGCAAGCTGCCCCAGACCCCCCGGGCCAAGAAGGTGATCGAGTACGCCATCGAGGAGGCCCGCAACCTCAACCACAACTACGTGGGCACGGAGCACCTGCTCCTGGGGCTGCTGCGGGAGCACGAGGGCGTCGCCGCGCAGGTTCTGATGAACCTCGGGCTCAAGCTCGAGGAGGTCCGCGAGGAGGTGCTCAACCTGCTCGGCGCCGGCGTTGACCCGGAGGAGGCCGGCACCGCGAAGGCGGGCGGCGTCGAGGAAGGCGGCAGCGTCGCGAAGGGCAAGAGCAAGACTCCGGCGCTCGACAGCTTCGGCCGGGACCTGACCGAGCTGGCTCGCGAGGGGTCGCTCGACCCGGTGATCGGCCGCGCCAACGAGATCGAGCGGCTGATCCAGATCCTCTGCCGCCGCACGAAGAACAACCCCGTCCTCCTCGGTGAGGCCGGCGTCGGCAAGACCGCGATCGTCGAGGGTCTGGCCCAGAAGATCATCGCCAACGACGTGCCGGAGATCCTCACGGACCGCCGCATCGTCGTGCTCGACCTGGCGATGATGGTCGCCGGCACCAAGT
>CAZKRE010000070.1:0-15932 GCA_964555075.1 uncultured Phycisphaeraceae bacterium
GGCGAGATCGTCGGCTGGACCCGGAGCGTCGCGTGCGGCGACGCGACCTGGTGCGCGAGCGTGTTCGTTCAGCCGAAGTTGCGCCGCCGCGGCATCGCCCGAGCGCTGCTCGCCCGCATGCTCCGCGATGACCGCGCCGCGGGCGCCACCCACTCGGTCCTCCTCGCCACCCACACGGGAGCGAAGCTCTATCCGCGGGTCGGCTACGAGATGGTTGGCGAGCTGCTGATGTTCGCCCCGCGGAAGAATCTGCCGCTCCTCACCGCGCGAGCGCGGGCGGGCGGCGTGGTGTCGGGCGGTCCTCAGTAGAATCGTCGCATGCCCACGCCCCGGAACGTCCCCGCACCCACCGATCCGCCACGATTCCCGCAGATCCCAGCCATCTGCTGGGTCGGCTACGCGACCCCGATCGCCCTGCTCGGGCTGCTGATCTTGACGTACCTCGTCGCGCCCGACTTCTACCTCCGCTACGTGCTCGAGTACCAGCACCGCGAGTATCAGGCCGTCGAGATGATCACGTTCGGCGCCTCGCTCCTCGCGGCGCCGCTGCTCATGTTCGCCGCGTGGCGGGCGTGGCGCGATCGGCCGACGCTCCCGCCCGGCGCGACGCTCCACCAGCGGTTCGACCAGGCCTTCCCGGCGGGCATCCTGCTCTCCCTCGCCCTCGCCTCCTTCTTCCTCGCCGGGGAGGAGGTGAGCTGGGGCCAGACGTTCAAGTACTGGGGCATCGCCGAGATCGACAAGCCTCGGACGCACGAGACCAACATCCACAACAACCTCGACATCCCGATGCAGACCGTGGGACAGGTCTACCTGATGGCGGTCATCTTCGGCGTGCCGATCGCGTGGAAGTTCCGCCGGGCGCTGAACCTGCCCGCGTTCTGGCGGCCCGCCGTCGCGGACGGGCCGGTGATCTTCTGCACCGCCGTCGCGCTGGCGTGGAAGTTCGTCAAGGAGCTTTACGTCGGCGCCTTCGGCGACGAGCCCGACGACCGGTTCTATGTCGACTTCATCGAGCAGCTCAACGAGCAGAAGGAGATGCTCGTCGCGGTGGCGCTCCTGATGTTCGGGCTCTTCCGCCTGAGGCACGAAAGCCGCCGCACCGCCGATCAGCCGCCCAGCAGGTGACGGACCACGTCGAGCGGCCCGACCCGGCCCGCCGCGGCGGCGGCCTCCCGCTCCACCCTCGAGTAATCCTTCACCCGCGGCGCGGACGCGAGTTCCGCCGTCTCGCCCTCGCCCGTCCGTGCGAGGCCCAGCGAGCCATCGCCTGTGACGGTGATCGTCCACCGCCCCTCATCCAGCTTGCGGTAGATGGCCTTGCCATGCACGGCCCCGTCGGCGTCCCACGACACCTCCGCACGGGCCGGGTCGATGACCGTCGCCCGCTCGGCGGGGGTCGCCGCATCGAACACCCGCCGGATCCACAGCCGGCCATCGATCACGACGTAGTCGACGTACACCTCACGCCCCGCGTCCGCCCCCGTCTCGATCGTCCGGACCGCCCCCGACGCATCGCGGATCGTCACGCACACCCGCCCGTCGCGCACGAGCAGTTCCGTCACCGCCGTCTTCCGGACCGCCTCGTTGTACCGGTCACGAAGCGACTCGTAGTCGTCCCGCAGGGCCGTGAGTCGGCCGAGGTACACCTGCTCGGCCACGTCGCCCCGCACCATCCGGTAGCCCGCATAACCGGCCACCGCGGCAAGCACCACGAGCATCAGCGTCGATAGTCGGCGAAACGGCATGCCCTTCTTATCGACACGTCCCCGGCTCCGGGTGCAGCCCTATCGAGCCACCGACTTCGGCTCCACCGCGTACGCCCGGTAGTGACCGCTGTCCGCGATCGGGACGAGCAGGTACCGCGGGTGGTCCCACAGCCAGCTCTCGCGGACCTGGCTCCGCGGCGACATCCGCGCCAGCTCCCGGTCGACCGCCGCCCGCGCCGCCTCCAGCGGGATGAACGACGCGATCCACCGCAGGTTCGCGACCGGGAACGCCTGTTCGAAGCCCACGTAGACCCAGGGGCCGGGCGTCTGCTCCAGGGCCTCGGGCGTCGCCACCAGCCGCTCTCCGTACCACCGCCGCTGGACCGAGGCGGTCCAGGCGGTGTCCGGCGTCCCCTTTTGCGTCCGCCGGGTGTGGACGTTGTACACCCGCCGACCGGGATACATGAAGCGCAGGTAGTGGAAGTCGGTGTAGTCCCACGGGGTGAGGATGGCGTAGCCGTCCCGGTGCTCCTCATCGAGCGTGGCGAGGAGGCGGGCGTAGTCGTCGGCGTCGACCTCATGCGGAAAAACGAGCTGCGCCGCGGAACCGGTCGCGGCGATCACGCCCGCCATCACCACGACGCCCACCGCCGCGAGCCCGGCCCGGTCCGCGAGCACCCGCCGCAAGCCCTCGAGACTCAGCGCGATCAGCCCGCAGAGCGGCGGGAGGTTCTGCGCGAGGTACCGAACCTCGATGCTCTGGGTCAGCAGGATCAGCGGCAGCGTGCAGAAGGCGAGCCAGATCAGCAGCAGCGTCGCCTCCCGCCGGCGCGGGCTCAGGAACGCGAGGGGCACGGCAAGGTAGAGCACCCCCGCGACCAGCGCGGTCTGGAGCAGCATGGAGGCCACCGGCTCCCGCTCCGCCGCGACGTTGGCGGCAAAGGCCAGGAACATCCGCGGGTCGACGCCGATCGCGGCGAGGGCGATCGTCCAGAGGATCAGGGACAAGATCCCCCCCGCGAGTGCGAATCCGAGCACGCGCACCGCGTCCCGCGCCCCGCCCGGCGAGGCGGGCACGCCCGCCCCATCCCGGACCCCCATCCCCCGCCAAGCGGCGAACACCGGCACGAACGATACAAAGCCGATCGCCGTCGTCTGTTTCGTCAGCCCGACGCCGACGAGGCTGGCGCCGATCACCAGGGTCCACATCCATCCGCGCCGGTCGGTCGCCCGGACGAGCGCATAACACGCGAGGGTGGTGAAGAAGAGAGCGGGTGTTTCCTGCAGCGTCTTGAACGCCAGGTACAGCGTCACCGGGGCAAACGCCGCCACCCCGATCGCGATCGGCAGCGTCGTGAGGTTCGGCAGGAGCCGCCGGAGGAGCCCCCACGTGAGGCCGAGGGTTCCCAGCAGGAGCGACACGTAGGCGCCGCTGACGATGGCGAACGCGACGGGTCCCGGGCCGACGACCCGGCACACGCCGTGGACGAACAGCAGGTGCGCGACGCGGGCGAGGGTGAAGTGTTCGAGGCCCGAGGGCTGAAAATCCCCTTCGAGCAGGTCACCGAGGGGCTGATACGCCGCCTGGTAGAGGAACGCCGGCTCGTCCCAGTGCAGGCGCCCGTCCCACGCCGTGAGGACCCACGCCAGCGTCACCAGCAGCACGAGTACCCACGTCCGCGTTCGAGTCATGGCTGCCAACGACACGTTCGATGATGTAGCGGGGCCGGCCCTTGACCTCGACGTACACCTTCCCCAGGTATTGCCCGATCACCCCGATGCAGAGAATCTGGAGGCCACCGAGAACATACATCGGAATCACCGTCGACGCCCAGCCCGGCACGGTGCCATCGGTGAAGAGCCGCACCCCGAGCGCCCACACCCCGATCCCAAACGCGACCACGAACACCGCGAAAGCCAGGAACGTGATCGCCGTCAGCGGCACCACCGAGAACGACGTGATCCCGTCCAGCGCGAAGAGGACCATCTTCTTGATCGGGTACTTGCTCTCCCCCGCGATCCGCTCCGCCCGCTCGTACCGCACGATCGCCGACCGGAACCCCACCAGGGGCACGATCCCCCGCAGGAACAGGTTCCGCTCCGGGTAGTCTTTCAGCGCCTCCACCGCCCGGCGGGACATGAGGCGGAAGTCGGCGTGGTCGTAAATCAGGTCCACCCCCAGCATCCGCATCAGGCGGTAGAACCCGTGCGCCGTCGTCCGTTTGAAGAGCGTGTCCTTCGTCCGCCCCGACCGGACGCCGTAAACCACGTCCGCGCCGCGCAGATACTCCTCGACCATCGTCTCGATCGTATCGGGGTTGTCCTGCAGGTCGGCGTCGATGCTGGCGACGGCGTCGCCGTCGGCGGTGAACAGCCCCGCCATCAGCGCGTTCTGGTGCCCCCGGTTCCGCGAGAGCTTGATCCCGCTGACCCGGCCGGGGTGTTCGCCGACGAGGCGCTCGATGGTCGCCCACGTGCCGTCGCTGCTGCCGTCATCCACGAACCACGCCCCGCCGACCGGGGCGACCTTGCCCGCCGCCCGCATCCGCTCGAGCACCGCGAGCAGCCGTGCCGCGGTCTCCGGCAGCGCCGCCTCCTCGTTGTAGCACGGCACGACGATCGCTAGTTGAGGTGGTTCAGCCTGCACGCGTACCCCTTGGCTCCTCGGCGAGGACCCGTCAGCGCCCGATCCAGGCACCGACGCCCAGCAGGATTGATCGACCCCTCGCGCCCGGGGCTTCGGAGGTTCGCCACCCACGCGATCGATCGGGGGGTTATCGGGCGTCGCCGCCGCCCCCCGTGTGTCACGACGTCCATCCGGCCTGGGGCGTCGAGTGGTCGAGCATCCCCTTCTCAGCCAGCCACCGCTCCGCGTCGATCGCCGCCTTGCAGCCCATCGCCGCCGCCGTCACCGCCTGCCGGTACACGTGGTCCGCCACATCCCCTGCGGCGAAGACGCCTTCCACGCTGGTCATCGTCCGGCCCGGGTCGGCGAGCTTGATGTAGCCCCCCTCCTCCAGTTCGAGCTGCCCCTCGAGGAAGCCGGTGATCGGCGTGTGGCCGATGCCCATGAACAACCCCATGAGCGGCAGGACCGATTCCTCCCCCGTCACCCTGTCGCGCAGGCGGACGCCCGAGATGTGGGTGTCGCCCAGCACGTCGACGACCTGCTTGTTGAACAGGACCTCGATCTTCGGGTTCACAAAGGCCCGCTCCTGCATGATCTTGCTGGCTCGCAGCTCGTCGCGGCGGTGGATGATGTAGACCTTGCTGGCGAACTTCGCGAGGTAGGTCGCCTCCTCGACTGCGCTGTCGCCGCCACCGACGACCGCCAGTTCCTGCCCCCGGAAGGCGGGCAGCGCCCCGTCGCACACCGCACACGCCGACACCCCGCCGCCCGACTGCGCCAGCCGCTGCTCGTTGGGCAGCCCCAGCCAGTTGGCTTTGGCCCCGGTGGCGATGATGACCGACCGGGCGAGGCACTCGTACCCGCCGTCGCCGACGATGCGGAACGGCCGCTTCGACAGGTCGAGCGACGTGACGTTCTGGAACGGGTAGTAGAGGGACGGCTGCTCGAGTTCGTCGCCGGTCTTCACGCCGTCGTCGGTGACGACCCGCGTGCCGAAGCGCATCGCCTGGTGGAAGAACTGGTGCATCATCTCCGGGCCCATGATCCCCTTGGGGAAGCCCGGGAAGTTCTCCACGTCGGTGGTGAGCATGAGCTGCCCGCCCGGGAGGACGTCCTTCCCGGCCGCCCGACCGGGGAACACCAGCGGCTGCAGGGCCGCCCGGGCCGCGTAGATCGCCGCCGTCCAGCCCGCCGGCCCCGACCCGACGATCACGACGTTCTCGACGCCCGGCCTGGTGCCGGCGTCAGGGGTGGGGACTTCGATAAGCGGCGTGGAGGATTGCGTCATGATTCGTGGATTCTAGCCGTGACCCGCCGCGCGTGGGCATCATCCGGCCTCGGGAGGCAGCAGTTCGTGAAACACCGCCTGCCCCGTCTCCAGGCACCGCCGCACGTACGGCCGGCACGTCCCGCACCGCCGCCCGTCCGGCTTCTCCGCCGCCGGCAGCGCCATGATCTGATCGAGGGACAGCCCCTCCCGCGCGGCCCGCTCCCGCAGGTCGGCGAAGGTCCGGCCGAGGCAGACACAGCGATCGACGGTGATCCGGGCCACGGCCAGAGGGTACCGCCACGAGGGATCGGGAGGCCCGGCTACAATCGCCCGACAACTCCAGGAGGCTGATCATGGTGGACGTGCTGACGACGCTCGAATCCTCGCTGCAGAAAAGCGGCGCGACCCAGCGGATGCGATGCGGCGACGGGGAACTGCTCATCTCCGTCCCCGGTGCACGCGTGCTCGCCTGCGGGATCGACGGCGTCGAGGGCAATCACTTCTACCACCCCCCCCACCTCGAAGAGAAGGGCGAGCCGATCGGCGGCGGGGACCGGCTCTGGATCGCCCCCGAGGTCGCCTACTCCTGGCTCAGCCTCGAACACGCCCGGCAAGACCCCGTGAAGTGGGCGACCACGCCCGAGCAGGTCGACCCGGGCGACTATGAGCTCGTCGGCTCGGACGACGCCCGCGTCCACCTCTCCAACGAGGTTGAGCTCACCGACACCCGGGTCAAGAAGACGATCTCGTTCCTGGTCGACCGGGAGGTACACGTCGCCGAAAGGCCCGAAGGCCTGCCCGACGGGGTGAAGTGCGCAAGCTTCGCGATCATCAACACGCTCGCGCTCCACGACGGGGACGAGGGCGCCGTCGCCGGGGCATGGGACATCCTCCAGATCCCGCCGACCGGCACGCTCATCTGCCCGACCACCCGGCCGCTGCGGATCGGCGACGGCGGCGGGGTGCGGAGCTACTACGACCCGTTCGGCGACCGCCACGTCCAAGCGGACGGGAACCGGGTGCGGTTCCTCATCGACCTGCAGCGACGCATCAAGATGGGCATCCGGGCCGAGGACACCACCGGGCGGATGGGCTACTACCGCGCGGGCGAGCGCGGGGAGTCGACGCTGATCATCCGGATCTTCCCGACCCTGCCCGGCGAGCCCTACGTCGACATCCCCCGCTCCGCCGACGCCCAGACGCGTACGGGCGGCGACTGCCTCCAGGCGTACGGCGACGACCTGACCTTCGGGCGGTTCGGCGAGATGGAGTACCACGACCCCGCGCTCGTCGTCGGCCGCGGCCCGACCACCCGCAGCGGCACGTGCGTGACCCACGTCCTTGCCGGGCCGGACGACGCTGTCCGCGCCGCGGGCGAGCGGCTGCTCGGCTGCGCGGTGGACCCGATCGCGTAGGACTTTTCCTCGCGAATGGGCCCTCCCGGTGGCCGCCGCCGTTGAGCGGCGCGGGGCCGCCGGATCATCGTGCGCCCGCGTCGCCCAACGGCGACGGCTGACGGGCGCGGAGACAGTAGACTCCCGGCATGTCGGATGCGAACGTGGTGAGTGCTGACGCGGACGCGGGCGAGGTGGGACGCCACCGCCGGACCGACCTGACGATGCGGCGTTACAAGCTGACGGTCGCCTACGACGGCAGCCGGTTCCACGGCTGGCAGCGTCAGCACCCGCCGGGTGAGGAGCCCCTGCGGACGGTGCAGGGCGTGCTCGACACCGCGCTGTGCGAACTGCTCAAGCAGCCGATCAGCAGCGTCGGGGCGAGCCGGACGGACCGCGGCGTCCACGCGTTCGGGCAGGTGGCGATGTTCGACGCGAAGTGCCCGATCCCGATCGAGCGCCTGGCGGAGGCGGCGAACTCGCGCCTGCCGGAAGACGTCGAGGTGCGCGCGGCGGAGGTCGTGCCCGATACGTTCGACGCGATCCAGGGGGCGACGAACAAGCAGTACCGCTACCGGGTGTGGAACACGCCCCGCCGACCGCTGGGGCTGCGCCGCCACGTCTACCACTACTGGTTCCCCGTCGACGTGGCGCGGATGCGCGACGCCGCCAGCCGTCTCGTCGGCGAGCAGGACTTCGTCGGCTTCGCGTCGGCCCGGCACGGGCGGCTCTCCACCGTGCGCACCGTCTTCGCCTGCGACGTCGAGCAATCGGCCGCGTCGGGCGAACCCGAGGTGCACGTCGTCATCTCGGGCAGCGGGTTCCTCTACAACATGGTGCGGATCATCGCCGGCACGCTGCTGGAGATCGGACACGGCCGATGGGAGCCGTCGCAGATCGACGAGGTGCTGCGGACCGGCGACCGGCGCCTCGCTGGGTTCACCGCCCCGCCGGAGGGGCTGTACCTGGAATGGGTGAAGTATGAGGGTTGATGCTCCATGTCGGATGTTGGACGTGGGATGTTCGGGGCAGCGGGCCCTCGCGCGTCCGGCACATCGGATGTCGAACATCCCACATCGCACATGAGAGTCCTCCACGTCATCACGCGGCTGATCCAAGGCGGGGCACAGCAGAACACGGTCCTCAGTTGTGCCGCACAGGTGCGGGCGGGGCACGAGGTGACGCTGGCGTTCGGACCGATCTACGGGCCGGAGGGATCGCTCCTGGATGAGGCGGTTGCCAGCGGCGCGCGGCTGGTGGAGCTGCGGTCGATGCGGCGGGCGATTCTGCCCGGGCGGGATGTGCTGGTGTACCGCGAACTGCGGAAGCTGATCCGGGAGACAAAGCCGGACATCGTGCACACGCACTCGAGCAAGGCGGGGATCGTGGGGCGTGCGGCGGCGTGGCACGAGCGCGTGCCGGCGGTGGTTCACACGGTCCACGGGCTGCCCTTCCACGACCGGCAGCGGCGGCTCGTGCACCACCTGTATGTCACGCTCGAGCAGTGGGCGGCGAAGCGGTGCCACCACCTCGTCGCGATCACCCCGGCAATGGTGGAGGCGTTCGTCCAAAAAGAGATCGCGCCTCGGGAGAAGTTCAGCATCATCCCCAGCGGTGTGGAAGCAGGGAAGTTCGCTGCATCGCCCGCGGCACGCGAGCGCGCCCGCGCCCTGCTGGGCCTCGACACGAACGAGCGCGTCCTCGGCATCGTCGCCCGGCTCGATGCGCTCAAGGGCCACGACGACCTGCTCGACATCCTCCCTGACCTCGTCCGTCGTCTGGGCGAGCTCAAGCTGGTGTTCCTCGGCGACGGCTGGAGCCGGGAACGCCTCGTCCGGCGGGTGAAGGCGGAGGGGCACGAGCGGCGCGTGATCTTCACCGGCCTGCTGCCGCACGAGCAGGTGGCCGAGGCGCTGCCGGCGATCGACGTGAAGGTGCTGCCGTCGTACCAGGAGGGCCAGAGCCGCACACTCATCGAGGCGCTGCTCTGCGGCTGCGGGATCGTCGCGTACGGCGTCGGCGGGATCCCGTCGATTTGCATCGACGGCGAGACGGGCCGCCTGGCACCGGTCGGCAACAAGCGGGCCCTCGCGGACGCGATCGCGTGGATGTTCGAGCACCCCCGGGAGCGTGCGGCCATGGTGGAGCGGGGACAGAAACTCGTGCGCGAGCGGTTCAGCGCGGATGCGATGACCGCGCAGCTCGAAGCGCTCTATGCGAGACTGATGCACAAGGACTCCGGCACGGGCACTTAAGTGCCCGTGCCTCTTTGGGAGCACAAACAATGGCGAACATCCTCGTGGTCGGCCCCCACCCGGACGACCAGGAGCTCGGCATGGGCGGCACGATCATCCGCCTCGCGAGCCAGGGCCACGACGTCCTGCTGCTCGACATGACCAACGGCGAGCCCACCCCGCTCGGCTCGCCGGAGATCCGCGAGCGCGAGTGGACCCGTGCCGCGGAGATCATGGGCGTGAAGCGCCGCCTGCTCGGCTTGCCGAACCGACAAGTGCAGCACACGCTCGAGGCGAGGCACGCCGCCGCCGCGGTGATCCGCGAGCACCAGGCCCAGATGATCTTCCTCCCGTTCGAGGAAGACGCCCACCCGGACCACCGCGCCGTCACGCGCATCGTTGAGGACGCCCGCTTCGACGCCAAGCTCACGAAGATCGACCTGCCGGGCGACCCGATCTACCCCAAGTGGGTCATCTACTACTACGCGACGCACCTGCGCTGGGTCGCCAACCCCCACTTCTGCATGGACATCACCGCGCAGATGGACGCGAAGGAGGCGGCAATCAACGCCTACGAGTCGCAGTTCGTCCTGCCGGAGAAGAATCGGCAGGTCGTCGCGTGGGTCCGACAGATGAACGGCTACATGGGCAGCCGTATCGGCGTGCCCTACGCGGAACCGTTCTTCACAAAGGAACCGCTCGGCCTCGGCGGGCTGACCGACGTCGTGATGTGAATCCGCGGGCCCAGCCGGCTGCTACCGGAACTCGACCTCCTGCACGACCTCGCCCCCGGCATCCCTGGACCAGACCAGCGTCGGCTCGGGCTTCAGGCCCGGCGCGCGGAGCCGCGGGGGCAGGTCCGTCCCCGTGGGCGGCAGCATCTCGAACTCCCCGTCCGAGCCGTTCTTCCGGGTGAAGCGGAACATCGAAGGGTCGGTCGCGCTGAACTCGGCCTGCACCCCGTGGGACGTGCGCTGCAGGCGGAACCGCCGCTCCCGGAGGAAATCCCGCAGCTGCGCAAGCGTGCTGATGGTCGCCTTCTCCTCGCGGGCAAAGAGCAGGCCATGCCCGAGGAACTCGAGCTTGCCGATGGCGCTGGTGACCGGATCGGGTTCGAGACTCTCGATGTACGCCCGCCACCGCCGCTCGATCGGCCGGGCGTCGGTGACGCCGAATGCCCGCTCGAAAGCGGCCCGGCTGTCCCGCCCGTTGCTGATGAGTTCCAGGTAGGTGCTGAACGCCTTCTGGTACTTCCCGTTGTCCGCGTGGACGAGGAAGTAGACCAGGCTCCACGACTGCGCGTAGAGCAGCATCGATCGCTGCGGGTTCGCCTGAAGCGTCCGCCCCCAGTCCTGGCTGGAGATCGTCAGCAGCTCCCGCATCGGCACCGCTTCGCCCTCGGCGAGCGCCCGCTTGACCACCGCGAGCCGCCGGTCATCGACCAGCCCGACCTCCAGCCGCGCGCCCACAAGCAGGGCGTCCTCGAAGTACTGCGCGAGCCCCTCGTTCGCCCAGATCGGGAGCTCCGGCCCGAAGTAGTTGTACGCGAACTGGTGGAACCCCTCGTGCTGCAGCACCTCGAAGGCTTCGCTGCGGCTGCGGCCGCCCGTCCAGGTCGCGAGCCCCTCGCTGCTCGGGTTGACGAAGAACATCCCGCCCGAGTTGTCGGCGGCGATGCCCGTCCGCCGCATGAACTCGGCGTACCCGTCGCGGTCGCGGAAGAGGAACACCGACATCAACCCGCCGCGTCGCGAGCGGAAGCCTTGGAACCGCCGCTGGTACTGGGCGAAGATGCGGTCCATGTGCCGGCCGAACTCGACGACTTCGCCTTTTTCGAGATCGGTCTGGATGATGTAGAACTGGGTCTTGAAACTCCGCAGCGACTCCGCGGCCGACGCGGCGCCGCACGGGAGCAACAGGAACAGCAGGATCGCGAAGCCGCAAGCGGGGATCCGGGGGAGCCGGGGGAGCGGCATGGTTACTTCCCGGCGTAGTCGATGACGCGGCTGATCTCGCTGCGGAGGTCGCGGCGGTGGACGACGCGATCCACGAAGCCCTTCTGCATCAGGAACTCCGACCGCTGGAACCCTTCGGGCAGCTCCTGACGGACCGTGTTCGCGATGACGCGGGCGCCGGTGAAGCCGATGAGCGCCTTGGGCTCGGCGAAGATGACGTCGCCGAGCATGGCGAAGCTCGCGGCCGTGCCGCCGGTCGTCGGGTCGGTGAGCAGCGCGATGTAGAGGCCGCCCGCGTCGTCGAACCGCGCCAGCGCGGCGGAGGTTTTCATCATCTGCGAGAGCGAGAGGGTCGACTCCTGCATCCGCGCGCCGCCGCCGGCACAGACGATGATGAGCGGCCGGTCCTCCTGCGTCGCCAGCTCGATGGCGCGGGTGATCTTCTCGCCGACCACGCTGCCCATCGACGCCATCATGAAGTCGTTGTCCATCACCGCGAGGACGACGCCGCGACCCTTGATGAACGCCCGGCCCGCCCGCAGCGCGTCCCGCTGCCCCGTGCGGGCCTGCTCGTCCCTCAGCCGATCCTTGTAGGTCTTGCGGTCGCGGAACCCCAGGGCGTCGACGGCGGTTAGCCCCTCCCACATCGGCTCGAAGCTGCCGGGGTCACAGAGCTGCTGGATCCGCTGCGAGGCGCCGATGCGGAAGTGGTGCTCGCACTCGGGGCAGACGTGGGCGTTCTGCTCGACCTGTTTGCGGAAGAGCATCGCCTCGCATTCAGGGCAGCGGATCCACAGGCCCGCGGGCACGTCGGTCCGCTTCGCGGGGTCGATCACATCCTGCCACTTCCGCGGCGAGGGGCCGGTCGCCGACGCCGGCTTCGCGGCCGCTCCGCCCGCGGCGGGTTTGCTTTGCTGTTCAGCCAAGGTAGTTTGCCTCATCCCTGCGTCTCGCCGGCGCCCGCCCGCGAGCTCCCGCGGCACGGTCCCCAACTGAATCGGGGATTATACAGCCCTCGCCCGCCCCTCCCAGGAGCCCCCCTTGAAGCTCGCCCGCTTTCTCGACCCCCAGGGCCACCTCCGCCACGGCCTCGACCGGGGCGACGGCACGGCCGAACTGCTCACCCACCCCCCGCTGGAGGGCCCGCTCCGGCCCGCCGGGGAGGTCGCCACCATCGCCCGACGACTGCCGCCCGTCGCCCCGGTGAACATCTTCTGCATCGGGCTCAACTACCGCCGTCACGCCGAGGAGACCGGCGCCGCGATCCCGGAGCAGCCGGTCGTCTTCATGAAGCCGACGACCGCAGCCATCGCCGACGGCGAGCCGATCCTCCTCCCCGCCTGCTCCCGACACGGGCCGGAGGTCGACTACGAATGCGAGCTCGCCGTCGTCATCGGCAAGGCGGGCAAGGACATCCCCGAGGCCGACGCGCTCGGCCACGTGCTCGGCTACACCGTCGCCAACGACGTCTCCGCCCGCCGGTGGCAGAAGCACTCCGGCGGCGGGCAGTGGGTCCGCGGCAAGAGCTTCGACACCTTCTGTCCACTCGGGCCGACGCTCGTCACCCCCGACGAGCTGCCCGACCCGCAGTCGCTGCGGTTGACCACGCGGCTCAACGGCGAGGTCATGCAGCAGGACACGACCGCCGACATGATCTTCAGCGTCGCGCGGCTCATCGCCTTCCTCTCGCAGGACACGACGCTGGTGCCGGGCACGGTGATCCTCACCGGGACCCCGCCCGGCGTCGGCGTCGCGCGGAAGCCGCCGGTGTTCCTGAAGGAAGGGGACGTGGTCGCCGTCGAGATCGAGGGGATCGGCTCGCTGACCAACCCGGTCCGCGACGCCTGAGCGGGCTCAGGGCGGCTAGAACACGTCGCTGATCGTCACGTCGCCCGTGACGTCGTCGACCGTCAGGGTCGCCGTCTGGTTCCCGCAGCGGAGCGTGATGACGGCGTCGGCGCCGCTGTTCGACGTCGGATCGCCGGGAGCGCAGAGTTGGCCGTACACGCCGAACCGGAGCGTGTTCGCCGGCGTCGACGCGGGCACCACGGAGAGGATGCGCACGCCGCCGAGTTCCGCCGCGCGGCCCTTGCCGAAGGTCGTGCGATACGCCCCGCCGCCGACCGGGTTCGCGATCGACGTGCCCATCGCGGACGCCGGGGCGACGTGGTAGCGGTTGTTCGCCGGGTCGAACACGACGACGCGCGGGTCGTCCGCGTGGCTGATGCTCTCGACCTGGGCGTAGGCGAGGTCCGCCTCGATCAGCCGGGCCGCCTCGGCGAGCCGGGTGCCGTCGGTCTGCCCGAGCATCGGGATCGCCATCCCCGCCGCGATGCCCAGCACCAGCAGCACCATCAACAGCTCCACGAGCGTCAGGCCGGCGTGCTGATGATCTGGGCGGCGCGGTCTCACTCCCCCCTCATCGGCGATCGGCGGCCGCGGGTTTGGTCGGCCCCGGATTCAACCCTTCATCCCCTCCAGCCGATACGCCCCACATGGGACCGGCACGCACCACTCGGGGCCGCCACCGCCACGCGCGGCGGCACGGCTTCACGCTGCTCGAAGCGATGATGGCCAGCGTCATCCTCGTCATCGCCGTCGCCGCGTTCTGCCAGGCCGTCGCAACCGGCCAGGCGGTGACGGCCGAGGCGATCCACGGCGTCCGCGCGTCCCTCCTCGCCGATGCGCTGCTCGAAGAGGTCCTCGCGCAGCCCTACCACGACCCGCAGCCGCCCGACAACGAATCCGCCCGCGACGCCTTCGATGACCTCGACGACTACCACGGCTTCACCCAGGCCGCCGGCGCGGTCAGCGACGCGACCGGAGCCGCCTACCCCCCGCCCTACCAGCTCTTCTCGCGGAGCGTTTCCGTCACCGCCATGAGCGCCGACGCCCCGGGCGGCGCCGCCGCGGGCAAACGGGTCACCGTCACCGTCTCCGCCGCCGACGGCCAGCGGTGGGTCGTCACCCACTTCGTCCCGGAGCCGATCGATGGTTAGCCGCCGCCGGCCACTGCAACGCGGGATGACCCTCGTCGAGCTCCTGATCGGGCTCGCGATCACCGGGATGATCGGCGCCGCCATCGCCGCGATGCTCTCGGCCGTCTCCTACGGGACGCGGAGCGACCACGACCTCCGCCGGCTCGCCGCCCGCCACAAGGCCATCGACGCCCGGCTCGGCGACGCCATCCGCTACTCCCGCATGGCGCTGGCCTCCTACACCGCCGTCGACGGCTCGCTCCTCCTCGTGCTCTGGACCGGCGACGCCCGCGTCAACAGCAGCCCCAACCGGTCGGAGATCCGCGTCCTCCGCTTCCACCCCGGCGCCGGCGACCTCGCCTCCTACAAGGCCGCGCCCCCCGCCGGTGGTTGGACCGACGCCAACGACACCAAGTACCAGTTCGACACCAACTTCGCCGCCACCGTCGTTCCCGGCTTCCTGAGCGGGACGCCCGAGGTGTGGGCGAGCGGCGTCGCCGCCCTCGACCTCCGCTTCGGCCGACTCGACACCGGCACGCCGACCCCCGCCCAGGTCCAGGCCGCGAAGCTCATCAGCTACCGCGTCACGCTCGGCCCCGCCGACGCGGGCGCGGTCGTGGTCGGCGCCGCGCGGATGAGGAACGCCGACTGATCATGCGCCACCCACCCCGTCACCTCGCCCCAGGCCGCCGCGATCGCGGGATCGCGATGCTGCTGGTCATGATCGCGGTCGCGATCGCGGCGATCGTCGCCCTGTCGTTCGTCAGCCGCCAGGCCACGACGATCGGCATCCGCGAGAACGTCGACGCCCACGCCCGCGCCCGCGCGGTCGCCGAGTCCGGCATGCGGCTCGCGCTGCGACACCTCAGCGAGAACGACACCTGGTTCACCGACGGCACCGCCGCCGCCTGGGCCAGCGCCCAGGGCAGCCCGCCCCAGACGTTCGAGCTGGGAAGCGGAGCCGCGGACGGCGAGTACCGCGTCCGGATCGAGTCGCTCCCGGGCGACCACAAGTCGCCGTTCCCGATGATGGCCGAAGGGCGCTGGGGCGGCGCCGTCGCGCGGGTCCGTGCGACCGTCACGCCCATCCCACGGGCCGGCACGATGCTGATGATCGTCGGCACGCTCCCGCTGACCGATCCCGGCGACATCCGCATGAAGGAGATGTTCGAGAGCTGGGGGTATCTCGTGAAGCTGATCGACGACGATGAGGTCAGGTCCTCCACCCCCGCCGCGATCAACGCGCACGCCGCGGCCGTCGGCGTGATCTACGTCTCCACCACGGTCAACTCCGGCGACATCGGCACCCGGCTCAACGCCGTCCAACGCGGCGCCGTCACGACCGAGACCCAGCTCAACGACGAGTGGGGCTTCTCCACGGGGTACGTCGACTCGCTCCCCAACTCCGACCGCATCCACGTCCTCGACGCCAGCCACGACATCACCGGCGCCTTCGGCCTCGGGACGGAGATCATCACGGAGCAGCCGGCCAAGCTCCGCTACCTCTCCGGGACCTTCGCCCCCAACGCGAAGTGGCTCGCCCGGCACCCCACCAACACCAGCTACCGCGCCGTCGCCGCCCTCGAAAAGGACGCCACGGGGATCAACAGCATCACCGCCCCCGCCCGCCGTGTGATCCTGCCGTGGTCCGTCAACGCCGACCCCTCCTGGCTCACCGCCAGCGGTCAGGCGCTCGTGCAGAACGCGCTGGAGTGGGCGTCCATCACCCCCGAGACCCGCCCCTTCGGCGTCGCGACGCGGCA
>CAZKRE010000071.1:0-15455 GCA_964555075.1 uncultured Phycisphaeraceae bacterium
CGCCCACGGAACCCTCCCCGCAGAGCCGCCCCCCCGTCCGCGTCGGGGCTCCGCAGCATCGCCTGCGCCCGGTCGAGGTTGGCGCGGGTGTCCGACTGGTGGGGGTCGAGGTTGAGCGACGCCCGCCACCAGCGCGCGGCGGCGGCGAGGTCGCCGTCCTGCGCCGCGGCCAGGCCCAGGTTGTTGAACACCGCCGGCGAGCGCGCGCCCAGGTCCGCGGCCCGCCGCCAGGCGTCGACGGCCCCCGCACGCCGGCCGGCCTCGTACCGCAGCGTGCCGAGGTCGAGCCACGCCGCGGCCAGCCCCGGGTCGGCCGCCGTTGCCCGTTCGAGCCACCGCTCCGCCTCGCCCGGCCGGCCGAGGACCCGCTCGGTCACGCCCATCTGGTACAGCGCGGGGGGGAACGAGGGGTAGTGCCGCAGGGCCGCGGCCAGTTCCGCCCGCGCCGCTCCCGCCCGGCCGAGCCCGCGCAGGGCGACGGCCAGGTTCGTCCGCGCGAGCGCGTTCCGCGGCTCGAGCCGCAGCGCGCGGGTGAACGCGGGGACCGCCTCGGCGAGCCGCCCCTGCTCGAGGTAGACGTTCGCGAGGTTGTGGTGGGCCCGGGGGTTGGCGGGGGCTTTGGACGCGGTGTCGAGCCACAGCCGCTCCGCGGAGGCGTAGTCGAGGTTGCGCAGCATCGTCACCCCGCCCAGCGCCACCGCGGCCGCGACCACGAGCCCCGGCCCGACGCGCCGGCCGCCCGGGGGCGCCCGCTCCGCGAGCCACGCCCCCGCCAGCACGAGCAGGGTCAGGATCGCCGCGAGGGCGAGGTACGCCCGGTACTCGTAGACAACGTCGGCGATGGGCAGCACGCTCGAACTCGGCGCGAGGACGATGAAGAACGCCGCGGCGATGAACCCGACCCGCGGCGCGCGGACGAGGCACACCCCCGCCGCCGCGAGGAATGGGACGAGACCCAGCACCCACGGCCAGGCGCGGGTCCAGGAGGTGAACACCGACCAGCCGTAGTCGAACACCAGCGGGTGCGGCAGCACCGCGAGGCGGAGGTAGTGGAGGATCGACCGCGGCTGCGTCATCGCGTACTCCGCCGCCGAGTGCTTCGCGAGGTCGAACCCCGCCGACGCCTGGGCCGCGACCGGG
Source organism: uncultured Phycisphaeraceae bacterium (assembly GCA_964555075.1). Classification (GTDB taxonomy): domain Bacteria; phylum Planctomycetota; class Phycisphaerae; order Phycisphaerales; family Phycisphaeraceae; genus CAZKRE01. Next base: position 1,141 of record CAZKRE010000071.1, read on the forward strand.
GAAGCGGGGGCGGGAGGAGGGGCGGGGGCGAGACCGAGCGCCAGGTCGGCGAGCGCGGCGGCGAGGGGGGGGGCGAGCGGGGTCAGCAGGAGCAGGTACACGCCCCACCGCCGCCGCAGGGCCGGGGCGAACCCGCCCGCGAGGAACGCGCGGTCGTAGAGGAGCACGAGCACCGGCGCCACCACCGCCACCTGCTTCGACAGGAGCCCGACCCAGCACGCCCCGACCGCCAGGCCGTACCAGGCCCGGGCGCGCCCGCCGTTCGCGGCCGCCCCCCGGGCCACGGCGTAGAGCGCGAGCAGGATGCCAAGGGACGCCAGCGCCTCGCTCCGCTGAATGGTGTACGTCACCGCCTGCGTCGTCAGCGGGTGGACGACCCAGAGCAGCGCCACCGCGAGCGCGACCCCCTCGGCCGAGCCGGGCGCCCCTGCCGACCGGCGGTGGGACAGCAGGACCAGGTGATAGATCGCCGCGGCGACCGCGAGGTGGATCAGGATGTTCGTCGCGTGGTAGATCGGCGGGCGCAGCCCGCTGCCCCCCAGCGCCCGGTCGAGCGCGTGGTTCAGCCGGAGCGTCACGAGCGTCACCGGCCGCGACTCGATCGCCAGCCAGTCGACGGGCGCCCGGAGCGACGCGACCGCGGGGCTGTCGACGATCTGGAGGTCGTCCAGGACGAACGGCGCCCGCAGGGAGTTGGCGTAGACGAGGACGCCAGCGATCAACACCCACAGCAGCCCAAGCCGCAGGACCGGGGGCGCCGAGGGTGCCGGGGGCGCCGGGGGCGCGGGGGGCACGGCGGCGTTGGGCGGGGCGGTCGACAAGGTGAAATGCGATTCTAAGGGAAAGTCGCAATGACTCCGCCGACAATCAGATGCGTAACTGAAGAATCGCCGGGAACCCCGGGAAAAACCGGGTCTTCCGGGTGCTGGAGGCTCATGAAAAGCTCATGGAAATCGGGATTTCTCTGATGGATGCCCGTCGCCCGGACGCTAAACTTGGCGAGCATGTCGTTGGGGGAGTGAGTCGCACCCTTCCAGCATGCTGGGTTCATGGATGAGCGACCTCGGCCGTCAGGGCGTGAGGCCGAGAAGGTATGTCATGCAGTTAACGCCAGGGGAAACGTGGAGGTTTCGGGTTCGGTGCCGCGGCGCGGAGCGGGTCTATCTCGTGCGGGAGCCGGACATCGGCCCGAGCGCGTGGATCGAGATGACGCCGGTCGATGAAGATCGCTGGGAGGTCCGGCACCACCTCGGCCCGGGGACCTATCGCTTCCGCTACTTCCGAGCCAACGGGGAGACGTTCCTGAACTGCGGCGATCACGGCCTGACGGGCGAGCGGCTGAGCCAGCCCGACCCGACCGTCCAGGTCGACCAGTTCCGCTGCGCCATCCCCGCCTGAGCCGACGCAGGTACGAGCCGCGACCGTAAGGAAGCGTCCCGCGCGTCGCTGCGGGTCGCATCATGCCCCTTGCCCTCCCCCGGACCCGGCGCGGATCCGTGGGCCCGGTTCCGCCCGCCAGCGTCAGGCGCTGTCCCGGTCGATGACCCGGTAGTGTTCGCGTTCGCCGCGCCCGATCACCGGGTACTCCTTCCGCAGCGGCCAGGCGGGGTAGCTCTCCCAGAGCAGGATCCGCCGCAGGTCCGGGTGGTTCGAGAAGCGGATCCCGAACATGTCGTAGACCTCGCGCTCCATCCACTCGGCCCCCGGCCAGAGGTTCGTCACGCTGGGGAGTTCGAGGGCGGGGTCCTCCTCGATGCCTTCGGCGTCGATGCTCGGGTCGAGCATGGTCTTGACGAGGATCCGACGGGTTTCGCGGGTGTTGACGAGGTTGTAGACGACGCCGAACCGCCCGCGGGCGACGCTCTCCTCGGGCAGGACCCGCTGGCCGGGGTAGTTGAGGTAATCCACGCCCGCGAGGTCCGAGAGCATGTCGTAGCCGCAGGCCGGGTCCTCCCGGAGGAAGGTGAGGACCTCGTGCACGTCGGCGGGGAGGGTGACCAGGGTGGTCTGGCCGCGGAACTCGGTGGCGACGAACCGCTTGTCGGGGAAACGGGCTTTGATGAGCGGGAGCGTGGGGTGGTCGAGGTTCGGCTTCATGGCTGATCTTCCGGGCGTGGCACGAGCGGGCGGGCGTCAGTGTCGTTCGCCGCGCTCGAGCTCGTCGACCATGGCGGCGACGAGCGCATCCCATCGGTCGGTGGTGCCGGGCCATTCGTAGGCCAGGGCGTCCGCCAGGGCGACGGTGTCGTGGTGGGTCAGCGTCTCCTTGAGGCCGGTCAGGGACCGGACCAGGTCGATGACGCAGGACGAAGCGGGATCCCCGCCGACGCGGAGCGTGTTGAGGTCGATCCCGCCCGCGTCGGCGGCGAGGAGCACGGCCCGGTACGCCTGGATCCAGGCGTCGTTGGCCTCGCCCACCTGGGCGAGGGCTTCGGCGGCCTTGTCCTGCTGGAGCAGGTCGGCGGCGGCGGCCTGGATCTCGCGAGCGGCGGCGAGCCGGTCGCGGACGTGCTCCAACGCGTCGATCGCCAGGTCCCGCGGGTTCGCCGAGTACAGCCGCAGGTCGGCCGAGGCCACGTCCGGCAGCGGGCGGGTCTCGAACTCCTCCGCGGGGACGGTCTCCCCGTCGAGGCGGACTTCCGCGATGATCCGGCCATCCGGGCGGAGGCGGTCGCTCGCCGCGCGCAAGATCGACGAGAGCGGACCCCCGCCAAGCTCGACCACCTGATCGTCCAGATACACCGGCATGCGCGGCATGATACTCCCGAACCGTTACCATCGCCTGTCGGCCGCAGCCCCTCCCGTCGGGGGGATCGAGCGCGCCACGCGACCCCATCAGGACCCGCTTGCCATGCCCCGCATCGTCGTCCTCGACGCCTTCACCCTCACCCCCAACGAGCCCGGCCGCGTCATCGATGAGGCGGAGCCGACCTGGGACGAGCTCGCCCGACTCGGCACGGTCGAGGTCCACCCGCGCACCGCGGAGATGCAGGTGGTCGAGCGGGTGGGCGATGCCGAGATCGTCCTGACCAACAAGGCGGTCCTGTCTCGCCGAACGATCGAATCGCTCCCCCGGCTGCGGTACATCGGGGTGATCGCGACGGGGGTGAATGTCGTGGACCTGGCCGCCGCCCGCGAACGGGGGGTGACCGTGACCAACGCCCCGGGCTACAGCGGCGGGTCGGTCGCGCAGCACGTGTTCGCGCTGCTCCTGGAACTCGCGAACGCGGTCGGCGACCACGCCCGCGCCGTGCGGGACGGCGCGTGGGCGCGAAGCAGCGACTTCGCGTTCACCACGCAGCCGCTCGTCGAACTGGCGGGGAAGCAACTGGGCATCGTGGGGATGGGAGACATCGGGCAGAAGGTCGCGTCGATCGGGCAGGCGCTGGGCATGCGGATCGCCGCCCACAGCCGCACGCCCAAGCCGCTGCCGTTCCCGGTCGAGTGGCTGGGTGTCGACGAACTGTTCGCGACGAGCGACGTCGTGTCGCTGCACTGCCCGCTGACGGACGAGACGCGCAACCTGGTCAACGCCGACCGCCTGGGCAGGATGAAGCGGTCGGCGTTCCTCCTGAATACCGGCCGCGGCCCCCTCGTCGATGAGGCGGCACTGGCGACGGCGCTGAACGAGGGGCGGATCGCCGGGGCGGGGCTCGACGTGCTCAGCACCGAGCCGCCGCCGGCCGACAACCCGCTCCTCACCGCGGACAACTGCGTCATCACCCCGCACGTCGCCTGGGCCACGCGTGAGGCCCGGCAGCGCCTCCTCGAGATCGTGACGGGCAATCTCCGCGCCTTCCTGGACGGCCGGGCGTGCAACGTCGTCAACGCGTCGTGAACGGCTCGCCCCGCATCCTCGTGGCGGCGGCGATCGAGACGGAACTGGCGCCCCTCCGCCCGCGCCTCGCCGGCCTGCCCGTTCACGTCACGCGGACCGGCATCGGGGGGGAGCACGCGGCGGCACGCGTCCGGGCGGCTGTGCGTGAACTCGGCATCACCCGCGTCCTCTTCCTCGGATTCGCCGGCGGACTCGACCCCGCGCTGACGCCGGGCGAGGTGATCCGCGTCGGCCGGGTGCGCGACGAGCGGGGTGGCGAGATCGGGCTTGCCGATGCGGGTTCAACGATCGTGTCGGTGGATCGCGTCGTTTCGACGGCGGCGGAAAAACGTCGGCTCTTCGCCGCATCCGGCGCCGCCGCGGTGGACATGGAGACATTCGCCGTGGCGCGGGCGATGCGTCCGCTGGGCGTCGAGTTGATCGGCCTGCGGGCGATCACCGACCCGGCGGACACCGCGCTGCCCGCGGCGTCGCAGGCGTGGGTGACGCCGGATGGGCGGCCGCGGCTGCTCCCGCCCGCGCTCTGGGCGGCGGCCGGCCCGTGGCGGATCGGGAGCCTGCTCCGACTCGGCCGGGCGGCGCGGCTCGCGAGCGGTCGCCTCGCAGACGAGGCCGAACGTATCATCCGCGAGCGGCTCGCATGACGCTCCATCACGCCCGGCACATCCTCGTCTTCGGCGGCACGTTCGATCCGCCCACGCGGGCGCACGTCGAGCTGCCGGAACTCGTGCGGCAGCGCATCGCCGCCGATGCCGTTGCCTACGTCCCCGCTGCGCAATCGCCGCTGAAGCTCGGCCGGCCCCCCACCCCACCGCGGCACCGGCTGGCGATGCTGCGGCTCGCGCTGGGCGATCAGGCGTGCGCCACGATCCTCACCGACGAACTCGACCGCGCCGCGGACGGCCGGCCGAGCTACACGGTCGACACGCTGCGCGGCCTGCGGGCGAGGCTCGCGCCGGAGGCGACGCTACGCCTGCTCATCGGCGCCGACCAGTACCGCCTCTTCGCCCGGTGGCGGGAGGCGGAGGAGATCGTCCGCCTCGCGGAGCCGCTCGTGATGGTGCGGCCGCCCGAGACGCGCGAGCAGCTCCTGCGGGACCCGCCCGCGGTGGGTTCGGCCGAAGACTGGGCGCGACGTTTCGTGGAGACGCCGCGGCTGGAGGTCAGCGCGACGGAGGTCCGGGAACGGGTGGCGGCGGGTCTCCCCATCGAGCGGCTCGTGCCGGCCGCTGTCGCGGCGTACATCGCGAGGCACGGCCTCTACACCGCTTGAGGCGACGGCCTTCACCGCCGCGTCAGGGGAAGATGCCCCGCGTCCGGTAGACGCGGGCGATGTGCTCGAGGGCGGTGCTGTAGGCAGCGGTGCGGAGGTCGCACTCGAGGCGGTGCGCCATGAGCCGGACCCGCTGCGCGGCGGAGCGCATGGTCGTCCGCAGCTCCGTCTGCACGCGCTCCTCGCTCCACTGGGCCGGCAGGCGGTTCTGCTTCCACTCGAAGAAGCTGACCGTCACCCCGCCGGCGTTGCAGAGCACCGCGGGGAGCACGGCGATGCCCCGGCTGCGGAGGACGTCCTCGCCGGCGGGCGTCGTCGGCGAGTTCGCCGCCTCGACGAGCACCTTGCACTGGAGCATGCCCGCCTTCTCCTCGTCGATCATCTGCTCGAGCGCCGCGGGGATGAACACGTCCACCGGCAGGCGATAGAAGGTGTGGGAGTTGACGGCCTCGGCTTCGGGGAACCCGGCGACGGTCCCCCGCTGCCCGGCGTGCAACTGCAGCGCCTGCGCGTCGATCCCGCTTTCGTTGACGATCGCTCCGCCGTGGTCGAGCACCGCCTTGAGCTTCGCCCCGCGCTCGCAGAGGAGCTTCGCGGTCCAGGAGCCGACGTTGCCGAAGCCGATGAGGCTGAAGCTCATCGTCGCGAGGTCGATCTTCAGCTCCGGCAGCAGCTCTTCGAGGACGTAGGTGAGGCCCTGCCCGGTGGCGCCCTCGCGGCCGTACGACCCGCCGAACTCGATCGGCTTCCCGGTGACGACCGCCTGGCCGGTCCAGCGGCGGGACTGGGGCGAGAGGTTGACGTAGGTGTCGGCCATCCACGCCATCGTCTGCGCGTTCGTGCCGACGTCGGGTGCGGGGATGTCGTGGTCGGGGCCGATGTTGTCGCCCAGGGCCGAGACGAACCGCCGGGTGAGCCGCATCCGCTCGTCCTCGCTGAGCGCCCGCGGGTCGACCTGGACGCCCCCCTTCGCCCCGCCGTACGGCAGGCGGACGATGGCGTTCTTGATGGTCATCAGCAGCGACAGCGCCTTGACGTGGTCCAGGCTGATGTCGGGGTGGTACCGCATGCCGCCCTTGTAGGGCCCGAGGATGTTGTTGTGCTGGACGCGGTAGCCCTTGAAGAGGCGATAGGCGCCCGTGTCGAGCTTGACCGGGAAGTGCACGATCAGTTCGTTCTTCGGCTGGGCGAGGATGAGGCGGAGGTGCCGGGGCAGTTCGAGCCGCTCCGCCGCGACCAGGGCCAGCCCGATCTCCTGCTGGTAGAGATTCCCGGGATTCATCCGGAACCCGAGTTCGGCCAACACCGCCGCCGCACTTTCGCTGAACATCTCATTCCCTTTCGGACGGACAGACGCATCCTATTCCACCCGCGAAAGCTATGCTCCTCTTCATGGTGATCTACTCCTGCGCCGACCTCATCTTCGCCACGAAGATCCGTGGCACCGCCGACGCCCTCGGGCTCGTCACCCGCCCGGTGCGGGACGCCGCGATGCTCGACTCCCGGCTCCGCCGCGTCGACGATGGCAAGCCCAACGAGCCGGTGACCGCGCTGTTCCTCGACCTCGACACGGGCGAAGCGGGCCTCGAGCTGATCGACCGCATCAAGGCGTTCGACGCCGGCATCCCGGTGATCGCCTTCGGGTCGCACGTCGCGACGGAAGCACTCCAGGCGGCGAAGCATCGCGGGGCCGACCGCGTGATGACGCGCGGCGGCTTCACCAGCCACCTGCCGGAGTTGCTCAACACCTACGCCGGGCGGGCGTAGACAGCTCGAACAGCCGGTCTCATTCGGGGAAGTCGACGATGCGGATGACGACCGGCTTGCCGTGCATGTCCCCGAGCTGCGCGAGCGCCGCCACGGCCTCATGGACGTCGCCCTGTCGGGCGTCGTGTGTCGTCACGACCACGGGGACGAACTGCCCCGCCTTCGCCTCGTGCTGCAAGACGGCCGACAGGCCGATCCCCTTACCGCCGAGGATCCCGGTGATCTGCGCCATCACGCCGGGCACGTCGCGCGCCATCATCCGCAGGTAGAACCGGCTCTTCAGCTCGTCGGCATCGACGACCTCGGCCGCCGCGTTCGTGTCGGGCGTCAGCCGCATCTGCGCGAACGCCCCGGGGTACCAGCCGCTGGCGACGTTGAGCAGGTCGCTCACCACCGCGCTGGCGGTGGGCATCCGCCCCGCGCCCCGGCCGTACAGCAGGCTGTGCCCCACCGCGTGGCCGTGGATCGACAGCGCGTTGAAGGACCCCGCGACCTGGGCAAGCAGCTCCCGCTCGGCGACGAAACACGGCTGCACCGCCAGGCTGATGCGCCCCGGCGTCTCCTCCCGTTCAGCGATCGCGAGCAGCTTGATGTCGTAGCCCAACTCCGCGCCGAAGCGGATGTCCTCGAGTTGAAGCCCGTCGATGCCCTCGCACCGCACGGACGCCTCCGAGACCCGCACGCCGAACGCCAGCGACGCGAGGATGGCCAGCTTCTGCGCCGCGTCCTGGCCGGAGACGTCCATCGTGGGGTCGGCCTCGGCGAAGCCGAGCTGCTGGGCCTCCTCGAGGGCCGCCGCGTAGGTCTTCCCCTTCCGCGTCATCTCGGTGAGGATGTAGTTGCACGTGCCGTTGAGGATGCCGTAGATGCCGCGCATCTGGTTCGCCATCAGGCCGAACTGCAGCCCGGTGACGCAGGGGATCCCGCCGCCGCACGACGCCTCGAAGGCGATGCAGACGCCGTGCTCCCGCGCCAGCGAGAAGAGCTCCACCCCGTCCGCCGCCAGGAGGCTCTTGTTGGCGGTGACGACGTGCTTCCCCGCCCGCAGCGCCCGGCGGACGTGGTCGCCGATCGCGCCCAGCCCGCCCGCGACTTCGACCACGATCGGCATGTCCGCGGTCGCGAAGAACGCCTCCGGATCGGCGGTGACCAGCTCGGGCGCGATCCCCTCGCGTTCGCACGCCTTCGCCGGGTCCCGCACGAGGACCTTGCGGAGCTCGATCGCCCTCCCGGCGCGCCGTGCGTAGGCGGCGGCCTGCTCCCGCAGCAGTTGCGCAACGCCCCCGCCGACGGTCCCACACCCGATCATCCCCACGCCCACAGGCTCAGCCGTCACGTCCATCTCCTCGCGCCACTCGGTCGCGAAAGATAACAGTCGCGCCCCCCGGCCGCACCTGTCCCCGGCGGCAGGGCGTAGAATGGACCTATGGCCGATGCGTCGCCCGATGCCGCCGATGACCTGCTCATGGCGCCGATGTGCTCCATCTTCCGCCGCTTCCTCAAGCGGCAGGGGCTCAAGTTCACCACCGAGCGGGCACTGATCCTCAACGCCGTCCTGGAGAAGGAGGGCGTCTTCGAGGCCGACCAGCTCCTCATGGAGATGCGCGACCAGGAGACCCGCGTCAGCAAGGCGACCATCTACCGCACGCTCAAGCACCTGCTCCAGGCGGGCATCATCGGCGAGGTCCTCCTGGATTCGCGCCAGGCGCACTACCAGCTCTCCTACGGCCGACAGCCAAAGGGGCACCTCGTGTGCGTCGAGACCCAGCGGGTCATCGAGTTCGCCATCCCCCCCGAGATCTCCGCGTTGCGGGAGAAGGTCGCCAAGGCCCACGGGTTCGAGCCGGTCAGCGCCCGGTTCGTGGTGTACGGCATCTCTCCCGAGGCCCAGCACGCGGCTCAGGCCGAGCTGGCCGACAGCGACTGATGCCCCGGCGATTCGGCGCGCCTAGGATGGGGTAGACGAGAGGATCCCACCATGGCTGACGAGGACCCCAGGCCGACCGGCGAAGCGACCGCTGCCCCGAAGAGCGACGATCAGCGCGAGGTTGATCCCCAGATCGAAGACGACGACATGGATGCCGTCGATCAGGCCATCTACGAATCCTTCCCCGCCAGCGACCCTCCGTCCTTCACGCCGGGTCAGCCGTAGCGGGCAAGCCCGGCGGACCCAGCCCGGCGGACGGAGGAGTTGTTACAGGAGCCCGCCATGCCACGCGACGACGACAGGAACCGCAACGCCGCCGAGCCCGCCGACGCCCGCGAGGATCAGCAGCGCCGCGAGCACCAGCGGACAGAAGACGGCAAGGACCGAGTCGACGAAGCGATCGACGAGTCCTTCCCCGCCAGCGACCCCCCCTCCTCCACCCCGGGCCACGCTTAGAAGCCTCCCGGACGCGGCATCGACCGCCGCCCCTTACGCCGGCTCGATCGCCCGTCGGTCGATTGCCTACCTTCTGGACGGATCGGCGGGGCAACCGGACGCACCTCTTCCGCCGCACTATCTCGCTCGATTCGCACTATCTCGCTCGATTCGCACAGTGAACAGACGTGGACGCGGTTCCGCTAATCCACGCCTTCTTCCAGGTCCCGATGCTCGATCGGCCGGCTGATGAGGTAGTCGCCCTTGAGCCATTTGCCCAGATCGATCTGTTTGCAACGCGGGCTGCAAAACGGGAAGTGCGGCTCATCTGCCGGGACGGCGCCCTTGCAGATGGGGCACTTGTTCGCGTCGCTCGCTGGCTTCTTGGATCGCTTCATCATGCATTGATCTCGCGGATGCGTTCGGCCAAGGGGATGATACGCCCCTCCCACGCTCCGCAACCGGTAAACGTGAGTCGTCTGCCGTCGTCGAGGTGCTCGAGGGTCACCTCCAGCCGGTCCACCGGAAGCGCGCCCGCAACCCGGCTCGCCCACTCGATCGCCATCACCGCCCCCACCCGCAGGTCGCCGCCTTCGTCGTCCGCGAAGCCCAGCGATACGAGATCGTCCCGCCCTTCGAGCCGGTAAGCGTCGAGGTGTACCAGCACCCGAGACCCGTCAGCAGATTCGTACTCGTGCGCGATCACGAAGGTCGGGCTGCTCACCCGCCGCTCGTCGATGCCGAGGCCGCGGGCCATGCCGCGGACGAACTGCGTCTTCCCTGCGCCGAGCTCCCCCGACAGCGCCACGACATCGCCGGGCCCGCACAGCGCCGCGACCGCGGCGCCGAGGGCGTACGTCTGCTCCAGGCTTCGCGATTCGACGACAACCGCATCCGTCATCCGCGGTGCTCCCAGCCGCGCTCCGCCAGGTCGATGATCGTGCCGTCGCCCGTGGCGAGCGTCACCCGTGGCCCTTCCGGCAGCGCCGCTTCAACGTGCCCCACGGCGGTGATCGGAACACCATCGACCTCGTCCGGCACGCTGTCGGGCGGCCCGGTGAACAGCAGCTCGTAATCCTCGCCGTCGCCGACCGCGTGCTCCCACAACGCCCGCCCCGACTTCTCCGCCGCCTGGTGGCACCCCGCGGAGGCGGGCAACCGCGTCGCATGCACCCGCGCCGACACATTCGACATCTGGCACAGGTGCCGCAGGTCGCTCGCGAGCCCGTCGCTGAGGTCCATCATGCTCGTCGGCCGGGTCACGGCGTGCGACGCCAGCGCCCGCGCCAGGTTGAGCCGCGGCTCGAAATCCAGGTGGTGCGTGTAGGGCGGGGAGCAGCCGACGGTTTCGAGACTGCCCCCGAGCTGCCCGGTCACGTAGACGATATCCCCCGGCCGGGCCCCCGACCGCGGCACCGGGTCGACTCCCGCCGGCTCCGCGAGCACCGTCACGGTCAGCAGCAGCGGCGCGTCCGACATCGACACGTCTCCGCCGAAGAGCGGGCAGTCGTATGCCCCCGCGGTGGCCCGCATCGCGTCGAAGAGCGCCTTCGCCCGCGGCTCCCCCAGTGTCCGGGGCAGGCTCGCCGCCACCACACACCCCACCGGCTTGGCCGCCATCGCCGCCACGTCCGACAGGTTCCGCGTGATCGCTTTCCTCCCCACCTTCTCGATCGGCGTCGTCGCGAGATCGACGTGTACCCCGTCCGCGACCTGGTCCACCGTCACCAGGATGACCTGCCCCCCCACCGTCACCGCGCCCATGTCATCGCCCGGCGGGATGACGACCCGTGGCCCAAGGCACGCGTTCGACTGAAACACGTGACGCAGCAGCTCCCACTCGCGCACGATCGCCCCTTTGCTCACTTCGCCAGCTTCGCCACCACCCGCCACACGTCGTGCGGCGACAGGCTCAGACCCGCCCGGCTGTTCAGCGCCAGCACGACCCGGTCGAACGCGTCCGTGTAAGGCAGCCGGTCCCGCCGCGACAACTGCCCCACTTCCGCCTCGACGAGGCCCGTGACGATCCGCTCGTGCTCCGGCGACAGGCGCGGCGCCGCTTCCCTCGCCTTCCCCAGCCGCGGCAGCTTCCCGCCCTTCCGCAGGTTGTGCAGCCGGTGAAACAGCTCCGCCCGCGTCACGGCCGTCTCGCCACCCGCGACCGCTTCGAAGATCGCTTCGAAGTCGGGCGTGTAGGGCAGGTCGTCGAGCGTCCGCCCCTGCTTCTGGTAGACGCTCGCCAGCAGCTCGTCGTCCGACGTCTCAAACAGCGTGGCCATCACCCGATTCTACGCGATCACGACGCCGCGCCCGCGAGCGCCGACTCGGCGGCCTTCGCCGCGGGCTGCCCGTCCCAGAGCATCATGCCTGGCTCCACGATGTCGTCGAACATCTCGCCGCCGGGGATCACCCGGATCGCGAAGCCGTGCTTCCCGCTGGTCGCGGCGTAGACGGTGCCCTCGAACCGGTGGCGTCCCCCACCCAGCGACTCGGCGTGCCGCAGGTCGGACGCCGTGCCACCGATCAGCCGCCCGTCGTTGTCCACCCGGCCGCAGTAAACCTGCACGCGGATCTCCTCCGCCGACAGGTCCGCGACGTCCACCGTCACGCTCACGCCCAGGTTCTCCCGCACGCCCAGCGTCCGGTTCGTCTCGGCCTGCACGTCCTCGATGGCGATCTGCCCCCACGCGTTCCGCAGCCGAACCTTCTGGTGCGCCAGCTCGATCGACTTCGCCTGGTGGTCCGCCGCCAGCATCCTCGCCCGCTTCAGGGCCGGCAGGTACAGCTTCTCCGCGTACTCCTGCACCATCCGGTTGGTGTTGAACACCGGCGCCAGCGTCGCGATGCACGCCTTCATCCGCGAAACCCACTGCCGCGGCACCCCGTGATCGTCCCGCTCGTAGAACAGCGGCACGATGTCCTTCTCCAGCAGGTCGTAGAACGCCTGGCTTTCGAGCTGGTCCGCCGTGTCCGGGTTCACATAGTCCTCGCCCCGCCCGATCGACCAGCCCACGAGGTTGTCGTGCACCTCGTCCCACCAGCCATCGCGGATGCTGCAGTTGAGCACGCCGTTCATCGCGGCCTTCATCCCGCTCGTGCCGGAAGCCTCCATCCCGCGCCGGGGGTTGTTCAGCCAGATGTCGCAGCCCTGCACGAGGTACCGGGCGACATGGATGTCGTAGTTCTCGAGGAACACGATCCGGTGGCCCGCGCCGGCCCCGCCCGAGTCCCGCGCGAACTTCACGATCTGCCGGATCAGGTCCTTGCCGCCCCCGTCCGCCGGGTGCGCCTTGCCCGCGATGAGGAACTGCACGGGCCGGTCCGTCTCGCCGAGGATCTTCAGAAGCCGCTGCGCATCGCGCATGAAGAGCGTGCCGCGCTTGTAGGTCGCGAACCGCCGCGCAAACCCGATCGTCAGCGCCGTCGGCGACAGCGCATCCACGCGTGCCTGCACCTCGTCATCCCCCGTGCCCCGCTTCTGCAACTGCTTGCGGAGCTCCCGCCGCGCCCACGCGATCAGCCGCTGCCGCCGACGCTCGTGGACCCGCCACAGTTCCTCGTCCGGCACCTCGTGGATCGCGCTCCAGATGTTGTGGTCCGCCGGGTTCGCCTGCCACCGCGCCCCCAGGTACCGGTCGAGCAGGTTGATCAGGTCGCCCGACAGCCACGACCGCGCGTGGACCCCGTTCGTCACGTGCGTGATCGGCACCTCGTCCTGCGGGACCTGCGGCCAGATCCCGTTCCACATCTGCCGGCTCACCTCCCCGTGCAGCTTCGACACCCCGTTCGCCCAGTCGCTTGTCCGGATCGCCAGCACCGCCATCGAGAAGAACTCGTTCTTGTTGAACACGTTCTCCCGGCCCAGCGCCAGGAGCCCCTCCATGTCCAGCCGCAGCGACGGCAGGTAGTCCTTGAAGTACCGCGCCATCATGTCCGCCGGGAACCGGTCGATCCCCGCCGGCACCGGCGTGTGCGTCGTGAACACGTGGCTCGCCCGCGCCGCCTCCCGCGCCTCGTCGAAGCTGATGTTCCGCTCCCGGACCACGTTCGCGATCCGTTCCAGCGCCAGAAATGCCGAGTGCCCCTCGTTCATGTGGCACACGTCCGGCCGGATCCCGATCGCCTCCAGCGCCCGCGTCCCGCCGATGCCCAGCACGATCTCCTGCTTGATCCGCAGCTCCATGTCGCCGCCGTACAGCGAACTCGTGATCCGCCGGTCGTCCGCCGAGTTCTCCGGCTGGTTGGTGTCCAGCAGGTACAGCGACACCCGACCCACCATCGCCTTCCACAAGGCGACCGTCAGCTCCCGCCCCGGCATCGTCACCGTCACCTTCACCTGCTCCCCGTCCGCCCCCTTCACCGGCGCCACCGGAAGGTTCGAGAAGTCCAGGTCCGGGTAGTACTCCTGCTGCCACCCGTCCGCCGACAGGTACTGCTGGAAGTACCCGTTGCGATACAGCAGCCCCACCGCGATCAGCGGCAGCCCCAGCTCGCTCGCCGACTTGAGGTGGTCCCCCGCCAGGATCCCAAGGCCCCCCGAGTAGATCTGGAAGCACTCGGTGAGCCCGAACTCCGCACAGAAGTACGCGACCGTCCACGGCCGGTCCGTCGCCGGGTCCTTCCCCACCGCCTTCAGCCACGGCGTCCGTCCCAGGTGCCAATGCAGGCTCTGCTGCACCCGAGTCAGCGACGTGAGGTATCCCTCGTCCGCCGCCGCGGCATCCAGCGTGTCCTGATTCACCATCCCCAGCATCTTCACCGGGTTGTGGTTCGTCTGCTGCCAGAGCCCCCGGTCGAGCCGGATGAACAGGTCCACCGCCTCGGGGTGCCACGACCACCAGAGGTTGTACGCGATCTCCTGCAGCGGCTGGAGCGCCGCGGGCAGCGTCGGGACCACATCAAACGAACGGATACGAGCGAGTTCGGGGCTGAGCATGAGGATCTTCCCTAACAGTGGAGGCAGTGGCACAATAAGCGCCCACTGCCCCTCTGACTACCCATCGACGTTTTCCGGGCCTTGAGGTTCGGGCATTCCCAGGCCCCGCAAGCCCCGAGTCTCGAAGGACCGCCGAACG
>CAZKRE010000072.1:0-15275 GCA_964555075.1 uncultured Phycisphaeraceae bacterium
GGCCCGCTTGGCCTGGTCCTGACCGATCACGTACTGGTCGAGGAACTCCTTGAGCTGGCGGGGCGACGGGATGGACCCGAAGACCGGCCTGCCGGCGTGGACGCGGCGGCGCTCCTGCTTGAAGATGTTCTGGCAGAGGTCGGTGCAGTTGGCGCAGATGTAGACGTCGTTGGGCCCCTCGACCATCGGGCCGACTTCCCGCGAGCTCTTGCCGCAGAAGGAGCAGGTGGTGATCCGGCGGCCTTTGAAGCCGCTGTCACCCCCATCGCTGCTGCCCTGATTGCCACCCCGACCGCCTTGCTTCTGATTCGCCATTGGATCTCTCAACTACGCGAGGGGCCTGCCTCGGCTCGGCAGGACGACGGGACGGCCGCCGCATCACAAACCCGCTATGCCAAGATCGTCCAGATCGGTGGACCCCCTTAGCCGGTGCCGGGGCGAGGTTCGCGGCTGCCCGCTCCAGACGCCCCTGATCTTACCCGACGCGGCCTCCCCGGGGCGGCAAAATCGCGCGGAAACTACCGCTTCCGGAAGCATCGGCAGCGCAGCGGTGGCAGCCACGACTTTATCGGAGAATGGGGGTTACACGGACCTCTGCCGCTCCGCGTCCAGCCACGACGCCCCCGCCTCAGGTGGCGATGACCAGGCGGTCGCCGAGCCGTTCCCGCCACTCATCCGGCACGCCCGGGTCGGTGACGATCTGCTCGACCTCTTCCAGGCCGCACACACGGACGAGGCTCGTCCGGCCGAACTTGCTCGAGTCCATGAGCATCACGGTCTGCGCCGCCTGCCCGACCATCACCTGTTCGACCCGGGCCATGGAGAGGTTGATGTTGTAGGCGCTGTCGCCGTAGATCCCGGCGAGGGAGAGGAACAGGAGATCGGCGTTCAGTTCCGCGAGGGTGCCGGTGGTGATCGGTCCGACGGTCACTTCCGTGCGGGGGTAGAGGCTTCCGCCGGCGAGGAGGAGCTCGACCTGGTCGTCGTCCTTGAAGAGGTTGGCGATGGAGAGGCTGGTGGTCACCACCTGGATGGGACGGGCCTGGATCTGTTCCGCCGCGACGACGACGGTCGAGCCGCCATCGAGGAGGACCGTCATGTGCGGTTCGACGAGCGAGGCGGCGTAGCGGCCGATGGCGCGCTTCTGAGCGACCTGCTCGTCCATGCGGGTGGAGAGCGCGGTGCCGCGGACGGGCAGTTCCCGCGATTCGCCCTGGTAGATCGCCCCGCCGTGCGTGCGCTTGACGATGCCGCGGAGCTCGAGGGCGCCGAGGTCCCGCCGGACGGTGGAGGGGGAGACGCCCAGTTCCCGCGACAGGTCCTCGAGCTGCGCCGTCTTGCGATCCCGCAGGATCTCGTGGAGTCGTTGCTGGCGCTGCACGATCAGCATTCAACGGCCCGATCGTCGGGGCTGGGCGGCGTTGCCGTCGTGGCCCGTGTAGCGGTCATCCTCGAACTGCACGACGAGCGACTCGCCTCCGCCGCGGTAGACCCAGGAGCCGTCGCCGTACTCCGCGGGGGCGCCGAGGAGGCTGTAGACGTCTGCGCGGGTCATGCCGGGGCGCAGGTCCTGGGCACGCAACTGGACCAGGGACAGGTTGTTGCGCTGCTGGAAGGGAACCTCCCGCTCGGGTGCCGTGACCTGTTGCTGCTGCGGAGCGCAGGCGAAGAGCCCGGCGGCAAGGATCAGCGTCGCAATCGGCCCGCGAATGGTCATGGCATCTCTCCGGTGGTAAGCGTGATGCCGCATCGTAGCGTGGGATCAGGCGGCGCTGGCGAGGATCTGATCGGTGATCAGTTGCACCATCTGCTCGAAGGTCTGTTCGTCGACCGCCTCGCTCTTGCCGTTCTCGCTCCCGCCGCCCCCGCACCCACACCCGCACGCCCCGCCGCAGCCGGGCTTGCCTCCGGTGTTGCAGCCGCACGCCACCGCGCCGGTGTCCCGGTCGGCGACGGCGCTCTGGGGGCGGATGTCGAACTGGGTCAGGAACGGCGTGTTCTCCGCACCGACACACCCCTGGGGCGAGCATGAAAGCCGCGGGTCGGGAATCCCGAACGCCTCCTTGACCTTGAGCAGCTCGGTCATCTGCTGCTGGTTGAGGACGTTGACCTTGCCCAGTTGCTTCACGAGCAGGAGGATCCGGCAGTAGGCGTCGAGGATTTCGAGCTTGTAATAAGCGCCGGTCAGGTCCTTGTCGAAGCTCACGCTGCCGTGGTTGCCCATGAGCAGCGTGTTGGTGTGCTGGTCGATGAGGGGCAGCAGGCTGTTGGGCAGCTCCCAGGTCGAGGGGGTGGCGTACTGAGCGGTCTTCACCTTGCCGAGGAACACCTCCGCCTCGGGGTGGATCCCCTCGGGCAGCGGGATGCCGGCGATGGCGAACGCGGTCGCGTGGGGCGGGTGGCTGTGGATGACCGCGTTGACGTCCGGGCGGTGCTTGTAGATCGCGAGGTGGACCTTGATCTCGCTGGTGGGCCTGCGGCCGCGGGCGTTGGGCTCCACCTGCTTCCCCTGGCCGTCGACGGTGATGATGTCCTCGGGCTCGAGGAAGCCCTTGCTGAGGCCGGTGGGTGTGCAGAGGTAGCGGTCGTCGCTGATCTTGACGGAGTGGTTGCCCTCGTTGCCGGCGCAGAACCCCTTCTGCCAGATCCGCTTGCCGATCTCACAGATTTCCTGCTTGTGCCTCCGCAGTTCCTGGAAGTTCATGGCGCTACCTCGATGGTGTCCAGGATCGCGGCGTTGTACGCGTCGATCGGGACGTTCTGGGGATGGAAGGGTTGGGCGGCTTCGCGGCCTTCGCTGACGGCGATCAACTGGCCGAGGCCGGCGCCGAGTTCGTCGTACACGACGAGCGACTCGGGCATGGGAGTGGCGCGGCGGGCGCCGTCGTGGTGGCCCCCGAGCGCCTGGCGGTCGAGAACCTCGACGACGAGCAACCGCCCGGGCTTCATCTCCGGCAGGCGCCGGCTCATCGTCACGTTGCCGATCACGCGACCGATCCGCATCAGCCACACTCCCCGAGTTCGCGCAGCTCGCGATCGAGCACCGGTGACGGCTTCGGCGACGAGCGAATCAGGCGCTCGACGAGGCCGCGGGCCTTGTCCCCGCTGCTGTGGGGGTATTCGATCACCAGGACGTTGGCGGCAAGCTCGCGAAGCCCCTCGTCGACGCTCTCGTCGCAGGTGCCCAGCACGGCTCGGAGCGAGCGGCAGCGATTGGCGTAGCACATCGCGAGCGCGCCGCTGCGGACGAAGAGCACGCCGCCCGCGGCTCGCTTCTCCTTGACCCGCTTGGCCAGCTCGCGCACGACCGATGCGAGGCCGACGGCGCTGCGGTCGCCCGTGATGGGAAGAAGTCTGTTGCGGTACTCGCCCACGAGGTTCTGCACCGTGGGGCAGAACCCGTCGGCCCACCAGAGCCAGGTCTGCCCCCCCGCCGACGCGGTGGCCCGCGCCTCACCCGTGCCAACCCGCCGGATCTTCACGGCCCCTTCCCGGACGAGGTCGTTGGCGAGGGGCGTGAGGCGGGCGTCGACCGCGAGCACCGCCACGCCGTCGCCCCCGGTTGTCGCCGCGGCACGGAGCTGTTCGGCGGTGACGAAGCCGCGGAGCGGGTCCACGTCCGCGCGGTCGGTTGACGCCGGGCGCGGGTCGTCGGGCGTGGCCTGCGGGGGCGTCGGCGGCGGCGGGGCGCCGATCCCCTTCCCGCGCAGCTCCTCGAACTTCGAGTAGTCCCCCGTGCAGATCCCGATCGGCGGGCGGACCGAGGCGGTCTTCCCCGCGTCCCCCGGCGTGCGAGCCCGCAGCGCCGCGAGGACCTCATCGGCGATCCGCTGCACGAGTTGGCGGTCGATGTCTGCCATCACTCATCCACCAGGCCGATGGTCCACCAGCGCGCGGGGCTGGTGTCGTCGGCCAGCAACTGTCGCAGCCCAAGCCCGTCGCTGCTGATGACCACCGTGTCGCCCCGGCCGGCGCCGAGGCCGTCGAGCACGAGCACCGGATCGCCCGCCGGCCGCCCCGCGGCGTCGAGCATCGAGCAGATCAGCAGCTTCCGGCCCTGCAGAGACGGGTGCTTGACGGTGCTCGTGGTTCGACCTTGAACGATCGCGGTTTGCATGGGCGTTGAAGCGTGGCCGCGACGGGCTGATCGCGTCTCCTACACGACCCGGAGGCTGCCGCTGACGGCGAACCTTCGGAAGCGGGTGAACGTCATGGGGTTGGTCACGCCCTCGCCGGTGGGCGTGGCGACGGTGAAGCTCGCGTAGCCCTCGCCGCCGACACCGAGCCCCGCGGTTGAGGGGCCGTTGGCGATGAAGAGCGTGGTGTTCATCACGCGGCCCATCCGGGTGATGTTGTCGAGGTTCTGGCTGTGGATGATCGCGGTGTGGCCGAAGCCGTGCTCGTGCCGGATGGCGAGCTCGAGCGCCTCGTCGAAGTCGCGGACCTTCACGAATGGCACGAAGGGCATCATCTGCTCCTCCGCGACGAAGGGGCTCTTCTCGTCCGTCTCGCCGAAGAGCAGTTCCACGCCCTGCGGGACGTCGAACCCGGCGGCCTTGCCGAGCACCTGCGGGTCGCGGCCCACGAGGTCCTTCTCCAAGGCGTAATGGTCCTTGTCCCACTTGAAGCAGGCGTCCTGGAGCCGCTTGATCTGGTCCGTGGAGAGCCGCATCGCGCCGGCCCGCTCCATCGCCTTCATCATGCGATCGAAGGCGACCGCGACGACGAAGACCTCCTTCTCGCCGATGCAGAGCAGGTTGTTGTCGAACGCCGCGCCGGCAATGATCGCGCGGGCGGCGTTGTCGAAGTCGGCGGTGTGGTCCACGACGACGGGCGGGTTGCCGGGGCCCCCGACAACGGCACGTTTCTGCTGCTTCATCGCGGCGCGGGCGACGGCGGGGCCGCCGGTGATGCACAGGAGCGGGATGTCGCGGTGGGAGAAGATCGCCTCGGCACTTTCGAGCGTGGGCGGGTCGATGACGCAGATGAGCGGGTCGATGCCGAACTCGCGCTTGATCGCACGGTTGTAGGTCTCGGCCGCCATGGCGGCGGACTTGGCGCCCGAGGGGTGGGCGTTGATGACCAGGCTGTTGCCCGCGGCGATCATGTTGATCGCGTTGGCGGTCATCGTCGGGATGGAGTGGGTCACGGGCGTGATGCAGCCGATGACGCCCCAGGGCGCGGCCTCGTCGATCGTGAGCCCGTCGCTGCCGGAATGAGCCCGGCTCGCGTGGCTGCGGAGGAACTCGACGCCCGGCACGTTCGCGAGCAGCTCGAGCTTGGCGATCTTGTGATCGAGGCGGCCGAGCTTGGTTTCGTCCAGCTCGAACCGGCCCCACGCTTCCTTGTTCTCGCTCGAGATCTTCTTGAGCAGTTTGCAGATCGAGTCGCGGACGCCCAGGCCCGCCTCGACGAGCTGCCGGTGCGAGCGGGTGGCGACAGCGACCGCCTCGTCGACGTTGCCGAAGCGGCCGGTCTCGGCCCCCGCGCCCCCGCGCGGGCCGCCGGGCGTCTGGAGGGAGGTGCCGGGCCCGAGGCGCTTGAGCACCTCGGACACCACGTTCTGGATCAGTTGTGCGTCGGCGGTCGCGGTCATCCGTCGCTCCCCGGCGCCGCTGCGCGGCGCCCGCTAAACAGTCAGGTGATTTTCCGGCCCATGACGACGGTCTCATCGACGATCCCGATGATGACCGCGTCGGTCGGGGTCTTCTGCAGCCCCTCGGCGAGACGGGCGCTCGAGCCTTGAGAGATCAACACGAGCTGCCCCTCCCCGGCGCCGACATTGTCGATCGCCACGATGGCGCGGCCGGTCACGCCGAAGCTCCCCGAGCCCGGGCCGCCGGCGGCGGCGGCTTTCGGGTCGTCGTAGTCCACCTTCAGGGGTTCGACGATGAGCAGCGTCTTGCCGTGCATCGACGGGTCCTTCTGGGTGGCGACGATATGTCCGCGGACGCGGCCGAGGAACATGGGTGGCTCCGTGCGTGGTGCGTGGCGTGCCGTGGGTGCCGGCCTCGATTGGGTCCGAGCGGCACCCGTGCGGCGCGCTCGCGCTAGATCTTCAGGTCGTCGTGCGGGCGTGCGATCACGTGCACGCTCAGCACCTCGCCGACGCGGCGGGCGGCGTCGGCGCCGGCGTCGACCGCGGCCTTGACGGCGGCGACGTCACCCGTCACGGTGATCGACACGAACGCGCTGCCGGGCTTGTCCGAGCGGAGGAAGCGGACGTCCGCGGCTTTGAGGGCCGCGTCGCAGGCTTCGATGGCGGGGATCAGACCCTTGGTTTCGATCAGGCCGATGGCTTGTTGTGCCATGATGCAATCTCCAATCCGCGGCGTGGCGCGGCGCTAAACGGGGACGTTCGCAAGCGCCGCGACGGTCTGTCGGGCGACGATGAGCTCTTCGTTGGTGGGGAGCACCCACACCTGGGTGCGGGACGTGGGCGTGTCGATGCGCTGCTCGTCCTTGCCGGTGACGGCGGCGTTCCTGCCTCCGTCGATCTGGATGCCGACGAAGTCGAGCCCCCGGCAGACCTCGGCCCGGACGCGGGCGCTGTGCTGGCCGATGCCGCCGGTGAAGGTGACCGCATCGGCCCCGCCGAGGGCGACGAGGTAGGCGCCCAGGTAGTGCCGGCAGCCCTCGACGAACGCGTCGATGGCGAGGCGGGCGCGGTCGTTCCCCGCGTCGGCTTCACGTTCGATGTCGCGCATGTCGGCGGAGACGCCGCTGATCCCGAGCAGCCCGCCCTCCTTGCTCAGCCGCTTGAGGATCGTGTCGAGCGAATGGCCCCCCGCGGCGGTGAGCTTCTGCAGGGCGAAGGTGTCGAAGTCGCCGACGCGGTTGTTCTGCAGCAGGCCGGACTGCGGCGTCATGCCCATGCTGGTCGCGACGCTCTGGCCGTCCCTGATGGCGCAAACGCTCGACGAGCCCCCGAGGTGGAGGTTGACGACGCGTGTCGCCCGCGGCGCGATCTCGCGCATCCGCGTGGCGATGTAGCGGTGGCTCGCGCCGTGGAAACCGTAGCGCCGGACGCCGAGATCTTCGGTCCACTCGTACGGGATGCCGTACACCTGGCGGGCGAGGGGGATGGTCTGGTGGAACGCGGTCTCGAACGCGGCGACCTGCGGGACGTTGGGCAGCTTGGCGCGGAAGGCCCGCATCGCCGCGACATAGGGCGGGTTGTGGGCGGGGGCGACGTCGGCGAAGCGCTCGATCGTGGCGATGACCTCGTCGTCGACAATGACGGCGCCGCTGATGGGCCCGCCGTGCACGGCTTTGAAGCCGACGGCGTCGAGCTCGTCGAGAGACGCCAGCGCGTCCATGCGCTGCAGTTGATCGAGGTGCAGGTCGATGGCGGCGGCGTGGTCCTTGAAGTCCACCCCGCCCTCCTCGCTGCGCCCGCCGGCGGCGACGGACCACTTCGAGCCTCCCTGGCCGATCCGGTCGGCGGCGCCCACGGCGAGCACCCGCTCCCCCGACGAGAGGTCGAAGAGCTTGTACTTGAAGCTCGTGGATCCGAGATTGGCGATCAGGACGCGCATGGGGGGCTCGGTGCGGGGGCGGCCGGTTCTCAGAAGCTGCCGACCAGGCTGTCGTGGGGGCGGGCGATGACGTGCGCGGCGACGAGCTCGCCGACGCGACCGGCGGCCGCGGCGCCGGCGTCGACGGCCGCCTTCACGCTGCCGACGTCGCCTTCCACCACGACGGTGACGTAGGCGCCGCCGATGGCGACCTGCTTGACGATGCGGACGCTTGCGGCCTTGAGCATGGCGTCGCTGGCCTCGATGAGGCCGGTGGTGCCGCGGGTTTCAATCAGTCCAATAGCGCTCATCAGGGGGCTCCCGAAGGCGGCCGGGGGGCCGCCGCTTGTGGTGCAGGGGGTTCAGTCGGCCTTGGCGGCGGCGGCGTTGTTGTTGCCCGCCTTCTTCCGGGGCAGGAGGCTGGCCAGGTCGTCGTGCGGGCGGGGGATGACGTGGACGCCGACGACCTCGCCCACGCGGGCGGCGGCGGCGGCGCCGGCATCGACCGCGGCCTTGACCGCGGCGACGTCGCCGGTGACGAAGGTGGTGACCAGGCCGCTGCCGACCTTGTCCCAGCCGAGCATCGTGACGTTGGCGGCTTTGAGCATCGCGTCGCTCGCTTCGAGGAGCGTCACGAAGCCCTTGGTTTCGATCATGCCGACGGCGGGTTGAGCCATTGCGAGTCTCCAGTGCGGAAGCGGGCCCCTTCGGGGCACCCGCTAAAGGGGGTTACTTGATGAGTTCCATGCGGGTGGCGGTCGGGAGGTGGCAGGCGTTGCCCTCGTCGGTGTCGATGTGCACCTCGAGCTTCACCCTGGGGTGCTCGCGGACCCGGAGGCGGTCGAACACCACGCCGCAGGGCCCGTCGATCTTCAGCTTCATGAGGTCCCCGTCCTTCACGCCGTAGTGGGCGAGATCGGCGGGGTGCATGTGGACGTGCCGCTCGGCCCGGATGACGCCGCGCCGCAGGTTGAGCGCCCCGGCGGGCCCGACGAGGACGCACCCGGGGGTGCCGTCGTGGTTGCCGGAGATCCGCATCGGCAGGTCGATGCCGAGGAAGACGCCGTCGGTGTAGGAGAGTTCGACCTGGGAGTAGTCGCGGGTGGGCCCGAGGATGCGGATGCCGGGGATCATGCGGTTCCGCGGGCCGATCAGGTTGACGAGCTGCTCGCTGGCGAACTCGCCGTCCTGGTAGAGGTCCTTGAGCTTGGTGAGCTTGGCGCCGCGGCCGAACAGCACCTCGAGGTCCTGCTGCGTGACGTGCACGTGACGGGCGGAGACGTTGACCACGAGCGGGTGCGGCCCCGCGTTGGAGGACTCGGCGACGTGATGCGTCGGGACGGCGCCACGCAGCCGGTCCCGGAGGACCTGGCGGACGATCTGCTCAACGGACGAGCGGTCGAGGCCGTGGGCGGTGGCGGTCATGAGCGAGTCCTGACGGATCACGGGTGTACTTTGGCATACCTTCCAAAATCTGTCAAGAGCTACCATCTTCATTCATGGGATGGGGCCGTCGCCGCCGCCCTACAATCCCACTAACCGGTGTTTCGATGATCCAGTTCCATTACGTTCCCAGCGGCGACCACCAGTTGGCGACGTCCCTGAACCTTCCGGAGGCGGGCCAGCCCGCGCCGGTGGTGGTCGTGGTCCACGGGCTGACCGGGCAGCGGGTCGGGCGCAGCTACCACCTCGTGGAGTTCGCCCGGCGGCTCTCGGCCGAAGGGGTGGCGTGTGTCCGGTTCGATCAGGCGGGGTGCGGCGAATCCACCGGCGATTTTGCGGACCTGACGATCCCGCGGATGGCGGCGGACACGCTCGCGGTCGTCCGCTGGGCGCAGGCACAGCCGTGGGCGGATGGCACGCGCGTGGCGTATGTCGGGCTCAGCCTCGGCGGCCTCGCGGCGGTGGCGGCGGAGGCGGAGACCGGGTCTCGCGCGATGGCGCTCTGGGCGCCGGTGTTCGACATGCCCCGCGTGTTCCAGCGGACCGCCAAGTCGGGCCTCCGCGGCCTGCTCGAGCACCAGGGCTGGGTCCCCTACCGCGGCCTGCGGATCGGCCGGTGCTTCGTCGATCAACTCGGCGCCTGCGACCCCCGGGAACTGCTCGCGCGGAGCAACGCCCCCATCCGCGTCTACCACTCCGATATGGACGAGGCGGTCCCCGTGAGCGAAGGCCGGAGCTACCTCGAGCGGTGCGGCGAACTCGGGCGCCCCTGCACGTTCGAGCGGTTCACCACGGCGGATCACGATTTCCACGCCTACCCCGACCGTCAGCGGCTCCTCGCGAACACGCTCGACTTCCTGAAGCGTCACCTGCTCTGATCACACCAGCGGCTGGCCGGGAAGCAGCGGCGGCATCGGGCAATCCAGCGCATCGCAGATCGCGCGCAGGAGTTCCGCCTCACGGGCCTCGACCACCCCGTCGGCCGCGATACAGGCGGCGCAAGCCTCGATGACCCGCTTCTTCAGGCGCGGCGAGGCTTCCGCGAGGGCGTCGAGCGCAGCTCCCACCGCGTCGAGGTCGGCTCCGTCCGTCTCCGGCATCGGCGGCGCTTCGCCCAGGACGCGGGAGCCGGCGTCGTAGGCGCGGCGGGCCGCCCCCGGTTCCGGATGGCCGACGCGGGCGACGGCGGCGAGGAGCCGCCCGATCCGGTCCAGCAGCGGCTTCAGCGAACGGTGCCGCACCCGCACGGCCCGCTGCCCCGCGCGGTGCGCCTCGACGTGGCGGATCACCAGCCGCCGCAGCATCCACTCGAAGAGCTCGACCCGGCGATCGGCCTGGATGAGCAGCGTCATCCGTTCCCGCAGCGACCGGTACTCCACGAGGTCGAGCCGCCGCAGCGCGGGGAGCATCAGGTCGATGAGCGGGAGGCGGAGGGGTGGCGTGAGGGCGTCGGCGTCGGGCAGGAGCCGGTCGAGTTCCTCGCGGACCGCCGGGTCGAGATCGCGGAACGCCTCCGCGGCGACGGCTTCCCGCAGCGCCGCGTCGCGGGGGAGCAGCATGGCCAGCACCAACGCGCGGGCGCCGACCGGCCTCCGCGCCGCCATCAGGAGGCTGTCGGGCAGCTGTGCGATGAGCGAAGCGGCGTAGGCGACGTGCTCCGGGGTGGGGTGGCCGATCTGATCGACGGCGTTCATCGTTGCCTCCTGGCCCGGTCGATGCGCTCCTGGAGCCGGCCGGCGGGGCGCGGCGCCCGGGGCTGGGGCGTCGGGGCGACCGGGGGTTGGGGACGGGCGTAGTTGCCGTCCCAACTCGGCTGGAGGCGGCGGATCCGCTCGCGGAGCGGCGGGTGGGTCGCGAGGAGCGAGGACAGCGAGAGGCCCTGGGCGAAGAGCAGGTGGCTGGCCTGCTCCACGTTGGGCGACGCCAGCCTCGAGCCTTCGCTCGCGCCGCCGATCTTGCTGAGCGCGCCGGCGATCCCATCGGGGTTGCGGGTGAACTGCACGGCGGAGGCGTCGGCGAGGTACTCGCGTTGCCGGGAGACCGCGGCTTTGATGAGACGGGCGGCGAACATGCCGGCGTAACCGATGACGAAGATCGCGGCGCCGAGCGCGAGCATCGCGAGCTGCCCGCCGGCGTTGTTCCGGCGGTTGCTGCTGCGGTAGACCGCGCCGCGGCCGGTGACGCGCATGATGTAGTAGCCGATGAGCCCGATGACGAGGATGCCGTGGACGATGCCGATGAGCCGGAGGTTCAGGCGCATGTCGCCGTTGAGGACGTGGCTGAACTCGTGGGCCATGACGCCTTGCAGTTCGTCACGGGTGAGACGTTCGACAGCGCCGCGGGTGACGCCGACGACGGCTGCGTCCGATCGCCAGCCGGCGGCGAAGGCGTTGATCGAGGCGTCGCGGTCGAGGAGGTAGACGTCGGGCACGGGCACGCCGGAGGCGATGGACATCTCCTCGACGACGTTGAGGATCTTGCGTTCGACCGGGTCGGTGGCATCGGGAGGGAGCAGCCGCCCCCCGAGCGAGGAGGCGACGCCGCCGCCCCCGGTGGCGGCGAGCTGGACGACCTTGTACCCGGTCCCCAGCCCGACGATGGCGATCACCCCCACCGGGACGCCCAGGAGCAGCGCGGGGTTGAGCAGGACCTCGGCGGGGTCGCCGCCGCCCTCGAGGGTCAGGTAGGTGATGAACAGGCCGATGACGGCGTAGAGCAAGACGATGATGACGAGGACGGCCAGGATGAACACCGCGACGAGGTAGGAGGTGTTCCGCCGCGCGGCGTCCTGTTGCTGGAAAAAGTCCATGCGTCTGCCCGGCCGGGGGGATCAGGTGAAGCTGACCTTCGGAGGCTGTCGCTCCTCGATCAGCTCGATCTCGAACAGGCTCGCGGGCTCGAACTTGAACGAGCCGGCGATCAGGTTGCCGGGGAACTGCTCGAGCGCCGTGTTGTAGCTGGTGACGCTGTCGTTGAAGTGTTGGCGGGCGAAGGCGACCTTGTTCTCGGTGCTCGTGAGCTCCTCCGACAACTGCATCATGTTCTGGTTGGCCTTGAGGTCGGGGTACGCCTCGAGGACGGCGAAGAGGCGCCCCATCGCGCCGCCGAGCGTCTGCTCGGCCCCCTGGAGGTCGCGCATCGCCTGGGGGCTGCCGGGGTTCCGGGCCGCGACCTGCTCGACCTGGGCCGCCTGGTTCCGGGCCGCGATGACCGCTTCAAGCGTCTCCCGCTCGTGCGACATGTAGGCTCTGGCGGTCTCCACCAGGTTCGGGATCAAGTCGTACCGCCGCTTGAGCTGGACGTCGATCTGCGCGAACGCGTTCTTGAAGCGGTTGCGGAGCGACACGAGCGCGTTGTACTTCGCGACCACCCAGAGCGCGACCGCGAGCACGATCGCGACGAACACGACGACAGTGATGATCCCACCCACAGCGAGTTCTCCTTCCAGCCGACGGTAGCGGACGGGACGGGAGCGTCAAGGGACTTCCGGGCGCCCGTCGCGGCGGTGCGACAGTCTGCGGCGGCTTTCCCGGCCGGGCGACACGGCTCCGGCCGTCCGCGCGTCCACCAGAGTCTATGCACGGCTGTGAGGCACCCGGCGCGGCTCCCCCCGAACGGTGATCTTCGGTAGGCTTCCACCCGTTACCCCCGGGATACGGAGCGACACGATGCAAGCGGGACGAGGCGACACGGCTGCGGCACCGTTGGACGGGCTGGCGGAGATCGGCTGGGACGAGGGCCTCTGGCGACTGGCCGGGGCGGTTTCGGTTGAGGCGGACGGCGAAACGGTCCGGCCGTGGCGGATCTTCCACGAGCGCCTGCGGTTGTACGAGCCGGCGCTCCTGGCGCGTGCGGCCGAGGCGGCCGGCGTGCGGCTGACGCTGCTCAGCGACACGCGCACCCTCGCCGTCGATGTCGAGGTGATCGACGCCGCCGACGCCTCCGGCGGGCGGTACGTGAACTGGACGTGGGACCTGGTCCTCGACGGTGTCCTCCACGAGCGGAAGATCATCCCGAACGCGACGCTCGGGCGTCACACCATCCTGTTCGAGCACCTGCCTCCCGGCAGCCACCGCATCGAGCTTTACCTTCCGCAGGCGGGTACGGTGCGCCTGGTCGGCCCGATCCGCGTCAGCCCCGGTGCGGCAGTCGAACGCTGGGACGACCCGCGCCCGAAGTGGATCACCTACGGCTCATCGATCACGGCGTGTCGGGAGGCGGCCGGGCCGTCCGAAACCTGGCCGGCCCTGGTAGCGGCGCGGTTCGGGCTGAACCTCACCTGCCTCGGGTTTGGCGGGCAGTGCCACATCGACCCGATGGTCGGCCGGACCATCGGCGACCTGCCCGCGGACTACATCACCGTCTGCCTCGGCATCAATACCCACGGGGGCACCTTCCATGAACGCACCTTCCGCGCGGCGGCGATTGGGCTGATCCAGCTCATCCGGGACCGGCACCCGGAGGTCCCGATGGTCTGCATCTCGCCGATTGTCTCGCCGAGCCGCGAGGCGACGCCCGGCGGAACGGGCATGACCCTTCAGAGCATGCGCGGCTGGCTCGCCGACGCGGTCGAGGCGTTGCGTGCGCATGGGGATCGGAACCTGCGTTACTGCGACGGGCTGACGCTGATCGGTCCGGGCGACGTCGGTTGCCTGCCGGACGGGTTGCACCCCGATGCGGACGGGTACCGCTTGCTCGCGGAACGGTTCGCTACGAACGTGATGCCTAGGCTGGGGCTGTCGAGTCCGGCCGCAACCGAAGCCGCCTCGGCTTGAGAAAAGGAGCGTGATGAACAAGATCGAAGAACGGCCGATCGCGGAGGTGGCCTGGTCGCCCGAGCCCGTGGAGATCGATGGGCGTCTGGACGAGCCGGTGTGGTCGCGAGCGGCCGCGTACCCGCTCGCGACGCCTGCCGACCGGCCGGGGCCGGCGGGCGCGACGCCGCACGAAGGCGGAACCGTCCGCTTCGCGTGGGACGCCACCCATTTCTATGCCGCCTTCGACCTCGTTGATCGCGACGTGGTTCAGGAGTGCGACACGGACCAGGCCCACCACTACCGGACGGGTGATGTGGCGGAGCTGTTCCTCAAGCCGGTCCATGCCACCCACTACTGGGAGTTGTACGTCACGCCGAACGGCCGGCGGACGTCGTTCTTCTTCCCCAGCCGCGGCCGGCTCGGGCTGCCGAGCGGGTTCGAGTACGACTGCGGCCTGCGGGTCGCGGCGCAGGTGGCGGGCACGCTCAACGACCCGCGCGATGAGGACCGCGGGTGGACCGCGGAGATGGCGGTGCCGCTCCAGGATCTGGCCGCGGCGGGCATCCCACTGACGCCCGAGCACCCGTGGACGGTCCTGGCCGGGCGGTACAACTACGGCTGTCAACTGCCGACGATCGGGCCGGAGCTGTCGAGCTTTCCGGCGATTCGGAAGCCGGCGTTTCACCTGCACGAGGCCTATGCGCAGTTGATGCTTCGGGAGCCTTGAGGACCCGGGGCGCATCAAGAAGCCCACGGAGAGCGTCCGTGGGCTTCGTGGGATGTGAGTTCGAGCGCGCTCAGTCGAGGCTCATGGTGAGCAGGAACTCGGCGTTGGTCTTGACCTTCGCCAGGCGGGACTTGAGCAGTTCCATCGCCTCCACGACGTTCATGTCGCTGAGCACTTTGCGGAGCCGGTAGACGAGCTTGAGCTCCTCGGGCGTCATCAGCAGTTCCTCGCGGCGGGTGCCGGAGGCCGCGATGTCGATAGCGGGGTAGACCCGCTTCTCGACGAGGCGGCGGTCCAGGTGCAGCTCGGAGTTACCGGTGCCCTTGAACTCTTCGAAGATGATGTCGTCCATCTTCGAGCCGGTGTCGACGAGGGCGGTGGCGATGATCGTGAGCGACCCGCCGTTCTCGATCGCGCGGGCCGAGCCGAAGAACTTCTTCGGGCGGGACAGCGCGTTGGAGTCCAGGCCGCCGGTGAGGATCTTGCCCGAGTGGGGCATCTCGTTGTTGTAGGCCCGGGCCATGCGGGTGATGGAGTCCATCAGGATGATCACGTGGTCGCCCACTTCGACCATCCGGCGGGACTTCTCCATGACCATGTCGCAGACCTGCACGTGCCGGCCGGGCTGCTCGTCGAAGGTGGAGGCGACGACCTCGACCTCGGGCGGGGTGTTGTTGCGGAAGTCGGTCACTTCCTCCGGCCGCTCGTCGATGAGCAGCACGATCACCTTGTGGTCCGGGTTGTTCTTGATGATGGCGTTGGCCATCTTCTGCAGGAGGACCGTCTTGCCGGTGCGCGGCGGCGCGACGATCAGCGCCCGCTGACCCTTGC
>CAZKRE010000073.1:0-15072 GCA_964555075.1 uncultured Phycisphaeraceae bacterium
CCGGTCGGTACCTGTCGGAGATGATCGAGGGCAAGCGACCGATCGACGGTGCCGAGCGGAAGCTGCTCCCGGCGTCGCTGGTGGCGCTGCGGTCGACCGATTTCCAGAGGCAGGCGTCGTCGTAGCAGCCGTGGCACCAATTGTCTCCTTGCGGCCCCTGCCTGCGCTCATGTGCAAATGACCTCACGTTTTAGATCTCAGAAAGGCGGTACGTGATGAAGAGATTCTCAGTCGGCGCGGGCATGGTGGCTTGTCTGTTGGCCGTCGGTGGTTTGGGGAGTCCCGCGGCGGCGGTCCTTATCACCGATTCGTTTTCCATTGTGGGTGATACGGAGGCTGGAGACGTACTGAAAGGACGATCGGTCGAGGTCGGCGGGAAGACGTGGAGCACGGTCGTGAGCTCCAGTGCCGCGCCGCATGTCGTCGAGCCCTTCTTCGCGGGCGATGCAAGCAACGGCTACATCAAGGCGGCTACGGCGCATACGACTGGGGCCGCGGCGGGGCTCGTGCCTCTCGACTACACCGGCACGGACGCGATCACGGCTCAGGCCGACTTCATGGCTACGACCAACGGCGGCTGGGTGGGCGTCGGCTTCACCAAGGCGCATGGCACCTTCAACGCCAACGGCTCGGTGTGGTTCATGCTGGGCTCCTCCGGCGCCTGGACGATCTGGCAGGACGGGACCAGCAAGAACCTCAGGAGCGGGAACAGCGCGATTAATGCGACGCAGTTCACCACGGTCGCGATCACCTACGACCCGTCGGCGAACAGCGTGTCCGCGTCCATCGGCGGCACGGAGGTGGCGGAGGTCACGCTCAACGAGTACACGCCGCTGCTGGCGCATGCGGGCTTCCAGGTCTCCCGACCCCGCGACGCGACGGGCGTGGACAACTTCAAGGTTGAGTCGATTCCCGAGCCGGCGTCGCTGCTGTTGCTGGGGGGCGGCGCCGTCCTGCTGGCTTGCCGCCGAAGCAGGGCCTGATGGACCTGTTGCAAACCACGAGACTTTCAAACGGGACATTCTGATGCTGTCGCACGTGCGTCCTATTGTTTTTTTCGCCTTGTGTCTGGGCCTGTGGGTGACGGGGGTGCAGCCGATCGATGTTGCTTTCGGGGCCGCGCCGTCGGACAGCCTGCTCCCGAACGTGAGCGCGCAGAAGGGGCCCGAGGCCCACTGGACGCTCGCGCGGACGGCGGACGCCCGCTCCGTCGGTGTCGTGGACGCGCAGACGCAGCGGGAGCCGGGGACGCCGAGCCTCCACATCCGCAGCGAGGGCGACACCGGCTATGCGGAGTGGCGGGTTTCGCCGAACCTGGCTCTGACGCCCGGCGAGACCTACCGCTTCTCCGTGTGGGTCAAGAACCGGTCGTCGCGGCCGCCGCACTTCGAGGCCTACTCCTTCGACGAGGAGAAGAAGCCCCGGCTCTTCAGCGGCGCCAAGGGCCAGCCTGGTCACAGCGACTGGTACCCGATGCATGCCAACTTCAAGGTGCCGGAGGATTCGAAGGAGGTGCGGATCGGGTTCGGCCTCTCCCGCAGCGACGGCGAGGTCTGGTTCTCTGAGCCGACGCTGACATCCGCGAGCGCGGCGGAGGGCGCCCCGTCCGCGGGCAGACCCGCCGCCCCCGCCCCCGCGCCCCCCGCGGCGGCGGCGGACACGGCGGAGGCGGCGACCCAGCCGGGCGGCCTGCTGCCCGACGTGACGGCCCAGAAGGGACCCGAGCCGCACTGGGCGCTGGCGCGCACCGCCGACGCCCGGGCGTCGGCCGCGGTTGACACACAGGTCCAGCGGCAAGCGGGGACGCCGACGCTGCACCTGCGGAAGGAGTCCGACGAGGGATACGCGGAGTGGCGGGTTTCGCCGAACCTGACGCTGACCCCCGGGGAGGCATACCGCTTCTCGGTATGGGTGAAGAACCGGTCGTCGCGGGCGCCGCACCTGGAGGCCTACTCCTTCGACGCGGACAAGAAGCCTCGGCGCTTCGGCGACGCGTATGGGCAAGCCGGGAACAGTGACTGGTACCCGATGTCCGTCACGCTCAAGGTGCCGGAAGACTCCAAGGGCGTGCGGCTGGGCATCGGGCTCGCGCGCAGCGACGGCGAGGTCTGGTTCTCGGAGCCGATGCTGACGGTTGCGTCCGCGTCCACGGCTGCGTCCGGAGCCGCGGGCCGG
Organism: uncultured Phycisphaeraceae bacterium; assembly: GCA_964555075.1. Lineage (GTDB taxonomy): Bacteria > Planctomycetota > Phycisphaerae > Phycisphaerales > Phycisphaeraceae > CAZKRE01. The sequence continues at coordinate 2,176 of CAZKRE010000073.1, forward strand.
GCCGCCGGCGAACCCGCCGCCATCGCCGCGGCGTCGCCCCCGGCGGCGGCCTCGCCGTCCCTCCTGACCTGGGAGGCGTCGTGGATCTGGGTCCGGGACGACCCGGGCGTCCCGGAGGTCGAGTTTCAGAAGACCGTCCACTTCGAGACGCGGCCCGCCGCGATGATCGTCCAACTCACGGCCGACAACGGGTACCACTTCGTGGTCAACGGCCACGACGTGGGGGGCGACACCGACTGGCGGTCGATCGAGCGGTACGACATCACCGAGTACCTGCGGGCGGGGGACAACGATCTGCGGGTCACCGTTGCCAACTACGACGGGGCGGGCGGGCTGCTGCTGCAGGGCGTCGCGTTCGATGCGGCCGGGAGACAGCGGGTCATCGTCAGCGACGAGTCGTGGTCAGTGGCCGCCGCCTCGCTGCCGAACACGGCGCTCGAGGTGCTGGGCGGGCCGCCGGTCGAGCCTTGGGGCGCGGTGGCGCTGGCGAACTTCAACCCTCCGCAGATCATGGCCCTGGCGGGCCTGGAGGCATCGACCGACCTCGGGGCGGGTGACGTGTTCCGGGTGGTGTTTAAGCCTTCGCAGCCGTTGCCTGAGGAAGAGGTCGCGAGGCTCTCCTGCCGGTTCTACGAAGAGGGCGTGGAGCGGTCGCTCACGGGGTACAGCCCGCACGTCGCGGTGCGGGACGATGGGAGCGTCCTGGTCGAACTGCCGATCTCCCCGTACGCGGCGCCGGGCGACTATCACTGGCGGCTCGAGGGGGTGCGGTACCGCTTCGTGCCCGAGAGCGGCAACGATCGCTTCGTGGTGCGACCGAACGCGGCAGCCGCTGCCATCCCGGCTCCCACGCCGTGGGGCGATCCCGGGAACGTGCACCACACGGCCGGCGGCCCGCAGGCCCCGTTCACCTATTCCACGACATCGCCTTCCGTCGAGCGGTTCGTCAACTGGCAGTCGACCGGCGGGCACATGTACGAGGTGACGGCCCCGATGAGCGGGCTCTGGAAGGGGGCGGGCCGCTGGGACCTGGCGCCCGTGGAGCGGCAGCTCCTGCAGATCCTCGAAGCCGATCCGCTTGCGAGCGTGTACATCAAGATCCGCTACGACATGCCCGGATGGTGGCTGAGCGCGCATCCGGACGACCGGTACCGCTCCAACGGGGGGAAAGTCGCCCTGCAGTCGTTCGCCTCGGACGCTTGGCGTCGCGATGCGGTGGCGGGCACGGTGGAGCTGATCAACGCCCTGCGAGAGCGGCCGGCGGGAGCGTGCATCGTGGGGGTGCTGCCGATGGGCTTCCGCGGCGGCGAGTTCCAGCTCTGGGGCGAGGAGGTCGGCGAATACGACGTCAGCCCGGTCGCCCTGCGGGCCTTTGCCGCGTGGCAGGCGGCGCAGGGAATCCCCGAGGCGGAGCGGATGACGCTGCCCCACCCGGCGCTGGCGATGCCCTTCGAGCCGGGCGCGGAAAATGCACGGGCGCGGCAACTGTTCTTCCGCTTCGTGGCGGAGCGGCACGGGGAGAACCTCGTCCACCTGACGCGTGGGATCAAGGACGCGTTCGGGGGGGACATCAGCGTCGCGCTCTACTTCGGCTACGTCCTCGAACACTCCGCCAACATCAACCGGCTCCTGTTCGGCGGGCACCTCGGGATAGACCGGGTGATCCGTGAGGCGCCGATCGACATGCTCGGCTCCCCCGCGTCCTACGCGCACCGCGGGCCGGGCAAGCCGTTCGCCTTCATGTACCCGGCCGGCAGCGCGGCGCTGCACGGGATCCTGCCCCTGATCGAGGACGACGTCCGCAACTACCTGACGCCGTTCCCCTCGGACAGCAGCGGGCGCAGCCTGCCCGGCATCACCGAGACGTTCACGAGCATGAGGAAGCTGCGTCTGCTCGCGGCGACGCAGGGCGCGGCGGTGCGCCACCTGGCGCTCATCGACACGGTGGACTTCTTCCAGGCCCCGCCGGTGCTCGCGGAGATCGCCCGGCTCAACCGCCTGGTGGTGACGCTTCAGCCCGCTGAAGTCGGGCAGGCGGGGCAGGTCGCGGTGCTGCTGGACCCCCTCGCCTACACGGCCGCGGCCGATCTGCCCGACGCCCGGGAGATGGTCCGCACCTTCCTGATGCGAACTCCCGACACCCTCGCCCGCACCGGCCGGTCGATCACGTACGTCCTCATGGACGATTGGGCGGAGCGGCCGCAGCTCTGGGACACGGTCGTCGTGCCGCTCCCATCTCTGCTGTCGCAGGAGCGGCTGTCGCAACTGGAGGCCGCCTTCGGGACCGTGCCGTCGATCGCGACGGAGGATGGCTTGCTGATCCTCAGTCGCACGGCCCAGCCCGCCACCGTCACCGAGTTGCCCGCGGCGTGGCAGCTACTCGCCTCGCCAGCGGCACGCGAGGCCGGAAGGGACGCCATCTGGTACACCGGCGGCAACTTCACCGCGCGGTATCAGGACGGCCGGATCGATCTCCTCCCTGGGCCCGCCGACCGGGCAACCAGCCCGGCGCCGCGGCCACACCCCTAAGAGGACTGGCAATGAGCGACGTCAAGCCGACCCGAACGTCTCGGATGCGCCGCGGCGCACACGGGTTTACGCTCATCGAGCTCCTCGTGGTGATCAGCATCATCGCTCTGCTGGTCGCCATCCTCCTGCCCGCGTTGCGCGCGGCACGCGACGCGGCGAGGGCGACGCAGTGCCTGAGCAACCAGCGCCAGTTGAATCTGGTCGTTGCCACCTACCGCAGCGATCACCAAGGCTACTTCCCTCCCGGCTCGGTGAGACTGGCGGCAGACGTACGGGCCTTCTGGCCCGGCATCCTGTGGGAGGGCGGGTGGGTCGGCAGCGGGCTGATCTTCCAGTGCCCGTCGTTCGAGAGCGAACCGGGTGTACCCGACTTCGTGAAGCATTTCTCCGGCGACGTCCCCAAGACGGCGGAGAGATGGCAGTGGATCCACTACGGCTACAACTACATCAACCTCGGGCAGAGCGCCCGGCTGTATCCGAGCAGCAGCGACCCCCGCTATTTCTGGACCGCGCGGGACGTCGACATCCGCAAACCCACAGAGACGATCTTTCTGGTGGATGCGTTCCGCCACGACTCGTGGGTCACGGGCAAGGCGCACGGCTTCTACACCGCAACCGACTACGACGCCACCACGTTCGCCGGCGCTCAGAACGTGGGTCACGGGCGGCACGGTAGCTCGATCAACGTGTCATGGGTCGATGGCCACGGCTCGCGGGTTAAGGTGGCGAACCCTTCGAACGTCTACCCGGAACTGACCGACTTCCGCCACAATCCCGAAAACCTCTGGGACCGCAAGTAGCCGCGCCTTCGCACTCCGTCGTTGACTTCGCGGCAGACATGCCCGGCCGGCTCGATCCATGTCTTCGCGCGGCCCGCGGCATTACGACGCGCGGGGGGCGGAGCCCTCCGATGCGTCGCGCCAGACTCGGGCATGATGCGGCGGGACGGTGAGTGGTGACTCAATGGCTCCAGGCCCGGACGCGTCGAGCGGTTGCCAGAAGCGGTGGGGCAGCATGATCGAAGCCGGGTCGCCCGTGAACGCCTGCTCCGCAAAGTTGGCGAGCACGAGGTAGCGGTGGCCGTCCATGCCGCGCAGCAGCACGCCGCGCAGTCGGTTGTCGTCCGCGTCGTGCTGAAGGGTGTGCTCGATGTGGCGGTCGGCGACCGTGCGCGTCGCGTCGGCGTCGACGCCGGAGATCGCGAGCCAGCCCACGTCGAGCAGCACGCTGCCGGGGTCGAAGGGCTGCGTCGCGGTGCGGCAATGCCAGTTCAGTTCCTCGACGTGCATCGAACACAGGAACGGCGAACTGCCCGCTTTCGGTGACACGGAGCGGCGGAGGGTCAGTGTCGTCGCGCCATAGAGGCCGACGAGGCCCAGACGATCATCGATGTTGGCCCATCGGCTGTCGAGCGGTTCTTGCACGCTGCGCTCGGGCGGGCTCGAGAGCGTCCGGCTGCCGGCGGCGGTCGTGAGTCGCCGCCGGTGGCCGTTGTAGATGTCGTTGAGGAGTTGCATACCCAGGCCGCGGACCTCCGCGGCGAAGGCGCGCTTGTCCAGCGTGCGGGCATGCTGCAGGCCGACAAAGGTGTGGCCGTCGGGCAGCGCCGCGAAGGCGAGCGCGTGGTCGGCAAAGCCGCTGCCTTTCCAGCCGTCCTTGAGGGCCAGGTCGATGCCTTCGCGCACCCGGCCGGCGGTGACGAACCCGCCCTCGAACGGGTGGATGTGGTGGTCGAGCGTTTTGCGGCGCAGGTCGACGGCGTCGGGGCTGCTGTCGTCGTCGCCGATGAAGCGGACGCGGCCGGTGAGGTTGTGCCGCCAGTCGCACAGCCCGCCATCGTCCGGCGGCTGGCACATGGCCTGCGTCACGGACTGCGCATGCCAGGCGACGGAGGCGAAGCGCGTGGGGCAGCGGTGGACCGCGTCGCCGTGCTCCGGCTCGTACCAGCCGCCGCTGAGCGAGGCCTCGTAGCCCGCGTCATCGAGGCTGCGCTGCGGCTGCGCCGGCTCGGTGAGCGGGGCGTAGGTCAGGAGTTGGCTTAGCGCCACGGCGCGATCCGATTCGAGCCGGGTGTAGTAGTAGGGGCTGACTTCGGCGAGGTGGGCGAGACGCTTGCCATAGAACGAGCCGTCGCCGCTGTGGTCGGCCTCACGCTGCATCAGATCGAGCTGCGCCTCGAGGAGCGCGAACGCGTAGGGCTCATCCAAGCAGTCAGCGGCAAAGAGCAGCGTGGGGGCGAGGAACTCCTGGCAGTAGCCGTACCGCACCCGGCTGTCGCCGCCGATGCGGGCGAGCCGCGCGTCGGCAAACACGAGCTTGCGGACAACCTGCCAGAGGTCACGCTGGTGGTGATACAGGGATTCGGGGGCAGGCTTGCCCAGGGCTTTGAGATCGAAGTGGAGCATCGCCGCGTTGGAGTGGCAGATGACCATGTAGCCGACATTCGAGTAGCCGTGGTGGTCGAGCGCGTAGTGGTCGAAAAAGCCGGCGCCGACGAATCGCTCGCGGACGGGCTTGCCGGCAACGGTGGTGCCGTCGTGTTCATCCGCGGCGACGCTCACGCCGTTGATGAGGAAGCGGTGCGCCTGCTCGCGCCACGCGTCGGCCTCCGGCTCGTCGGGGTAGAGCTCCGCGGTGCGCCAGAGCAGGCAGCCGTTCCAGATGTTCGACTCGGCGTCGTTCATGCCGGTGTGGGCCCAGCGATGGGCGCAGATGCCCTTGTGCGGCCCGCGCTTGTAGTCGTGCAGCAGGTAGCCGGCTTCGGCGATCAGGACCCGCCGCCAGCCGGCACGGTCATCGTCGGTGAGGTGCGGCTGAAGCGCGGGCAGGACGTGCATCATCCGCTCGATGGCGAGAGCGGTGATCCACGTCTGGCCCCAGCGGGAGCCGTCGGTGAGCGTGACGCCGGCGTGGCTTTCATTGGCGTTGTGGCTCGCGATGGTAAACCGCAGAGCCGCCAAGGCGCGCGACAGGGCGTGATCGCGGTCGACTTCCGGGGGCGCATCCGCGTGGGTGGCGAGCGTCCCCATGGTCGCGGCGTACTTCAGGTTCGTGTGCAAACCCCAGTGGTTGTAGCCCGTGCCGTAGCAGCCCAGCCCCGGCCGGCCCGGCAGGTCGTACCACCACGCTTCGCTCGCCTTGGCCCAGCGGGCGAGCAGGGGCCAGACGCGGTCAAGGTTGATGGTGTCGGTCGCGACGTGGCCCGTCCCGGTGGGGGCGTCGATGTGACGCGTGGCTGCTGGCTTCAACGGTGGTCACTTTCGACTGACGGCGACCGGATCGGCTGCGGCATCGACGCGTGCGGCGCGCTCCCACGCAGATGCGTCTTTCCCGGCCGCCAGTTCCCGCTCACGCTGATGCTGGCGGGTGTGGCGCCGGCACGCTGAACCCCTTCCAGCAGTGCCCCGACAATGTAGCGGGCAAAGGCGGCAAGATCGAACTCGATGCCGCTCCAATCGTAGCCGCCCGCCAGCGGGATGCCCCGGTTGTAGGTGGTGACCACGCCGATGTCCAGCCCCGGCACCCGGCCGGCCTGCTCGAGGGCGACCTTCACCCCCGGCAGCAGGTGGTCATCCGACAGCAGCAGCGCGTCAGGGGGCGCGTCCCCATCGAGCAGCCGGCGCGTGGCGTCGATCGCGCCGATGGCACTCTCCGCTTCGCTGCCGGAAGCGAAGGCGCTTTGCCGATAGTCCAAGCCCGCTCGCCGCATCCCATAGTCGTAGGCGGTGTTGCAAACGTGACGGTTCTTCTTCTCGTGAGAAACGTAGCCCCCCGCCTTGCCGAGCAGCGCGATGCGATGGTATCCCTGTTCGGCAAGCTTCGCGACCCCGCGCGTGATCGCCTCCGAGATGTCCATCATGATCGTCGGCTCGTGCTGGATCGGGATCGTCCCCATCGAATAGAACACCGCCGGCAACTTCGCCGGCGACGTGGCCCGCTCGAAGATCAACGCGCTGCCGGACCCGACGATATAGCCGTCGCCAGGGAACTCCTCCACGCTCCGCCTCAGCCGCTCGACCGACGCGGCCTCGTCGTTCAGGTCGACGGTGTACAGCGCCGAGCGGTGGCCGCGCTGCTCGATCTCCATCGTGATGTAGTCCAGGATCCGCTGTGCCGTGTCGGATCGGCCGAAGGAGTGACGCAGGACCATGTGCAACTGAAGCGACTTCTGCTGCCAGGTCGATTGCAGCCGGCTCTGGGCGGGCCGGTCCTCGTCGGGCGCGTGGGCGAAGATCTGCTCCGGCCGGATCGGGACGCCCGGCACCGCCCGCTCCACCCCCGTCGGCACCTTGCGGATGTAGGTCCCGCTCCCCTGCCGCCGCGCCAGCACCCCCCGCTCGACCAGTTGACTCAGCAGCGAACGCAACCGCCAGCGGCTGATCCCCAGTTGCTCCGCCAGGTCCTGCTCCGTCCGCAACCGCATCCCCACTTGGGCGGGGGGCTGGCTCAACGTGTATTCGAGCGCGGGGAGCAGGCTCTCGCCCACCAATTCCAGGGAATCCATGGCGACAATCTTACTAAAAGGGTGGGGCTCGTCAACGATTCGCGTCCCGTACGGCTGGAGAGACGGGTTCCGCCAGGCTCCGCGTCCGCGCCCGCTCCGCCGCGAACACCATCAGATGGGACTCGAGTGTCTCATCCGGCCCGGAGAGGATGCGGGAGGGGTCGCCCTCGGCGACGGCCGCGAGGAAGTGCTCGATCAGCCGGCCGTCCCCGCCCCCGTGGCCGCCCAGCAGCGACGGGTCCGACGCCTGCGTATCCGTCTCGACCGTCCTATCCGTGAGAAAGTCGTAGCGGCGGATGATCGAGCCATCCCCTTCGAGTTGCCCGCGGGTGCCGAACACGCGGGTCTGCCGCCCCGCCTTGGGCGTGAACGCCGCCATGGTAAAACTCGCCGTTGGCCCGCCCTCGAACGCGAGGTTGACCACCTGCTGGTCCACGACATCGTTGTCGCAGGCGTAGACGCACCGGCCGTAAGGCCCGTCCCGCAGCGCCGCCTCGATCTTCGCCGGCGTCGGGTCCGGCGCCACCATGTCCACCGGCCAGTGCGTCTTCCCCTTCTCCACCGCGTCGAGGTAGATCTTGCGAGCCGAATAGGGGCAGTCGAGCTCCACCCGACAATCCAGGCACCGGTCGGAGGCCCCCGGCGGCCGACCCTCCGGCCGGAAATGAACCAGCGACCCGAACGACGTCACCCCCGTGCACCGCCGGCCCATGATGTAGCGGATCCAGTCCAGGTCGTGACAGCTCTTGGCCAGCAGCGACGATGAGGACTCTGCCTCTTTCCGCCAGTTGCCGCGGACGTAGGCGTGGGCGAAGTGCCAGTAGCCGATCGGCTCGTGGTGCTGGATGCACACAACGTCGCCGATCAGGCCGTCGCCGATGATCTTCCGCATCGCCCGCGTGTAGTCGGTGTACCGCATGACGTGGCACACCGCGAAGATCACCCCCGCCCGCTTCACCTCGCGCACGATCCGCCGGCACTCCTCCTCCGTCGGCGCCATCGGCTTCTCGAGCAGGATGTGCCAGCCCCGCCCAGCACAAGCGATCGCGGGCTCGACGTGCAGCCGATCCGGCGTGGCGATGACCACCGCATCGCAGGTCACGCCCGAATCCAGCAGCACTCGCCAGTCGCCGAACACGCGATCGGCACCGAGCCCGTGCTCGCGCGCGAACGCTTCGCGATACGCCTCCCGCGGCTCCGCCACCGCAACCACCCGCGCGCCGCGATGGCTCGCCAGCCGGGCGTAGGTGGAGCCGCGGTTGCCCGCGCCGATCACCGCGAGGGAGGGCGGCGGATTCTTGCTTGCCGTGGGCGTCATCGGGGTCCGGGATAATCGGCGGGCATGGCGAGACCGACACGGAAAGGAGCCGTCGCACGACCCGGGCGGAAGATGGTCGCCGGTCGCCGGGTCGTGCGATGCACCTGATTGCAATCCTATCGACGCCGCCCGCGGCTGAGCAGGAGCAGCGCGCCGGTGCCGACCAGCGTCATCGAGCCCGGCTCGGGAATCAGGCCCACGGACACGTCGTCCATGTACAAGCTCGCTTCGCCACTGTACGGAATCACCATCATCCCGCTGATCTCGTCCACATCGTTGCTGTCGCGAAACGTGATGTCCTCGACCGTGGTGTTGATGTTGCTTCCTGTCACCGTCAGGTCATAGGTGTTCGCGGCGAGATCCACGTGCGCGACGAAACGGTAATACGCGTTTGCCTCTGCAGCGCCGAGAGCCACGTAACTGCCGCCATCGCGATAGACGACTTGGTCTGTGTTGTTCACCCGCCGGAACCCCACCATCACCGCGGCAGCTTCAGGGACTCCGCCTCCTGGGAGCAGGTCGGAGGAGTCGCCGAAAAAGACATAGCTGTAGCTGGTCGTCGCGTTGCCGGTGCGTTCGAACGCCAGCGAAAAATCAAGCACGACGGTATTGCCTGACAACGCGTCGAACGCTCGCGCCGCCCGTGAAGGATTCGACGTCATGACGAACCGAGCGGCCTGAGTGCCTGAATTGACTGGTGAGGGCGCGCCAACAACCGTAGCGCCGTCGTTCGTCCCCTGTAGTTGAACCCAGCCGTCGATCCCATCCAAGGGCTGCCCCACGACATATCCGGCGTCGTTGGACGTCTCGAAGCCAGTCATGTAGTCGGCCTGCGCGACCCCCGCCGAACCCAGCAGCAACGCCAAACCCCTCGTCATTTGCTTCCACATCATGCCTGTCTCCTAGTCGAAAGATGAACCACCAACTTCAAACCACGGGCGTAGCCAAGACGATTGACTCCGCTGCCGACTCCTCAACTTGCTCCCGCACCCGCGAACCGCCGCGGCGCCGTCGTCCCTGGCCGCGGGGTCAGTTCAGGTCTCGCGGCGCGTAGATCCGCACCGGACCCCAGATGCCCGCGTTGTTCATCGATGAGTGGACGCGGACGACGAGCGTGTTCTCTCCCTCCGCATCAAGCGATTCCGTCGGCACCTGAATCGTGAATGGGCGATTCCACAGCTCGGTTGTGGGCAGCCCTTCCGACTCCACCGTGTGCTCGCCGACGAGCCGACCGTTGACGTACACCCACGCCTGTTCGTCCACCGACTCGAACAGGATGTTCAACGGCTCGCCCCGCTGTTTCTCCGGGATGGTGAAAGTGTTCCGATACCATCCATACCCGAGGTAGTCCCCGACGTGGGTATGGGCCCAAAAGGCCGGCACCGCGATCGCTTTCCACGCCCCCGGCTCGGCGGGCTGCGGGCTATACCACCGCTCCTGCACGCCGCGGTCGTCGGGGTCCTTGCGAAAGACCCATTCGCGGTGCAGGTCCACCGCCTCTGCGGGCAGCAGGTCGGCTTCATCGACGTCGGCCAAGAGCGCGTCGATGTCGATCCGCCGGTTCTCCTGACGCGACGCCCAGATGTAGTCGGCGATGTACAGGTGCTCGTGTTCCCGGCGGAATGCGACCAGTTCTTTGAGCGCCGCCTGGGCCGCGCGGAACCGATCGGGCTCCCGGGGCACCCGGCCCAGGTCGAGCGTCGCGGAGAACTTCGAGGCCAGCCGGGCGTGCTCCATGCCTGCCCGAAGGAACGCGACACGTTGGGCGTACTCCGGCGATGCGTCCTCAGCTACCAACTGCGCCGCTCGATCGAGGTGTGCAGCCGCGGGACGAAAGACCTCCTGCGGGTACGCGATGTGGGCGTCCACGTGGTTGTGGAGGTTCCCGCCGGGCCGCCGCAGGGCGTACCGCTCCCAGTAATCGAAGTACGCCTCCACCTCACTCGAGGCGGGACCGAACGCGTCAAAATACTCCCGGCGGAGCTCCTCGACGTTCAGTGCCGGGTCGACGCCCAACTTCATCTGGATGTAAAACATCGGGCCCTTGACCGCCCAATGGCCAATGAGCATGTCGTGATCGAAGCCGATCATGCCGTTGTCGGCGGCGAACTTGAAGAAATCCCCCGCCTGTCGCGTGCTCAGGTGCGGCATGACGTAACCGCCGTGGAAGTAGTTCGGCCGGTAGGCCATCACGACGCCGCTTCGAGCCCAACCCTGCCACTGGCGCTCCAGCCACTTGTAAGCCGCCGGCGCCATGGGGAAGTAGGTGACCTCATCCTGGCCCCACGGGACAAACTCGCCGTACACGGTGCCGTCAAACTGAACGCCGGACGTGGGAGCGGGGATGTAGTTCCAGTAGAGGAACGTGGTGACCACCACGTCTGGGTTCCGCTCGGCGGCCATCTCCCGGATCGTCTTCCAGAATCGGGCATAGCGGTTCGAGACCATCGGCTGGTACAGGTTCTTCACGAACGAGGGATGCGTGACCGGGACCGGCTCATCCCAGGCGAGGCAGTTCTCGCACCGGCAGAACTCCCGACGGTCCACCTCGCCGAGGCGGAGCTCGTCGCCGCCATCCCATTGTTCTTCCACGATAAAGCGGTGCAGCTCGGGGTTGGATACGCACATGGGGACGTGGTGGAGGCGGAACGCGGATGTTTCATCGGGGCGCGGGCCACGGACGCCGTTCTCACGCAGCATGAACCATTCGGGGTGTTGGTCGCCGTAACGCTCCCACCAGCCGGCGAAGTGGTGCCCCACCACCGGCTTGGCTTCTGAATCGCCGACGCGATACCGAGCCTTGAAGACCTTCAGATCCTCCGCGTAGTTTCGAAGCCCCTCGTCGGAGAAAGCGAGCCGCCGGACTTTGGGGTCGTAGTCGGCGGCGGCTTGGCGGATGACATGGGCGCGAACCCGGCGGAAGCGGAAGGCGGGTTCCACCGATTCATCGAGCGGGCCTTCGATCGCCAGCGTGTCCGTTCGCGGCACCTGCGTTCCCAGGTCGCCGGGCCACAGCCAACGGACGTGAACGTGTCGCTCAAGCAGTTCATAAACGCCGAACATCGTCCCCCGTTTCGACCCGGCGCGTCGCTCGAACGGGTTGTCGCCGTCTTCGCTGCCCAGCACGTACAGGTCGTTGTCGATGATGCGGAGGACGAAGCCATCGGCTCCGAGGTCGGCGGGCACGATCCGCCGCTCGGCCGCAGCGCGGGTGTCGCCGATGTAGATGCGGCTCAATGATTCGTTCGTCGCCCGCGACTCCGGCATGATCGGCAGTGTCACGCCGGTCGCCTTCCGGACATGCAGTTGCAGTTCCCTGGCGGCGTACGCCGCAACCTCCGCCGGGTCATCCGCGATCACCAGCACCGCACGCGGAGCACCCTCGTCAACCAAGGTGACCCCATGGGCGGCCGTTGAAAGCAGCGCCAGCGAGAGCGATAACGAGCAAAGCAGTTGGTGTAGCACGAAACCCCTGGCTTTCCTGATTGCTTCCGATCACCCGGGCCGCGACCCGCTGCACGACCTGCCCCATGTGACACCCGCGAAGCCGGGAACCATGCGAGACGCACAACGGCACGCGCCGGCTGTTACTTGCTCACGACGGCTTCGCCAAACTTCTTCCACACGACCCGGCCGTCCTCGAAGAGGGCGTTCGTGCCATCGTCGTGCCACATGCTGTTGAACGAGTTGCGGTCGGGTAGGCGAACGATGGCGGCGGGATTGAGAGGCATCGCCACCACGGCAAACTCGCTGGCCGTCGCCATCGGCGTGCCGTCGACCACCGGGTTGTCCGATCGCTCAACCATGAGCCAGATCTCGTGCTGATCAAAGGGCGGCTCGCGGTAAGCAAGGTTCAACGGCAGGCCATTGCTGGTCCCGATCGCGTTCCCGTTGTGTGACTGGCGGTACCAGTAGCTCCGCGAGTAGCCATCGAAGAACTGCGCGTAATCATTCGGATCGTTCAGGCACTGCATGACGCTGGTGTACCAGCCTTCGCCATCGTTGGGGAGGTACCGCCCGCCGACGAGACTACGGTGCAGCGTCCAGGGCGAGTTGTAATAGGGCTGATTCTGCCTCATCGGCAGGTAGTCCCTGTTGTCCCCGCCGTAGGCGTGCATCGCCAGGCCAACCTGACGGATGTTGCTGGCACACGCGATCCGCCTCGCGTTCTCCCGCGCCATGGCAAGCGCGGGCAGGAGGATCGCGATCAGCAGGGCGATGATCGAGATCACAACGAGCAGCTCGATGAGCGTGAACGCGCCGGCGCGCAAGGGGGATGGTCGGACGTTCGTCATGATGGGCCTTCATGGGAGAGCGAAGCGGGCTCGATCTCTAGCTGTCATACGCTGGCCGAAACGGGGTGGTCGAGGGCGGGACTACCAATCACTTTTCATCATTGATGGTTGTGATTATATCGCATGGATTTTTCTGGTCAACCGTTTTCTTGTCCGCACTCGCGTCCCGGCTGGGCGGACGCGCGGTCTGGTGCTGAGGTCGGCCGGCGGTAGAATCGGCGTTTGCGCGGCGATGCCACCGGCTCGCCTCC
>CAZKRE010000074.1:0-5790 GCA_964555075.1 uncultured Phycisphaeraceae bacterium
CCCGTAGCCCAACGGCAGAGGCAGTCGACTTAAAATCGATCCAGTGCGGGTTCGAATCCCGCCGGGGCTACTTCGCCAACCCACCCCCCGACGTCGGCACGACCATGCCTTCCCCGCCCCGGCCGCCCCATCCCGCGCCCGACCGTCTCGACTTCGCCTCCATCGCCGAAGCCTTCGCCCAGTCCCCGGCGTTCATGTGCGTCCTCCGCGGGGCGGACCACGTCTTCTCCTTCGCCAACGAGCAGTACTTCCGGCTCATCGGGCGTCGCGACATCCTCGGGCGGCCGGCCCGCGAGGCGCTGCCCGAGGTGGCGGGCCAGGGGTTCTTCGAGCTGCTCGACCGCGTCTACGAGACGGGCGAGCGGTTCGTGGGGCAGCACCGGCGGATCGAGCTCCGCCGCGGGCCGGGCCAGCCCGCCGAGGTGCGGTTCGTCGAGTTCGTCTACCAGCCGATGCGGGATGCCGGGGGCGCCGTGCAGGGGATCTTCGTCCACGGGGTGGACGTGACGGAACACCGGCTGACGACGCTGGCGGCGCAGGCGAGCGAGGAGCGGCTGCGGCTGGTGCTCGAGAGCTCGACCGACTACGCGATCTTCACCGTCGACCCCGCCGGTCGGATCACCACCTGGAACCACGGCGCGGAGCGGGTGTTCGGCTGGGCCGACGCCGAGGTGATCGGGCGGGACGCGGCGATGCTGTGGGACGTGGCGGACCGGGCGTCGGGGGCGGTGGCGTCGTTCCTGGCGGCGGCGCGGGAACGGGGCCGGGCCGAGGACGAGCGGTGGCGGCCCCACCGCTCCGGCCGCCGGTTCTACGCCTCCGCGGTGGCGAGCCCGATGCACGACGGCGAGGGCACGCTCGTCGGCTACACGATGATCTGCCACGACGTGACCGACCGCTGGCTCGCGGCGGAGCGGCTGCGCGAAAGCGAGGAGCGATTCCGGCAGCTCGCGGACGCGATGCCGCAGATCGTCTTCGCCGCGGACCGGGACGGGCACGTCGACTACTTCAACCGCCGGTGGTACGAGTACACCGGCCTGCCCGAGGGGTCGGTCGGGTACGAGCACTGGCAACACGTCCACGAGCCCGAGGCGCTGGAGCGGACCGTCGCGGTGTGGAGCGAGGCGCTGCGGACCGGGCAGATGTACGAGATCGAGTACCGGCTCCGCCGGGCGGACGGCGTGTTCCGCTGGCACCTGGGGCGGGCGCTGCCGGTGCGGAACGACCGGGGCGAGATCGTCCGCTGGTTCGGGACCAACACCGACATCCACGACCAGAAGGAGCTGCAGGCCCAGAACGAGCAACTGCTCGGGTCGGAGCGGGCCGCGCGGTCGGAGGCCGAGCGGGTCAACCGGCTCAAGGACGAGTTCTTGGCGACGCTGGGGCACGAGCTCCGGACGCCGCTGAACGCGATCCTCGGGTGGTCGCAACTGCTCCGCGGCGGCCGCATGGGTGAGGCCGAGATCGCCAAGGGCCTCGAGACGATCGAGCGCAACGCCAGGGCCCAGTCGCAGATCATCGGGGATCTGCTGGACATGAGCCGGATCATCTCCGGCAAGGTCCGGCTCGACGTGCAGCGGCTCGACCCGGCGTCGGCGCTCCAGAACGCGGTGGAGACCGTCCGCCCCACCGCCGAAGCCAAGGGGGTGCGCCTCCGGGCGATGCTCGATCCCGCGGCCGGGCCCGTCGCCGGCGACCTCAACCGCCTCCAGCAGGTCTTCTGGAACCTGCTGACCAACGCGATCAAGTTCACCCCCCGCGACGGGCAGGTGGAGGTCCGGCTGCGGCGGGTCGAGTCACACGTCGAGATCGCGGTCGCCGACACCGGCGCCGGCATCAAGCCCGACTTCCTCCCGTACGTGTTCGACCGCTTCCGCCAGGCGGACGGGTCCACCACCCGCTCGCACGACGGGCTCGGGCTCGGGCTCGCGATCGTGAAGCACCTGGTGGAACTGCACGGGGGGACGATCTCCGTGCGCAGCCCCGGGCCGGGCCGGGGCTCGACGTTCACGATCCAGCTCCCGGTGGCGGTGATCCCCGCGCCCGCGCAGGAGGGACGGGGCCCGCACGACCCGGAGCCGACACCCGCGACACTCGCCATCGACCTGTGCCCGAAGCTGAACGGGGTGCGTGTCCTGGTGGTGGACGACGAGCCGGACGCGCGGCTCCTTGTCCGCCGTCTGCTGGAGGATTGCAACGCGGTGGTGCGGACGGCGGGTTCGGCGGCGGAGGCGATCGCGGCGCTGGAGGAGGAGCGGCCGGACGTCCTGGTGAGCGACATCGGCATGCCAGACGAGGACGGCTACACCCTCATCCGCCGCGTGCGGGCACGGGGAGCCGACCGTGGGGGCGACGTGCCCGCGCTGGCGCTCACGGCCTACGTCCGGGCGGAGGATCGGGTGCGTTCGATCCTCGCGGGGTTTCAGATGCACCTGTCCAAGCCGGTGGAGCCGACGGAACTGATCACGATGATCGGGAGCCTCGCCGGCCGGACGTAACGCCCTCCCGCGCGAGCGGCTCAGCGCTTGGAGAGCTTGGCGATCTGCTGGGCGAGGCTTTCGGCCCGGGCGAGGTACTGGTCGCCGAAGAGGCGGATGTGCAACAGGATCGTGTTGAGCCAGTAAACGCGGCAGCGGCGGTCGAAGCCGGGGGCGATGGGGTGGTGCCGGCCGTACTCCTCGAAGAACTCGTCCGACGCGGTGCGGAAGATGCGGAGGTACGCGAGCTCGTATTCGGCGTCGCAGTAGGCGGCGCCGCAGTCGACGAAGGCGGTGATCCGCGGGCGGTCGGGGTGCGAATCGTCGCAGAGGATGTTGGTGGACCAGAGGTCGCCGTGCACGAGCGTGGGCCGGCCCTGCTCGGGGAGCCAGCGGTCCAGGTGGTCGAGCAGTTGGTGGATGATGCGGCGGGTCTGGGTGGAGAGGTGGTTCTTCACCGCCTCGAACTCGCGGACCATCGTGGGGCGGAACGCGTCGAGCCACTTCTCGTGGCCGACCGATTCGAGGGCCGAGCCGTAGGTCCCCCGCTTGTGGGAGTGGAGGGTGGCGACGTGCTGGGCGAGCTGCCGCTGCAGGACGCTCGAGCCGCGGGCGCTGAGCCGGGCGTCGGCGAGGTTCACGCCCGGGACCCGCTCCATGAGCAGGCCACACATCCCCAGCTCGCCGGTCGGCTCGAACGCGGCGTAGGGCCGGGGGACGGGCATCTCCGTCTCGGACCGGTAGAACCGCAGCACCTCCAGCTCCCGCTGGAACGCGCCGGACTTGCCCGCTTCGTTGACCTTGGCGACGACCGACGCGGGTCCGGTGGCGGAGCCTTCGGTCACGAGCTCGTAGACGTGGTTGATCATCCCGCCGTGCAGGTGCCGCACCGCCGTCACCGTCAGGTCCGGATCGACGTAGCGTTTGACGAGGTCGGTGGCGAAGTCGGTTTCCAGCTGCATCCGGGGCGCTCGGGGGGGCGGCAAGTATAGTTCACCCGGTCGCCCGCGATCCCGGCGGGGCGTCGGCTCGCTATTCTCCCTCTCCATGACCACACCCCGGCTCGCAATCGGCATCGACATCGGCGGCACCCGCGCCAAGGCGGCGCTCCTCCGCGAAACCGGCGAGGTGCTGCGGTGGGAGATGATCGCCACGGAGGACTTGGGCACGGGCGACGCCCCCGCCGCCGTGGCCGACCTCTGCCGCCAGCTCTGCCGCGAGGAGGGCATCGGGCTGGAGGCGGTCTCGTCGATCGGCTTCGCCGTCCCCGGGCCGGTGGATCCCCGCACCGGTCGGGCCGCGGCGTACGTCAACCTCCGGGGCTGGCGACGCAACCCGTCCGAAGAGCTCGAAGAGCTGCTCAACCGCCCGGCGTTTCTCGAGAACGACGCCAACGCCGCCGCGTACGGCGAGTACTTCATCCTCCATGCCGCCGAGGACGCCATCCGCGACCTGGCGATGATCGTGATCGGCACGGGCGTCGGCGGCGGGATCGTGACCGACGGGCGACTGCTCCGGGGCATGGCGGGCGTCGCGGGCGAACTGGGGCACATCGTCGTCGAGCCGGGCGGCCGGCCCTGCCCCTGCGGGCAGCTCGGGTGCCTCGAGCGCTACGCCTCCGCGACGGCGGTGGGCATGCGATACCAGGAACTCGCGGCGATCGACCCGGATGCCGAGCCGCCGGACGCGAAGGCGATCTTCGACGCCGCCGACCGGGGCGACGCCGCCGCGGCGCGGGTGGTCGCGGAGTCGATCCGCTACCTCGCGATCGGATGCCATGCGGTGTCCCGGCTGGTCGACCCGGCGGTCATCGTGCTCGGTGGCGGGATCGCGAACAGCGGCGAGCCGTGGCTCGAGCGGGTCCGCGGCGACCTGGAGTCGCTCCAGTGGAACCTGCCCACGCGGCGGCCTCAACTGCGACTGTCCCAGCTGGGCGACCGGGCCGGCGCCGTGGGCGCGGGGCTCATCGCCCTCGGGCGACTCGACGCGGCGACGCCCTCGCGCGTGCCTGCGGCCGGGTGATCAGGTTGTCCAGCGCTGCATGCCGCCGGGTGCGCACGTTCTCTCGCGGCCGCTTCCCGTGTCCCCGCGAAGCCGCGATGTGCGTAGATCATGGGTGGGGACATACCTGAAACATCCGTCGGTGATCGTCGCATGCGCCCGGAGCGGTTCATGCCGCGTCCGCGCGGGAATCGGCTGACGGAGACGGCAGCATCTTCGTAAGTTGCACGTCTGCGTCATTTATAAGATCCGGCCGCGCGCCAGTGAGACATTCGCCGCGTGTTATCTGCCATACGGGTTTGCCGCAGTCGCGTGCTGATTGACGGGTCGCCGATAGAGAATGCTGTTGACCATCAAAATCCCACGGTACAATTGCCCACGTCGTATGAAAGAAGTCCGAGCCCGAGATCGAATGAACCGCAACTGACGTCGACGGATGTTCCGGCGCGCAGCGGTGGTCTGTAGTCGGGCAGGGAGGCAGGAACACATGGTGTCACGAATGAATCTTCTCGTTGGAATCGCCGCTTCGTCCATCGCGGCGGGAGCGTGCATGGATGCGAAGGCGGCCAGCGTCATCGACTTCGAGCAATACAACGATGGCGACATCGTCGGCGGTGAGATCGCCCCGGGCGTCCACCTCACCGTCACGAACGTCAACGGCGAACCCGACATCGGCGCCGCCTGGAGCGCGACCGCCCATCCGAAGTTCACCGGCATGACCGTGCCGTGGAGCACCGGGAACATCGATCCCAACTACAACCCGGGCGTCGGCGTCCTCATCCAGGGCGTCGGGAGCGTCATCCCCCGGCCCGAGGGCCTCCGGCCCAGCGGCGACATGTTCTTCGAGTTCGACGAGCGGATCGACTCGTTCGGGTTCGACATCTACGACATCGACGGCGCCAAGGAGTTCAACACCCACACCGGGTACTTCCTCGGCTTCTACGATGACGGCAACCTCGTCGGGTCCTTCGACTTCGAAGACCTCATCACCCCGGGCAACCCGCTCTACGACCCCGACCACGACTTCGCCGACGGGTCGGCGAACCGGGTCGGCGCGGTGACCGCCGGTGACCTGGGCGTGAACTCGTTCAACGCCGTCCGCGTCGTGTTCGGCGGCTCCGGCTTCCTCGACAACGTGACCTACAACGTCATCCCCACCCCCGCCGCCGCCGGTGCGGGCCTCGTGATGGCGGGCCTCGCGGCGCTGCGTCGCCGCCGGTAAATCCCAGCGTACGCGTAGAGCAGCGGGGACGGGCATCGCCCGTCCCCGCTGTTTTTTGCGCCTCGCCCGTCGGCGGACGTCGGCGGCTCC
>CAZKRE010000074.1:5890-15058 GCA_964555075.1 uncultured Phycisphaeraceae bacterium
TCGCCCGTCCCCGCTGTTTTTTGCGCCTCGCCCGTCGGCGGACGTCGGCGGCTCCGCGTACGAGACCACGGGCGCCGCTCCGGATCGAACGACTCCACCGCATTTCGTGATCCTCGCCGACGCCTCTTTTTCGTGAGGCACGGTAAGATGGGGGTTGACCTGCCAATCCCGTGAGCGCGTGCCGACAGGTACGCGAAGAACCGCCATGATGAACCGCCCCCCGCGCCGCCGCCGTGACCCCGTGTTCATGGGCCAGCCCTCCCCCGCGATCGCGAAGATCGCGCGGATGAACATCGCCCGTCTCGAGGAGTACATCGCCCGCACCGCGACCGAGGCCGATCGCCTCGCGAAGCGGTTCGAGTCGCTCTCGGCCCATCCCGAGGCCACGCCCGAGGCGATCGAGGCCCTCAAGGAGCAGCGGGAGCGCGTGCTCGCCCTCGGGGAGCGGGCCCAGGAGCGGCTCAAGGAGAAGCAGCAGCGCAAGGAACAGTGGGAGCAGCGCCAGGCAAGCGGCGGCGGCGGGTCACGCGGCATGGGCGGCGGCAGCCGCGGCTACAGCCCCAGGCGCTGAAATCGCAACCACGCAGCGAACCACCAGACGGCGAGAGGCGATGCCTCTCGCCGTTTTCTTGGCGGCCAACCCCTCACGTCACGCCTCGTCGAGTTCCACACGCGGGCACGCCCGGCCGCGCGTGATCGACCGCACCATCATCTCGCACGCCGCCATCGTCTCGAGGTTGTTGCCGACGCTGATCCCGGGTTCGATCCCCCGGGTCACGTAGCCGTGGAAGTCGCGGAGCAGGTCCGACTCCCCTTCCCCCGGCTCGGGCGTCGGCTCGATGATCGGCCGGGTGCCGAACTGCTCGAGCGGCCGCTCGTTGAACGTGATCGCCCCCTCCCGCACGACCAGCGCCCCCCGCTCGCCGTGTACCTGGATCTCCAGCTTGCCGCGGGCGGCGTCGTGCGTGTGGAGGTAGTGGCACCGGACGCCGCGCTCGAACGTGATGTGGGCGGCGGTGTTGTTGGGGTGCTCGTACTTCGACCAGCGAGCGCCCCACGCGAACGCCGCCATCTCCCGCATCGGGCCGAACCAGCTCAGCAGGTTGTCGAAGTGGTGGCACGACATGTCCCACACGGACGCGAAGGGGTATGAGAGCGTCCTGGGGTCCGGCCGGACGCGGTTCTGCGTGTAGCTCACGAGGTGGACGTCGCCGACGTATGCCTCGAAAGCCGGGTCCGTCACCGCCCGCAGCACGGTCCGCTCCATCGGGTTGTAGCGGTAGTTCTGGGCCACCGCAGCCACCGCCCCCTTCTCGCGCACGAACGCCGCGAACCCGCGCGCCGTCTCCCAGTCGGGCGCCATCCCCTTCTCGACGAGCACGGGCAGGCCGGCCTCGATCGCCTTCCGCGCCAGCGGCACGTGCAGGACCGTCGGGGCGCAGACGATGACGCAGTCGACCTCCGCCCCGCGGAGCGCCCGGTCGAAGTCGGTGTAGCACGCGGTCTCCGGCAGGCCGGTCAGGTCCCGTGCCCGCGCGAGCGCGGCATCGCTGACGTCGCAGAGCGCCGCGGAGACGAAGCCGGTCCGGGCGTTGCACCGTTGCAGGGGCCACTCGCCGCGGTTGGTCACGCCGACGTGAAGGACGCGGAGGATGGGTTCACCGGGGGTCATGCGTGCCTCGTGGAGAACGTTTCAGGACGCCGCGTCGGGACTCGCCGCAACGGGCGGCGCTTTGGGCGGCACTTTGGGCGGCGCGGGAGCCGGGGCGTGCTCGCGGCGGGCGCGGCGGACGGTCCGGACCGCATCGTCGAGCAGCGTGTAGACGACCGGGGTGACCAGCAGCGTCAGCAACAGCGCCATGCTCTGCCCCCCGATGACGACGACCGCGACGGCCCGCCGTTCCTCGGCGCCGGGGCCGGTGCCGAGCCAGAGGGGCGTCATGCCCGCGATCAGCGCGAACGTCGTCATGAGGATGGGGCGCAGCCGGTCCCGGCAGCCCTGCATGACCGCCTCGTAGCGTGGCAGCCCGCGGTCGCGGAGCTGGTTCATGTAGTCGATCTGGAGGATCGCGTTCTTCTTGACGACGCCGAAGAGAACGAGGATCCCCAGGGCCGAATAGAGGTTGAGCTGCTCGCCGAACAGCCAGAGCGACAGCAGCGCAAATGGCACGGTCAGCGGCAGCGAGAGCAGGATCGTCACCGGGTGGATCAGGTTCTCGTACTGGCTCGCGAGGATCATGTACATGAACACGACCGAGAGCAGGAACGCGAGGATGAACTCGTTGTAGGTCCGTTCGAACTCCCGCCCCGTGCCACGGACGGTGACGCGGTAGCCGGGGTCCATGTTCATGGCGTCGGCCTCGGCGAGCAGCGCCTGGATCCGGTCCGCCAGCGAATGACCCGGCGCGATCGTTCCACGCACACGCCCCTCGCGGGAGCGGTTCAGCCGGTCGATCCGGGCGGGCGCAAGCCCGGGCTCGAGGGTCGCGAGGCTCCGCAGTTCGACGAGTCGGCCGCTTTCGCCCGGGAGCAGGAGCGTGGGCAGCTCGCCGGGGTTGTCGCGGTACCGCTGGGCGAGACGGAGCCGGACGTCGTAGTTCTCGTTCGTCTCCGGGTCGCGGAAGCGGCTGACCTCGTCGTCGCCGCCGACCATCAGCCTCAGCGCCGTCCCGATCGCGCGGCTGCTGACGCCCAGGTCCGCGGCGCGTTCCCGGTCGATGTTCACGCGGAGTTCGGGCTTGTCGAGTTCGAGCGTGGTATCGACGTTGAGGATGCCGCCGATGGCCTCGGCGCGGCGGGCGAGTTCGGTGGAGTAGTCGGCCAGTTGCTGGAGCTCGGGCCCGGACACGGAGAAGTCGATGTCGAAGTTCCCCCCCCCGATGTTGAACCCGCCGTAGCCGCGGACGCGCACGCCGACGCCGTGCGCCGCATACTTGCGGGTGGCGTCACGCACCTTCTGCATGACGTCGTCCTGCGTGTAGTTGCCCCGGAAGGCGGCGAACGGGTCGGCCCTGAGCAGCCCCTTCACGATGCGGGAGAAGGTCCAGTACCGCTCCCCGTGGGGGGCGATCGCGACGTGGATATCGCCGCTGTTGAGGTTGCCCATCCACCCGCCCCCGGCGGTGGCGAGCATCGTGCGGATCTCGGGGATCGCGCGAAGGTCCGCCTCGATCGCGTGCATCACGTCGTTGATCGTCTCGAAGCTCACGCCCTGCGGCGCCTCGACCGACACCCGGAACTCCGCCTCGTCGGCGCCCTGCGGCAGGTAGCCCTGCTGGATGATCCCGAAGAGCGGGATGCTCGAGAGCATGACCAGCGCCGCGACGACCGCCGTGGCGATGCGGAACCGCATGACCAGGCGGAGCAGGGCGGTGTACCCCGCGTCGATGTAGCGGTAGAACCCGCCGCGGCTGCCGCTTCCGCCGTGGTTCGCGGCGGCCTTGGCCGCGTCGCGGCCGAGCATCCGCGCCGAGAGCGTGGGCGTGAGCACGAGGCTCACGAGCAGGCTGACCATCACCGCGACGGCCGCCGTGATGCCGAACTGATAGAGGAACCGCCCGCTGATCGAGCTCATGAACGAGACGGGCACGAAGATGATCGCGAGGCTGAGCGTGGTCGCGAGCACCGCGAGGGCGATCTCCGCCGTGCCCTTCCGCGCCGCCTCCATCGGCGACATCTTCTTCTCCTCGACGAAGCGGAAGATGTTCTCGAGCACCACGATCGCGTCGTCGATGACGATGCCCACCATCAGCACCAGCGCGAGCATCGTCACGCTGTTGAGCGTGAAGTCGAGCACCCACATGACGCCGAACGTGCTGATGACCGACGCCGGGATCGCGACGCCCGCGATGATCGTGCTCCGCCACGAACGCGTGAAGAAGAGCACGACGAGGCACGCGAGGGCCGAGCCCAGCACCAGGTGCAGGTTGATCTCGTGCAACGCCGCGTAGATGTAACGGGACTGGTCGCGGATGATCCGCAGCTCCACGCCGGGGGGGAGCTGCTCGCGCACGATCTCCAGGTTTGCCTTGACGCCCTCGATCACGCGGATGGTGTTCGCGCCGCTCTGTCGGCGGATCTCCAGCGAGACCGTCGGCACGCCGTCCAGCCGCGCCAGCGACCGCTGCTCCTCGACGCCGTCCTCCACCCGCGCCACGTCCCGCAGCCGGATCGGCGCCCCGTCGACCGTGGCGATCACGACGTTGGCGAACTCCTCCGCCGTCGTGAACCGGCCGAGCGTCCGCAGCGCCTCCTCCCGCACGGGCCCCGTGATGTTGCCGCCAGGCACTTCGGCGTTCTGTCGCTCGACCGCCTCCGCGATCGCCGTGATCGGCAGCCCGTACGCCGCGAGCCGGTCCGCGTCCACGTCGATGTTGATCGTCCGCTCCGCCTGCCCGTCGATGTCGACTTCCCCGACGCCCGGCGACCGCTCGAGCTGCACGCGCACGATCTTGTCGGCGATCTCCGTCAGCTCCCGCAGCGACTTCTGCCCCGCGAGCGCGAAGGTGATGACCGGCTGCGAATCGTTGTCGAACTTGCCGACGGTTGGCGGGTCGGCCTCGTCGGGGAACCGCCGGACCAGGTTCGCCACCCGGTCCCGCACGTCCTGCGCCGCGACGTCGATGTCGCGCTCAAGGTCGAACGTCACGATCACGACGCCGCTGCCGCTGCCGGAGATGCTCCGCAGCTCGTCGATCCCCGCGACCCGGTTGACCTCCTCCTCGATCTCCTGAACGATCTCGGTCTCGATCTCCTCCGGCGAGGCGCCCGGGAGGCTCGAGCGGATGCTCACCGTCGGCAGGTCGACGGAGGGGAAGCGGTCGACCCCGAGCCCCCCGTAGGCCGCAGCGCCGACGACCACCAGCGCGAGGATGACCATGCTCGCGAAGACCGGCCGGTCGATGAACGTATCGATGAACTTCTGCATCGGCTGGTCCTGCCCCCGGTGAGGCCCCCGTCAGTGAACGTCGGCCCCGGCAGCCGGTACGACACGCGCGTCCGGCCCCGCCACGGCAGGCGGGCCCAACAGCGTGGCCTCGCCCGTCTCCAGCTCTTCCCGCAACAGGCCGCCGGCCCGCAGCAACGTGAGGTAAAGCACCTTCTGGTCGTACGCCTCGCTCGCGAGCAGGAGCTGCGCCTCGAGCAGGACGTCCTGGGCGGCGATCCGGTCGAGGTTCGTCGCCAGTCCCGCACGATAGGCGGCTTCGGATTGACGGAACGCCTGGTCCGCCGCGTCGAGTTGGACCCGCAGGTCCACCAGCCGCTCCAGGCTCGCGGCGTAATCCTCGTGCGCCTGCCGCACCTCCTGCTCCACCTGACGCCGCAGGTACGACTCGACCAGCCTCGCCTCGCGGAAGAAGCTCCACGCGGCGCGGACGTCGGCGTGGATCCGCCCGCCGCTGAAGATCGGCACGCTCGCCAGCAGCAGGTTGTCCCAATCGACGGCGTCGGAAGGGTTCGCGAAGAGCAGCGCGTTGAAGTTGAGCGACACCGTGGGGTAGTACTGGCCCCAGGCGACCTCGACGTCCCGCCGCGCCGCCTCGATCGCCGCATTCGCCGCCGCCAGCTCGTGCCGGAACGCCGCCGCGGCCGCGAGGTAGGCGTCCACCGGTTCGATCGTCGCGGGGGCCTCGTAACCGTCGGAGAGCGACGCCTCGCGGATGGGCGAAGCCGAGAGCAGCGCCAGCAGCGAGCGGGCGTTGTTCACGTCCCGCCGGGCGTTGGTGAGCGTGGTGCGGGTGGACGAGACCTGGGCCTGCGTCTGGGCGACGTCGAGCGAGCGGGCAACGCCCGCCTCCAGCCGGCCCCGCGTGTCGCGCAGCCGGGCCTCCTGAACGCCCAGCGAGTTTTCGAGCACGCGGACCAGTTCCTCCGCGCGGAGCACCTGGTAGTAGGCGAACGACACGTCGAGCAGCAGCGCTTCCTGCAGCGAGAGCAGGTTGTTCCGCCGCTCCTCGATGATCCAGGTGTCGCGCCAGTAGGCGTTGACGTTGCGGAAGCCTTGGAAGAGGGCCCAGTTGAGGTCACCCGCGAGCTGGAAGGACTCATCGCCGCGGGCCCCGCCGCCGCCGCCGCCCGCCCCGCCGCCGGTTTCGTCCCGCCGCACGTAACTCGCGATCAGGTCGACCGAGGGCATGAAGTTTGCCGCCGCCCGTCGTCGCGCAATGAGCGACCGGAGGAACGCTTCCCCCTCGATCGAGAGGTTCTCGTTCGCCCGGTTCGCGAGAAGCATCGCGTGGCGGAGCGACACCGGCTCGCCCTCCACGAGGGGCGGGGCTTCCAAGTCGACCACCGACCGGTAAAACGCGACCTCCTGATCCTGATCCACGGCGCAGCCGGCGAGTGCCAGGAGGCAGAGCGAAGCCAGCGTGCCGAGGGCGCGGGTTCGTCGGGTCATGGCGTCCTCCGGATTCCGGCGCTCAGGACCCGGAGGATGTGTCGCACGATCTCGTCCTGCCGCAAGCGGGGGGGGCCGTTCCGGATCGCGGCGCGGACACAGGCGGGAAGGAACTGGGCCGTGAGTGCCGGCTGCGGGTCGTCGAGTTCGCCGGTGCGGACGCCCTGCTCGATCACCGCTTCGATCAACCCGCCGAGCCGCCGCCGCTTCTCGCAGAGCCGGTCGGTGGCGGGGCCGGCGTCGGCGGTCCGGATGAGGTGGAAGAAGTCGGGATACTGCCCCGCCCAGAGGACCAGCTCCCGGACGATCGCTTCCAGCGTGGCCCAGGCGCTCGCTTCGGCGTGGCTGGCCTCGATACGGTCATCGAGCCGATCCACGAGCTGCGCGAACGCCTCGCGGACGAGGGTGAGGTAGAGGTCGTCCTTGCTCTTGAAGTAGACGTAGAGCGTCCCCTTGCCGACGCGCGCGGCCTCGGCGACGTCGTCGAGCCGGACCTCGTGGTAGGGCCGGCTGGCGAAGAGGGCCGCGGCGGCGTCGATGATGGTGTGCCGTTTGGCTTCGTCAGGTCGCTGCAATGGGCGGTCCCGCTGGTCCGTTGTCCCCGGGGGCTGGGAGGGGTAGTATAGTTCAAAACCGACCAGTCAGTATTGTATGTATTGTAGCCCCCGCCGCCGTGGGGTCAACGCACCGAGAGGCATCCATGCAACCCCCACCGCGGGCCGCGGCCTTCCCGCTCGCCGCCGCCCTCCTCGCCACGCTCCCCCTCGCCGCCTGCCACCATGGCGAGGAGCCTGCGACCCACGCAGGCTCCCGCGAGCCGGTGCCCGTGACGCTCGCCCCCGTCGAATACCGGCCCCTGCCGCAGACCATTTCCGTGACCGGCACGCTGTACGGCGACGAGGAGGCGAACATCAGCGCCGAGGCCTCGGGCCGCGTGACCGAGGTGCTTGCCGACGTGGGCGATCGGGTTCCGCCGGGCGCCCGGCTGGCGCAGATCGACCCGACGGACTACCGGCTGGAGGTGGAGGAACGTGCGGCCGCGCTGCTGGAAACCCTGTCGCGGCTGGGGCTGACGGAGCTGCCGGATGAGAGCTTTGACCTCTCGACGGTCCCGACCGTCCGTCGAGCGCGGGCAGAGGCGGCGAACGCGGCCGCGAAGCGGGACCGGGGCCGGCAGCTCTTCGAGCAGGACCCGCCGCTGATGAGCGAGCAGGAGTATCAGGACCTGGTAACCGCCTACGAGGTCGCCCAAGGCGACGAGGCGGTCGCGCTGCTGGAGGCGCAGTCGCTGCGGGCGCAGGTCCGGGTCCGTCAGAGCGAACTGGCGACGGCGCAGCAACGGCTGGAGGACACCGCCGTTCGTGCCCCGCGCCGCGCCGGGGGGCCGGACGGGGAGCCCGAGTCCTACGCCGTCGTCCGCCGAACCGTCTCGCAGGGCGAGTACGTCTCCATCGGCGCGCCGCTCTACCGGCTGGTGGTGGATCACCCGCTCAAGTACCGTGCGGCCGTGCCCGAGCGATTCATCCGGCAGGTGCAGCTCGACCAGCCGATCACGCTCCACCTGGACGACGGCACCCGGGGCGTCGTCGGGCGTGTCCACCGCATCACCCCCGCGATCGATCCGACAACCCGGACGTTCCTCGTCGAGGCGCTGGTCGACAACACCGACCGCACCCTCGCCGCGGGAGGCTTCGCCCGGGGGACGCTGCGGACCGGCGAGCGGGCCGAGGTGACGCATGTGCCCAGTGACGCGGTCGTCTCGTTCGCCGGTCTCGACAAGGTGTACACGGTCGCCGACGGCAAGGCCGTGGAGCACGCGGTGACGCTGCTCGCGCGCGAAGGCGAACTGCTGCCGATCGAAGGGTCGATCGGCAGCGGGGAGGTGGTGGTGACGGGGCTGAACAAGCTGGCGGATGGCATGCCGGTGACGCACGAAGCGACTCCCGTCGCGGCGACACCGTGAGCGGGTGAGGCCGTCCGCGTGATCACGCGTCGGCTTGCGTCGCGGCGGCGGCCTGATCGGCTGTGTCGCGGCGGAACGCGCACCGCGGCGGCGAAGGCTCCGCCGTCACCCCCGCGCGGGGCTTGCACAGCACCCAGTGCTCGGGCTCAACCTCGTAAAGCCGGACATCCGGCCCGCCGTAACCCGCGCCGCCCACGCTCTGGTCGGGCGCCGCCTCGTGCGGCATAACCTCGAAGTCCCGCGGGAAGTCGGCGGGCGGGGTCGCCCCGTCCGCAACCGTCGGCAACCGCGTCACGTGGCGCCCCAACACCGGCATGCTCTTGAGCAGCCCCCGCGTGTAAGGGTGCAGCGGTCGGCGGAACACGTCGTAGACGTTCCCGTACTCGCAGATCCGGCCGGAGTACATCACCGCGACGACGTCCGCCGTCTCCGCGACGACGCCCAGGTCGTGCGTGATGAGCATCACGCTCATGCCGCGCTTCCGCTGCAGGTCCCGCAGGAGGTCGAGGATCTGCGCCTGGATGGTGACGTCGAGCGCGGTGGTCGGCTCGTCGGCCAGGAGCAGCTTCGGCTGGCACGCCAGCGCCATCGCGATCATCACCCGCTGCCGCATGCCGCCCGAGAGCTGGTGCGGGTACTCGCCCATCCGCGAGGCCGGGTCGGCGATGCCGACGTCGGCGAGCGCCTCCTCCGCGATCCGCAGCGCCTCTCGCCGCGAGACGCGCTGGTGGAGCAGGATCGCCTCCAACACCTGGTCCCCGATCGTGTAGACCGGGTTCAGCGAGGTCATTGGTTCCTGAAAGATCAT
>CAZKRE010000075.1:0-14894 GCA_964555075.1 uncultured Phycisphaeraceae bacterium
TCGGCGGCCGTGGGATCCGGGGGCAGACCGCGATTTTTTTACCTATCGGCTTCAGTTGAAGCCGTTACCGAACCGATCGATCGCCGGCCGGACAAGCTGAGCCGCCGACGTGGCTGATGACCGCCTCGAGACGCTGCCTGTCTCGGACGAGGAACTGTGCCGCCGGTATGAGACGCTCTACACGGGAGCAATCAACGACATTCTTCGAAGACAACCTGCTATATCAGGCGCTGCCGCCGGCGATCATGCCGCTGGAGCGCAGGGTGCGGGTCGCGGGGGATCGCGTTCACCATCAAGGGGATGAAGTCGCTCACGGTGGACGGAGAGATGGAGCAGCGGGCTCAGATGCTCGAGGCGCTCCACCGCCACAGCGTCGTCGTGTGGGACGCGGGAGAGGACGTTTTCGCATCGTGGGGTACCAGGCACCGATCCGTATCGGCGGCGTCGATACCTACCCCGGCGACATCGTGTTCGCCGACATCGATGGTGCCGTGATCGTCCCACGTCGGATGGCACTCAACGTGCTCGAGCGTGCCGAGGCCCCGCGTAGCGCAGAGCAGATCTATGAAATGGATCGACGAGGGCATGTCCCCCACGGAGGTCGTCAAGAGGGCGCATATTCTGAGGCATCCGACCCTCCCCGTCGACTGGCCTGGTGGGTGCCGGAGGGGCCGCTCGTCCCCGGACGGTGACCGCCTCCCCTACCGGCGAGATCCGGGAACCGTTCCCCCGGGGCGGGAAGAAGGCCGATCGGTCGGTTCCCTTCGCGGTTCCACTGCGCAGAGGATTTTGGGCGTGCCGCGGGATCCGCGGAGCGGGGCATGCCCCCGCGCCGGCGCCGCGCGGGGCTCACCGCCCGGCCGCCGAAGCCATGTCCCGGCAGGACTCGGCGCAGGAGCGGCAGGCCCGGACGCAGCGGCGCATCGCGTCGTCGTCCGCGATCCGTCCGCAGTCGTCGGCACATTGGGCGCACACCGGGGCGCAGGCGCCGCAGGTCAGGTGGTGCCGGGAAGACCCGCGGAGCATGAAGTCGGCGCTCGTGGCGCAGATCTGGGCGCAGTCGATCATCAGGGCGATGTGGTCGGGCGCCGCGTGAGCCCCGCCCTTCTTCAGGCAGTGGGCGACCATCTCGGTGCAGACGGCGTGACAGGTCCGGCACGCGTCGATGCAGTGCTGAAGGTTCGCGGCCATGGTTCGCTCCTCGTGCGGGTCGGGAAACAAAACGGCGATCGCGGCAGTCTTCGCGCCCGCCGCGGCGTGTTCCACTGGGGGAATGCCTTGATACAGACGCGGTCGAAAGACCGGCCGCGCCGGCCGCCCGCTTGTCCCCGAGAGGGATCGGGCGGTGGGCGATCCGGCCGAGCCGTCGGGCTCCTCGGGTGTCGTGGCCGATCCGTCCGCCCCGCCGCGAGCCGGGTTCCCCGGGTGGAATGCGTGCTCCCGCACCTGCCCTCGGGAAGCCCCCGACTCCGTCTCGGGAAGAAAAGCCGCCCCGACTGCGGGAGCGGGTGAGGTGCGGCTTTCAGTCGCTGCGTTAGACTCCAGGGTGCCGCGGAGGGAGCGGCCGCAGGACCCTTTCAGGCGTGCCGATCGGACGCATCATGCCCCGCATCCCGGCAGGAATCGCCTGCCAGGGGCTATCGCCTCCAGCACGTCGAGCTGCGGGAGTCGGCCGCGGGCGGCGAGGCGACCCGACGCGGGTGGCAGGTGGTCGATTCGGGCGGCAGGCTCCTGCCGGACGGGGCCATGACCCAGAGCGGCGCCCAGTCGCTCGTGGAACGCCACGCCATCGCGGACGGTGAAGGGACGCGTCTCTAGTAGATCCCGGCGCGCGGGGTGGGACCCGCCGAGCCGGACGCTCGCGGCTCGGCCAGGTGCCGGACTTCCGCCCATTTGGCCTGCGCCCCCGCGCTGAGGAAGCCGCGATCCCCGCCGACGACGATCAGCTGGTAACCCATCTCGATGGCGACGCGGACGGCCGCCGCGGAAGGGGCGACGCAGCCGGCGAACCGGCCCCGGCTCCGTGCGGCCTCAGCGGTCTGCTGCATCAACCCCCGCAGGACGGGGTGCTCGTGCGGGGGCGTGTCGATGGGGAGGCCCAGGTGGATCTTCATGTCGTCGGGGCCGAAGAAGAGACCGTCCACGCCGTCCACCGCGGCGATGCCGGCCGCCTCTTCCACGGCCGCGGGCGTCTCGATCTGCGCGACCGCGAGCGGGGGAGGCAGCCTGTAGTACGCGCGCCCGGCCAGGTCGATCGCCCGTCGCCCCCCGTACGAGCGGTTACCGCGGGGCGGGAAGTGGAGCGCCTCGGCCACGCCGCGGGCCTGCGTGACGGTGTTGACCAGCGGCACCATGATCGCGCCGGGCGCGAGGTCCGCGATCAGCCCCAGCGTCCCGGGGTCGTGGCCGGGCGAACGCACGAGCGTCGGCGTGCCGACCACCGCCGCGGCACGGATCGCGCCGAGGATCGCGTCGTAGGGCATCTGCCCGTGCTGCCCATCGATCCAGACGAAGCCCCACCCGCGGCACATCCCCTCGATGATGCCCGGTGCGGGGTACATGTTGCCGAGGCCGAGCAGGACCCGCCCGTTCTGAAGCGCTTCGCGCAGAGAGTCGTCAGGCATCGCGTTCCGAGCGTGGTGGGGCCTCAGCGGCGCCGGGCGAGAGTAAGCAGACCGCCGAGGCCGACGAGGGCGAGGCTGGCGGGCTCGGGAACCAGGGCCGCCAGCCCCCGGGTGTAGACGTCATTCATCTCCTGGGCGCTCAGGGCGCGGTACCACAGCGCCGCTTCGTCGTAATCGCCGCTGGGGATGTACTCGCTGTTGGGATCGGTCGGGTAGTTCAGGAGCGTCCACGCCTGCGCCTGGGGCTGGATCGCCGTGATCCCGCCCGGCAGCACGCCGGCCGCGCCGTGCACCGCCCCGTTGAGATAGAAGGTCACGGCGCCGCCGTCGAAGACGATGCCGAAGTGCTGCCACGCATTGGAAGCGAAAGGGATCGTGACGTTGGACTTGTAGGACTGGCCCTGGGCGAAGAACCGGATCTCCTTCTGGCCGCCGCCCGCGTTGTCGGTGTCGAAGAGGACCGAGTTCCCCAGCCCCCCCGAGCCCGGGTAGGTGGTGAGGTACCGCACGCGGCCCGCGGCGTTGTTGCGGTCGTGGACGAAGAGGCTGAACGAGAGCGCGCCGACCGCCTGCCCGAGGGTCGCGGAGGAGGTCAGCGAGGCGGTGCCCCCCGACGCGGGGGCGCGCAGGTGCTGATCCGAGAAGGGCAGCGGGTCGGCGGTGGCGGTGCTCAGCCCGGCCGCCATGGTGGCGTCGTTGCCGTTGCCGCTGATGTCGGAAACCGTCGAGCCGGTGATGGTCTCCATGTCGTAGGCGAACACGAGGTCGTCCATCACGTCGGCCCGGGCGACGCCCGCCGCCAACCCGATGATGCCCGCCGCCGCCGAGCCGGCTGCTACCCAGGGGTGTCGTCCCATCGCGATCTCCTCCTTTTCGTGACTCTGACCCGTGACCCGTGACATGTTCAGGCGCCGTGGCCGAGACGACGCCTCGACCCCGGGTCATGCTAATCTTTCAGCACATTGGAGTCAAAGAAAATCACAGTAACCCCACCGGCGATTTGATTGACCGGCCGGGGAGGCGGGGCGGATCGGCCGATGCCCCCGGTTCGGGCGGGTGTCAAGGAGGGCGCACGGCTGCAAAAATTTGACTTTCGGTATTGACCTCAAGCGGCCACGCGTTACGTTTGACCCGGGCCCGGCGCCGGTCGGTCCGCCGCGCGGGACACAGACTCGAGCACGCAAGAGATCGCATGACCCGGATCCTGAACAAGCCCGTTCGTCTGGCCGACATCGCCCGCGCGGGGGAGGTGTCGATCTCCACGGTTTCTTTGGCGCTCTCCGACCACCCCCGGATCGGCGAGGAGACGAAGCGTCGGCTGCGGCAACTGAGCCGGGAGATGGGCTACCGCCGGCCGGGCGAGCAGGATCGCCAGGCGGGGCGAGGGGGCCGGTCCGGCGGGCGGACGGGTCGGGGGGGCAAGCGGTTCGGGTGCCTGCTGATCGGCAGCCCGCTGCGGGACGAGGTGAACACGGAGCTGCTGGAGGGCCTGACGGCGACGGCCGCGGCCGTGAACGCCCGGATCGAACTGGGCTCGGTGGCGGCGGGGTGCCCGGAGGAGGACGCCCTGGCGGAGGCCGCGCGGTTCGCGAGCCGGCTCGACGGCGTCATCGTGAGCGGCTTCGTCTCCCCGCGGCTGCTGGCCTCCTTGGAAGCGGCCCATTTGCCGCACGTGGTGATCGGGCACGTCACGGGAGACACCGTCGGGCCGCCGCCGGGGCGGACGCAGATCGTCGGGTACGACGAACTGGCGATGGGCCGGGTGGCGACGCGGTGCCTGCTTGGAGCCGGCCACCAGCAGGTCGCGTTCATCAGCGAGACGGCGCCGAAGAACCTCTGGAACGACCGCTGGCTGACGGGCTACCGGGTCGCGCACCTCGACCATTCGCGGCCGATCGACGAGCGCCTCGTCCACCGCGACATGCCGCTGTACGCGGGGGCCGGCCCGGCGATCGAGCGTCTGCTCAAGCTCAAACAGCCGCCCACCGCGTTCGTCGTCCCCGACGCCCGGGTCGGGCGGACCGCGGTCGACGAGCTCAAGGTGCGCGGCGTGGAAGTCAGGCCCGGCGCCTTCGTCGTCGGCAGCTGGTCCGCCATCGCGAAGCGGCACGGCGTGAGCGAGATGGGGCTGATCCAGCCCGACCCCTACGCGCTGGCGCAGGTCGCCATGGAGCACCTCTCGCGGCTGTGCGACGCGCCGCCGAAGCGGGCGCTGGAGATCGTGGTGCCGTTCACCACCAGCAACCTCCCCGCCCCCGGCGCCTACGCGTGAGGCGTCGGGGCTCGCCCCCATCTTCCGCGGCCGGAGCACCTTCCCACGCACAGGACCCCCACGATGAAGATCACCTGGGCCTCGGAAGCCTGCGACCGCGCCTTCGACCCCGAGAGCGGCGCCCGCCTCTCGCAGCTGACCAGCAGCGCCGCGACCAGCACCAACGTCTACTGCGAGCAGCCGTACACCTCGCCGGACGGGCGTCGCGTCGTGATCCTGCGCCGGAACGACATCAGTTTCGACCCGTCGTGGCGGCTGATCGTGGCCGACCTGGACCGGCTCAAGCTGACGCTGATCGAGCCCGACGGCGTGGTCGGGACGTTTAACGCCGCGTGGTCCGGGCAGCTGATCTACGTCATGGAGGGCGGCGAGGTGATCCGCCTCGACCTCCAGACGCTGGAGAAGCGGCGGCTGGACGCGGTCGATGGGCGGCGGCTGCGCGGCCGGGCCGGCTCGGTCTCGCCGGACCAGCGCTACCTGATCTGCGCCCAGACCGAGGAGGGCCCGCGGCCCACGCCCGCCATCGCCCGGGTCGACCTCCGGGACGGGTCGACCCGGGTGATCTTCAGGCACCCGGAGATGACCAACCCGCACATCCAGTTCAACCCGGTGCACGGCCGGGACATCGTGCTGCAGATGAACCGCGGTTCGGGCCTGGACCGGCACGGCAACCGGGTGTCCGCCCCGCTGGACCGGCACGGGTTCGAGGCGTCGATCACCCACATGCTGATCGGCGCGGACGGGGGCAACCTCCGCGAGCTGCCCTTCGGCCCGCCCTGGACGGCGAGTTCCACCGGCCACAGCAACTTCGTCGCGGACACCGGCGCGGTGGCCTTCATGGCCCAGTGGGACCACGCGTCGTCCCGGCACGACCCCCGCCACCCGCGGGGCAACACCTTCACCGCCCGGCCGGGCGACGCGGCGCCCACCCTGTTCGCCGCCCCCGAGTTCCGCTTCAACCACATCAGTGTCTCGCGATGCGGCACCTATTTCGTCGGGGATTCGCACGACGGGGCGATGTACGGCCCCGACGGCCGGCTGCGGAGCGCCTGCCTCGTGGTCGGCAACTTCGAAACCGGCAAGTACCGCAAGCTGGTGAGCGACACCCGGTGCAAGAGCGGCGGCGGCCAGCACTCGCACACCCACGCCTACTTCACCGCCGACAACCGCCACGTGATCTACAACACCAACTTCGGGCACAGCCCGACGCAGGTGGTGGCGGCCCACGTGCCCGACGACTTCCTGCCGAGCCTAGCCTGAGGCTGCCGCCCCCCGGCGAAAGTCAAAAAACGCCGGACGTTCGTGAGTTTTTGACTAAAAATAACCGCGAAAACGTCGCCGGATCTATTGCACCCGCCCGGGGGGTGATCTAGAATCGGGGCGCCTGTCCGACCGAGTCCTTTTCAGCAAGGAGCCTCTCATGAAGGATCGAACGCCCTCTCGATCGTTGGGCCTTGCGCCAATCACGTGCCGGCGGGGCGGTTTTACGCTGATCGAGCTGCTCGTCGTGATCAGCATCATTTCACTGCTCATCAGCATCCTCCTGCCCGCGCTGGGCCGCGCCCGGGAGACGGCGCAGTCGGCCAGCTGCCTGGCGCGCGAGCGGCAGATGGGGCTGGCGGCGCACGCCTACTACGGCGACAACGGCTACCACCCGGTGAACTTCCGGCGGGACGTGCTGCTCGGCGGTGGGAGCTACCCCCACCCGATGGACTTCATGCAGCAGCTGGGGCCCTACACCCAGCCCGGCCAGGGCGACTACAGCACGCACAACAACGGCATCTGGAGCCGCGACAACGCGGCGGGCGTCAACTTCTACCTCTGCCCCGGCGGCGGCTACCAGCCGTCGAACGTGCAGACCGAGATCCGCAAGACCGCCTTCATCCTGCCCGGCTGGCGCGTGGGCAACTACGCCGTCAACGCGTTCTTCGGCTACCGGGAGTTCGACCGCTCCGCGCCGTTCGGCGGTTCGCCCAAGCGGGAGATCATCGACAGCGCGTCCAACGTGCCCCTGTTGGGGGAGGGGCGGAACGACAGTTCCTGGGGGGCCGACTACCTCTACACGGTCATCTCCCCGGACCCGCTGGGGTCGGGCCTCTACCCGCACCCGGGCGGGACGACCAACATCCTGTTCCTCGACGGGCACGCCGCGAACGTCGGCAACTACGACCGGGTTGTCGAGGGCTACCAGACCGGTCAGTTCAACTTCCGGCCCGCCCGGTACTACTGATCGCCGGTCGCTGCCGGGCGCGACGCCCGCCGGTCCGTGAAAGAACCCGACGAGGTGCGCATGCTGGTCCGACGTGTCGAATGGATGGCCTGTCTGGTTGCGGGGGTGGCACTCGCGGCGGCCCCGGGGGCCCGCGCCCAGTCGCTGACGCTGGTCGAGGACGGCCGGGCACGCGTGAGCATCGTCGTGCCCGGTGCGGGTGAGGGCGATGCGGCCGGGCTCGCCGCCCGGCCGCAGCCGCCGCGGCCGAGCCCCGAGGACCCGGTCCTCCTCCGCGCGGCGGCGGAGGACCTCGCGCACTACCTGGGCCGGATGAGCGGGGCCGAGCCCCGCGTGGACACCCGGCCGATCGATGGCTTGGTCCCGATCTATGTCGGCGACCCGCCCGAGCCGCTCGACCTGCCCGAGACCAGCGAGTTCGGGGACGCGTACCTGATCGACGTCGGCAGCGACCGGGTCGTCCTCACCGGCGAGTCGGCCCGGGCGACCTACTACGCCGCCGCCCGCCTGCTGCACCAGCTCGGCGTGCGGTGGTACGCCCCCGGGCCGCTCGGGGAGCACGTCCCGGCGGTGGCGACGCTGGAACTGCCGATCGGACGCACCGCCTCGGCGCCGGACTACCAGACCCGCAACCTGTGGGGCCGCGACGCCGAGGAGCAGCGGTGGCTGCTGCGCAACCGGATGGGCGGGCCACAGATGCCGCAGGGGCACGCGTTCGCGGACTTCCAGCGGCCCCTCGACAGCCGCGACGCGGCCGCGTTCTTCGAGGCCCGGCCGGACTTCTTCCCGGTCATGGGTGGCGAGGTGCGGCGGTTCCAGGCCAACCTCTCGAACCCCGAGGTGGCGCGCCACGTGGCGGCGCACCTCCGCCGCCAGCTGGACCGCCCGACCCGCTGGGCCGGGGGCACGGGCGCGGGCATCGGGCCGGACGACGGGCCGATCCTCGATGAGCGGCCGGAGAGCCAGGCGATCATCCGCGGCCGCCGCGACCCGCTGATGCGGCTGCCCGACGCCACCGACCTCTTCATCGGTTTCGCGAACGCGGTGGCGCGCGAGCTGGAGGACGAGTACCCGGATCACCGCCTGGGGTTCTATGTCTACTCGAACCACGCGGGCGTGCCGGCGGACGAGAAGCCGCACGAGATGCTGTTCCCCATCATCACGCCCATCACGTTCAGCCGGTACTCGAGCATCGGCAACCCGCGGGTGCCGACGTCGATGCTGCTGGCGGACATCACGCGCCGCTGGGCCGCCCTCAGCGAGGACGTGGGGTTCTACCTCTACAACTTCAACCTCGCGGACGTGGCGATGCCCTTCACCCGCACGCTCACCTTCAGCCGGGACATCCCGCGGCTGTACCGGTGGGGGCTGCGGTACGGGTCGGTCGAGTCGATGCCCAACTGGCACACGATGGTCCCGGGCAACTACGTCCTGGCGAACCTCATGTGGGACGTGGAGGCGGACCCGCAGGCCCTGGCGTCGGAGGTGTACGCCAACTACTTCGGCCCGGCCGCCGAGGCGATGCGGGCGTACCACGAGGTGCTGGAGCAGGCGTACGAGACGACCGATGCCCACGCGGGGGGAACCTGGGCGACCCACCGGATCCTGTCGCCGCGGGTGATGGAACGGCTCGGGGGCTCGATCGCCGAGGCGGAGGCGGCCGCTTCCGGGCATCCGCCCTTCGAGGCGCGGGTCGCTGTGATGCGTTACAGCCTCGGCTTCGCGACCCACTGGCTGGCGGCGCGGGAGGCGATGAACGACTTCCGATTCGCCGACGCGGCGGCCGCGGCCGAGGCCTTTCTCGCCCATCACGAAGCCGCCCGCGGCGAGTACCCGCTGTTCTTCGCCGACGATATCGCCCGCTACTTCAACGCCTATCACGCCCCGTCGTTCAAGGAGGCCCGCCGCGTCGAGGAGGAGGGGCGGACGCTGTACCGGTTCCCCGACGCGTGGAAGGCGTTCTTCGACGAGGACAAGGTCGGGCACCGCATGGGCCTCGGCGACCCGCGGTCGCTGGCGAGCAACTGGATCGACCTCAAGACCTATTCGGCGACCCTCGACGAGCAGGGCTTCCCCCACTTCCGCGGCCTGGTCTGGTACCGCCACGCCTTCGAGCTGCCACGGCTGGCGGCGGACGCCCCGCCCCAGGGGCTCTTCGCCCTCCCGGACGAAGCGGGGCCGTCGCGGGTCAAGCTCTGGATCGGCGGAGCCGACTCCGTCATCGACGTGTACCTCAATGGCGAGCACCTCGGGCAGTGGGCCTCGCGCCGCTTCGGCCCGGTGGACATCGACATCACCGACGCGGCCCGCCCGGGCGGCCGCAACACGCTCATCCTGGCGATCGACAACACCGAGATCGCCGAGCTTGGGACCGGCGGGCTGATGCGCCCGGTCGTGATTTACCAGCCGCGCTAAGAGCATCGAAAGGGCAGGGTGTGATGAGGCAGGCGAAGGATCGAGCCCGTCGCCGGGCATGGGGGCGGGGCGTCGCGGCCTGGCTCCTCGCGTCGATGCTGTGGGTGCTCCCGGCCGCCGCGCAGCCACCGGCGGTGTACACCGTCACGGACCCCGCGCGATCGGAGCCGCTGGCGGCGATCACCGTGCAGTGGGACCCGGAGTCCGGGACCGGGTTCGACTGGCAACAACTGCGCCGGCTCACCACCGACAACCGCACGCCCGGGAACCTCGTGCGCCTGTCGGTGCAGTACCTGCAGGAAGCGGTTGAGAAGATGACCGGCCGGTCGCTCGAGGTGCGAAGCGGCAACGACCTCTCGCGAGGCATCGTCCTGACGACGTATCGCGGCGCCCCCTCGGCGCTGCAGCGTGACCCGCAGGTCGTGGCGGCCCTCCGCAACTCCGGCGAGGACGCCTACAACGCCAACGAGGCGTTCCTGATCCGCAGCGAACCCGAGCGGCTCCTGCTCATCGCCAACACGCCCGACGGCCTGAACGCCGCGGTGACGGCCCTGCTCGAATCGGTGGGCTACGAGACCCTGGGCATGGGGAAGAACTGGATCCACGTGCCCGACTTCCGCCAGAAGCCGCTGACGTTCGCGATCGAACTGGCCGATCGTCCCAGCTTCTACATCCGCGGCCTCAACCCGATGGGCGGTCAGGACCGGGGCCGGGGCACCATCAGCTCCACGCCACCCCACCCCGAGGACGAATCGGTGCGGACCAGCGTTCTGCGCTGGCGCACCGGCTTCCGGCTGTGGGGCACCTCCATGCCGCCCTACCCCGGGCACGCGCTGGATTCGTACCACCAGGCGGTCGTCGAACGGATGATCGCCACCGGGACGGCGGAGGGTTTCCTCGTCCCGAAGACGGTCATCGGCACCGAGGCGGAGCGGCCGCCGGCATCGGAGGACAGCGAGGGCACGCTCTGGCTCACCCCCGGCACGGACGAGCCGAAGGCCTACCTCTCCAACGGGAGCCGGTGGGTGCCGCAGCCGCTCAGCGGCATCAAGGCGAACCTCGACCTGTCCGTGCCGCTCGTGCGGCAGATCGTCCTCGAGGAGATGCTGGCCCGAGCCGAGCGCTTCTTCGAGGAGTCGCCGGACGGGATCTTCATCTTCGCGACCGACCCCGAGGATGGCGGCGGGTACGCGGTCCTGGACCGGTACGTGCACGACCCGTCCTGGTACCCGGCGTACCGCGAGTCGCTGGGCGAACCCCTGGGCCAGCCGTACCGCCTCCACGGGTTCCGCGACCTGGGGCAGCCGGAGGAGGCGTGGGACCCCGCGTCCCCATCAGACCACGTCTTCGCGTTCAACAGCTGGCTGCTCCGGGAGTACGACCGGTGGGTGGACGAACGGCCGGAGACCCGGCGTCGCACGTCGACGGGGCGGGACAAGAAGGAGCAGGTGCGGTGCAGCTTCTACAGCTACAACTACCACGACGTCCCGCCGCAGTTCAACCCGGACCCGCGATGCCGGGTGATGGTCGCGGGCTACCCGAAGAACCGCGGCCGCGGCAAGTGGCTGCGGTTCAACGACCAGCTCGTGGTGGCGGCCGCCTTCAAGCAGCTCCTGCCCCGTGAGCCGTCGGGGGACTATCGCATCATCAGCCTGGCGGACTACTGGGATTCGAAGATGGACGGGCTCGCGGCCGACTGGGACGCCGCACCCGCGGCGCTCGTGGAGGACCTGGGCGGCACGTACGACGCCGGCATCAAGTCCCTGATGCTGGAGATGGACTTCAACTTCGGGAAGAACGGGCTGGGGTACTACCTCATCAGCAAGCTGCTGTGGGACGCCCGGCTCGACGTGTCGCAAGTCGATGCCCTGCGCGACCGGTGGCTGCAGCGCGCCTACGGCGGCGGGTGGGCGCGGATGAAGGCGTACTACGACTTCATGCTCAAGCGGAACTACCCGTCGAACAGCCCGGGCAGCTGGGCGCGGGCCATCCGCATGATCGAGGAGGCCGACGCCCTGATCGATCCGCGGCGCGAGCCGATGGCGCAGCGCCGCCTCGATGACCTCAAGCAGTTCTGGTACTTCTACTACCTGCACGACACCGGGCAGACGCGGCAGCAGACGGCGGCGGTGAGGGAGTTCCTCTGGAAGGGACAGATGTCCTACATCACCGCGATGGAGATGGTGATCGACTTCTTCCCCGAGGTCCGGTCGCGGAAGCCCGAGGATGCCGCTGGTGAGTTCGCGCAAGGCCCGGCCCACTACACCGCGGAGGAAACGCGGGCTTGGTGGGAAAAGGTGCTGGCGCACTGGCCGCTCGTGGACGTCGACGATTTCGCCGATGCCTCACTCGCGGACGGGACCGCCGGTGGCGCCGTGGATCAGCACGACCTCGTCGCGGTGCGCGAGTTCCGGCGGTCCGGGGACGAGCGCCGGCCCTACTTCAAAACCCCTCGCGAGCCGTCGTCCTTCTTCACCCTCGCTCCCGGCGCGGGCGCGGAGATAGGCTTCACCCTGGCCTGGCCCTTCGACCGCGGAGATCGCGACACCTTCCAGCGCGCCGTCACGTACGGCGTCGATCGGTGGGACGCGGATGCGGGCGCGTGGCGGTCGATCGTCGATCAGACCATGACGAGCGCCCTGTCCCGCGAGCTGGCCGGCGCCCCGGGGAAGGCGTGGCAAGTCGTGCGCGTGCGGCTGAACGCGCCGGCGGCGGGGGTGTACCGCTTCAGCCTCGGATCGGCCGGGGACGCCCGCGCCCGCGTCGCATCGCTGGCCTACGATCCCCGCAGCGGCGACCGCGACCCCGGCGGCCTCCCCAAGACCTACAACATCACGAAGCAGCCGATCCGCGGGGGCGGGAGCGCGTGGTTCTACATCCCCAAGGGCACGCAGAGCCTGGACATGGAACTGGACTGGCCACGCGAGCAGCGATTGACCCTGCACGTCGGTCGCCCGGGGCCCGGGATGCGGCCGTCGCGGGAACTGGTCCTCAGTGGTGATGGCACGCACCGGATCCCGCTCAACCCGGGGGAGGATGGCACCCTGGCCTCGTTCGAGCCGATCAGCGGCGACACGTTCCACATGCCGTATCTCTACTCCGTCCCCATGTGGTGGGCGCGGTCGCCGGACGCCCTGCTGGTGCCGCGGGCGATCGCCGAAGCGGATCAACTGACCCCCTCGGGCGGGTGAAGGAAGGACGCGTCTGCCTTGAGTCTGATGGTGCGCTGCGATCGAACCCCTTTACGACGAGGCGAGGCGACCGGCCTGCCCTCGCCAGCGCGGCTGCGTGTCAAGCCGGGCCTGGTCTACTTCTGGGCCCTCAACGACGGGTGCGAGCCGGCCCAGATCCGCCGCTACGCGGACGCCTTCGCGGACGCCGGGGTAGCCGCGGTCTGCCTGCACCCCCGGCCGGGCCTGCTGCTGCCCTACGGGGGAGACGCCTGGTTCCGCTTCATCCGGCAAGCGACCGAGGAGTGCGCGGCGCGGGGGCTCGACGTGTGGCTGTACGACGAGGACCCGTATCCCAGCGGGGCCTGCGGCGGATGGATCACGGCGGAACAGCCGGATTACCAGGCGTGGAACATCGATCTCACGGAGGCGGACCCCGGCGCTTGTGAGGACGGCCTGTTTGGCTTCGCGATGGGCAAGCTGCTCTGGTGCGGCATCGTGCACCGTGACGGCCGGGTGGAGGATCTGACGGGCGAGGTCGGGGTCGTCCGCCGCCACTGGATCCTGCGCGACCCGTGGGACAGTCGCTGGTACTACCCGGCCACGCCCCGCTACGACTGCCCGCGAAGCGACACGCTGCATCCGGAGTTCGCGGTCCGGCTCCCAAACCTGGCCCCGGGCGACCGCCTGGTGGCGTGTGTGGCGAGGCCGGGCCAGCAGGAGTCGCCCTGGGGCGCGCTCCCGGACCTGCTCAACCCCAGGGTCACCGCGCGGTTCATCGAGCGGACGCACGAACGGTACGCCGAGGAACTCGGGCCCCTCTTCGGGCGCGAGATCACGGCCATGTTCACCGATGAACCCAAGCCGCACACCCCGTTCCCGTGGACGCCGGGCCTGTTCGAATCGTTCGAGGACACCTACGGGTACGACCTCAGGCCGCGCCTGTGGCGCCTCTTCGACGACGCCCCGTCCGATCCGGTCGGCGCGCTGACCCGGCTGCACTACCGCCAGTGGATCACGCGGCGGTTCGAGTCGGCCTGGCTCGAGCCGGTGAGCCGCTGGTGCCGCGAGCACGGCCTGGCCCTGCTCGGCCACATCAGCCCCGAGGATGACGTGCTGCAGCAATCGGCGACGGTCGGCAACCTGATGCCGCTGCACCGCCATTTCACCGTGCCGGGCCTGGACCTGATCATCCCGGCGGTGGGCGATCGGCGGCATCCGCTGATCAGCGTCGGGGTCCTTGCGGCGGCGTCGGCGGCGCAGCAGCAGGGGCGCATGGGGGTGCTGAGTGAATCGCTGGGCTGTTCCGGCAGTGACTTCACCGCCGAGGAGGCGGCTCGCATCCTCCGCTGGCAGGCGGTCATGGGGGTGAACATCCCGGTCATCCACGCCGCCTTCAACTCCACCCAGGGGCTGCGCGAACACGAGGCCCCACCCGACTTCGGGCCCGACAGCCCGCGGTGGGCGGGGATGGAGCGGCTGGGCCGGGAGATGGCCGACCTGCAGGCCATCACCCGGGACGCGACGCAGGTCGCGCCGGTCGCGGTGCTGTGGCCAATCCACGGTTTCGCGGCCGAGCCGTTCGTCGCCTACACCGACCACTCGCCGATGCGCGACGCGCTGGTGCAGCTCCTGCAAAGCTGCCTCGATCGTCAGGTGGGCCTGCACCTGCTCGACGAGGACGACCTCGCCCGGGCGACGCTGATGGAGGGGCGCCTGTCCCTCGGGCTGGCACGCTACCACCACGTGGTGCTCCCGGACACGCGTGTGTGGCGGGAGACCACAATCCGGCAACTGCAGCGCGCGGGGGACCAGGGCGTCCGCATCTGGCGGACGGGAGACCCGTCGTGGCGGCAGACACCGCACGGGCTGACGCCGGCCCAGCTGCCCTGGCCGCGACAGACCGCCACGGAAGTGGCCCAAAGCCTGCCCCGACTCCTGCCGCTGCGCGGCGACTGCGAGGACGTCCGCTGCACCGTCTGGGACAAGGCGGGCGTCCGGTCGGCGCTCCTGATGAACCTGGCGTCCGCGCCGCGGACGCTTACGCTGGCGCAGCGCCCCCTGCACCTGCCGCCCGGCGAGGTGGTCACCCAGCGGCTGCCAGCCTTGAACGGTTCACCGTGTGCGACGGGCGCGGTGGTGGCGTAGCTTCAACTCACGGCGCCGGGGCCGCTCCCTCTTCC
>CAZKRE010000076.1:0-14712 GCA_964555075.1 uncultured Phycisphaeraceae bacterium
TTCGGAAGCAGACATCCACCCTCTTGCCGGGGATACGTTTCTCCGACTATGAGTGGGGCCGTTTTCCCGACAACCGGCTGATGTCGCAGCACGAAGAACTTTGGATCAGCTGGAAATGGTTCATTCTCCTCGGGTGCCTGCTCATGTACCTCCCGGCACGAACGCTTGTGATTTCGTGGCGGATCGCATCCGCCAAAGCTGCCTGCGGTCACTGCGGCTATGACATGCACTGGGCCGAGCCGGACGCCCCATGTCCGGAATGTGGAGCGACAGGTTGGAGCGGAAAAAGGGTCAGGAGGTCGGGAGTCATTGGTTCGCGTGACCGGGGATGAGACGGTGGCGGATACCGGCGTGCGAAACGGCGGCACACACCGTTCTTCATGCAGACAACATTCTGCAGGCCCCGGACCTGCCCGGAGTGCGGCGCAGCCCCGTAGCGGGCATGACGAATCGTGTCCGACCGTCTGACACCGTTCTGCATCGCATCGGCATTGTCGAGCGGAGGGCACCCATGGGCGATTGATTGGACCCGCCGTATCGCAGGGTTCACCGGTACGCGTCGACCTGACCATGGCCATGGTGTATAATAAATGTTGATCATCCTTGGCAAGTCCACAGGGCGGGAACTCGGCTTGGCCTGGTCGTGGCGTAACGTGGCGTAATCCGCCACGGCGTGGTGGGTGCCGGATCACAGTAAGTGTCGGCAGGCACAGTGGCTACCTCGCTTACGCGAGGCGGGGCGGGTGGCGTGGACGCCAAGGGGCGACAGGGCCGTAAGCCCTGGTAAAGCAAGGGGTTGAGCATGTTGGAGGGGGCGAGGGAGAGTGGGGTGGCTGGCGTAGGCCAGGCGGCGGTCGGGTGGGGCGTTACCGGCCGGGAGGGGGGAGCGTGGCGAGGACCTGCTGGGCCGTGTCGCGGACGAGGGGGGGCTCGGCGGGGTCGGCGGCGAGGGCGGCGAGGCGGGCCCGCAGCGGCGGGTCGTCCGACTCACGCAGGGCGTTGCCCGCGGCGATCAGGGCGTTGCGCTTGAGCATGTCCAGCTTCACACGCTTCAGCGCCGACCGCACGAACGCCGCCCGGCGGTCCTCCTCCGTCCAACCCAGCACCTCCAGCAGCGGCAGGCCGGCGGCGAACGCCTCCCGCGGGCGGTAGGCGGGGTGGATCGGGAGGATGTGGGACGTTGGGTGGGGGATGTCGGATGCGGGATGCGGGATGTCGGATGGGGCGGGGGTGGGATCGGGACATCCCACATCCGACCTCGCGGATCGCACGTGCCGATTGAAGGGGCAGACGTCCTGGCAGACGTCGCAGCCGGCGATCCAGTCGCCCATGAAGGGGTGCAGGGCGGGATCGATGGGGCTGCGGTGTTCGAGGGTGAGGTAGCTGATGCAGCGGGTGGCGTCGATGGAGCGGCCGAGCGGGCTGCCGGGCGTGGGGCCTCCGGGCGCGGGGTCGCTTCCGGGGGTGGTGATGCAACCCGTCGGACAGGCGTCGATGCAGCGGGTGCAGGTGCCGCAGTGGTCGAGGCCCGGAAGCTTGGCGTCCCCGGGGGCGGCGCGGGTCGGCTGGAGGGGGAGCGTGGTGACGAGGAGCCCGAGCAGGAAGTAGGACCCGTGCCGGGGGTGGATGGTCATGGTGTTCTTGCCCTGCCAGCCGAGGCCGGCGCGGGCGGCGTGCTCCCGCTCGAGGGCGGGCGCGGTGTCGACGGTGGCGCGGAAGGCGTGGCCGGGGAACCGCTCGGCGAGGCGGTCGGCGAGGCGGTGGAGGCGGGACTTGAGGACCTTGTGGTAGTCGTCGCCCCAGGCGTAGCGGGCGATCCGGCCGCGTGGCGGGCCGCTCTCGCCGCCTGCCGCGTCGCCCTTCGCCGCGTAGCCGTCCGCGACGGCGATGATGGAGCGGGCGCCGTCGAGCAGCTTGGCGGGGTCGAGGCGGACGTCGAGGTGGTTGGCGAGGTAGTGCATCTCGCCG
The DNA here is from genome assembly GCA_964555075.1 of uncultured Phycisphaeraceae bacterium. Taxonomy (GTDB): domain Bacteria; phylum Planctomycetota; class Phycisphaerae; order Phycisphaerales; family Phycisphaeraceae; genus CAZKRE01. The sequence continues at coordinate 1,969 of CAZKRE010000076.1, forward strand.
TGGCGGCCGTCGGCGATCCAGCGGCGGACGTGGTCGGCGTAGTCGGTCGGCCGGGCGTCGACGATGCCCACGAGGGCGAAGCCCGCGTCGGGGTCGGAGCCGCCGGCGAGCCGGTAGACGGCGTCGGCCGCGTCGACGGGGTCGGGCGTCGGTCCGGGCGCTATCCCCGGGGCGGGGGCGGGGGCGGGGGCGGGGGCGGTTCCGGGTGTGTGTGGGGGGCGGTCGTGGGACATGCTGCTGACGGCCCATCCTACCGCGGATCCGCCCGCCTCCCCGCGTCAGCCATGCGGCCCGGCCGCGCGGCTGGCGACCCCTCTCCGCCGCCACTACAATCCCCGGCCCAGAGCCCCGGCCGATCAGGCGACCGTCATGCCGTACGAACTCAAGCCCTTCGACGTCGACATCGAGACGACGCCGTACATGGATGCCCCCGGCCGCGAGCAGGCGGGGGACCGCTGGACGCTCAACTTCGGGCCCCAGCACCCCGCGACGCACACCACGCTCCGCCTCGTGCTCGAGCTCGACGGCGAGCGGGTCGTCCGCTGCATCCCCCACATCGGGTACCTGCATTCGGGGTTCGAGAAGCTGGGCGAGGCGCTGGACTACAACCAGTACGTCTCCATCGCCTCCCGCAAGAACTACGTCTCGCCGATCAACAACGACATCGCCTGGCACCACGCGGTCGAGAAGCTCTTCGACATCGACCTCACCCCGCGGTGCAAGGTCGTCCGCACGATCCTCGCGGAGCTGGGGCGGATCCAGGACCACCTGCTCTGCATCGCCGCCGCCGCGCTCGACCTGGGCGCCCTCACCGGGTTCCTCTACGGGATGAACGAGCGGGAGCGGATCTACGACATCATGGACTTCATCTCCGGGCAGCGGTTCCACCCGGACTACACCCGCGTCGGCGGGGCGATGCAGGAGCTGCCCGACGAGGCGATGTTCAAGAAGCTCGTCCGCAACTTCATCGACGACCAGCTCCCGCCCGCGATGGACGACATCGACGGCCTGCTCACGCGCAACCGCATCTTCCGCGACCGCACCGTGGGCGTCGGCGCCATCTCCCGCGAGGACGCCATCGCGTGGTCGCTCACCGGCCCGATCGCCCGCGCCGCGGGGGTGCGGCGCGACGTCCGCAAGGACGAGCCCTACCTCTGCTACGCCAACAACTGGGACGGCCAGGGCGCCAAGGCCGTGGAGTTCAAGGTGCCCATCGCCTCCACCGGCGACTGCTACGGCCGGTACCTCGTCCGCCTCGAGGAGATGCGGCAGTCGATCGCGATCATCGACCAGCTCATCGACGACATCCCCGGCGGGTCGATGAACACCTACAGCGACTCGAAGGTCGTCAAGCCCCCCAAGAGCGAGGTGTACAGCTCGATCGAGGGGCTCATCCAGCACTTCGAGCTGATCATGACCAACCGCGGCTGGAAGGCGCCGGTCGCGGAGGTCTACGCGGCCACGGAGACCGCCAACGGGGAGCTGGGCTACTTCATCGTCAGCGACGGCAGCCCGCGGGCCTGGCGCGTCCGCACCCGCCCGCCGTCGTTCATCAACTACTCCGTGTTCCCCAAGCTCGTCGAGGGCCACACGATCGCGGACCTGCCGGCGGTGCTGGGGAGCCTGAACATCATCGCCGCGGAACTGGATAGATAGTCGCTTGAACCCGGAGCCTCGACGCCCGCGCCAACAGGCGTCGGCACTCGGGGCCTCAGGAGGCGGGACGCAGGACTCAGCCATGGCTTGGATCACCAGAAACTCCGGCGGCGCGACCATCGACCGGCGCGCCGAGCCGTACCTGACCGAGGAGCTCAAGCGCGAGCTCGACGAGAAGTACGCGCACCGCTTCCCCGACCGCCGCGCGATGACGATCCCGGTGCTCCACGCGATCCAGCACGCGTACAACTGGATCCCCGTGCAGGCGATGGAGGAGGCGGCGGCGTTCCTGGGCATCCCCAAGTCGCAGGTGTTCGACACCGCGACGTTCTACGAAGAGTTCTTCCTTGAACCCCGCGGCCGGTACACCATCTGGCTCTGCCAGAGCGTGTCGTGCGAGGTCATGGGCGAGCCCTCGCTCACCGACTACCTCCGCGACAAGCTCGGCATCGAGCCGGGCGAGACGACGCCCGACGGCAAGGTCACGCTCATGAAGATCGAGTGCATCGGCGCGTGCGGCGGGGCGCCCGTCGCGCTCGTCAACGAGAAGCTGCACGAGAACCTGAGCGTCCGGAACATCGACGAGATCCTCGCGTCGCTGGAGTAACCCCGGAGGCGCACGAAGAAGCCACGGGCGACGGAGCGTCAGATGAGCCTCTTCCGCCAACTCTGCCGCAACACCGGCCTCATGATCCACGGGATCATGCAGCCGATCCGTGAGGAGAAGGCGAAGAGCCGCAAGCAGGAACTCAAGCGGACGGTCGAGGAAGAAAAGGTGTCCCCGACGACGACGCTGCGGCGGACGACAATTGAAGAGATCGAGGTGCGACACCCTGGCCCAGCGGCGGAACGTCGCTGAGGTGCCCCGGCCGTGCCATCCCAACAAGGAGATCGAAGCGGCACTACAGTCTGCTGAGGCCGTCATTGGCGGGTCGAGAAGTCGCGAAGCGGCCACTGCTGGGGCATAGTTAAGTGTCGGGGCGGCCATGGCGGCTGCAAGTACTCGATCTTCTCGACGCCTCGGAACCCGCAGGGCCACGCCCAGCAGATCGGCCGATGGATCAAACGATGTCCGCACCAGTAGATCGACATCCCGAAACCGGCCGCCGGCTGACGCTCGTGATTACCGGCGTTCCCGATCTCACGCCGGAACTGGCCAACGCCGTCTATGAGGCAGCCGGCGGCGACTGCGAAGTGGGAATGTCGGATTATCTGCTCTACGTGGAAATGGCCGGCGAGACGGCCGCCGACTGGCAGCGGACACCCGACCTGCTTGCGCTCGTGCGTTCCCTCGTACCGGCGGCCGAGCTGGTGCGCGTCGAAGCGGCCGATATCGTCACCGCCACCGAGCGCTCCGCGGCGCCGCTGCAAGGGACAACGCACTAGAACACACGAATGGTGGGATGCTCATGGGCCCATTGGGGTTCGGCGAAATCGTAGTCCTCCTGATGACGGTCGGCTTCTTCGCCCTCGTGATCGCCGCCTGCATCAAGATCCTGCTACCTAAGAAGAACTAGCTCATGGCACTCGAATCCCCTGTCCTCTTCAAGCGCATCCCCACCGCACCCTGGGGCGACCCGGCGAACCGCAAGGTCGTCGATTACGACGCGTATGTCGCGCAGGAGGGGTACCAGGCGCTGGAGAAGGCCGTCGCCATGGGCCCGGCGGCGATCGTCGACGCCGCCAAGGCCAGCGAACTCCGCGGCCGGGGCGGGGCGGGCTTCCCCACCGGGCTCAAGCTCTCGTTCATGCCCCCGCCCGACGGCAAGCCCCGCTACTTCTGCGTCAACGCGGACGAGTCGGAGCCGGCCACCTTCAAGGACCAGGTCCTCATCCAGTACGACCCGCACTCGGTCATCGAGGGCATCTGCATCGCGATGATCGCGGCGCAGACCGAGACCGCCTACTTCTACATCCGCGGCGAGTACCACCACCACCGCGAGGTCTTCGAACACGCCCTCGCCGAGTGCTACGCCCGCGGCGTCCTCGGGGAGAACTCCCGCATCGGGAAGATCAACGACCGGGCGCCGAACATCTACCTCGTCCGCGGCGCCGGGGCCTACATCTGCGGCGAAGAGACCGGGCTCATGGAGTCGGTCGAGGGCAAGCGCGGCTGGCCCCGCATCAAGCCCCCGTTCCCCGCGGTCGCGGGCGTCTTCAAGCGCCCGACGACGATCAACAACGTCGAGACCGTCGCGAACCTGCCCTACATCGTCCTCCACGGCGCCGAGTGGTGGAAGCAGAACGGCAAGCCCCGGCCCGAGGGCGCGCCGCCCGCGGTCCCCGCGTCCTATGGCACGAAGCTCATGGGCGTCAGCGGCCCCGTCCAGCGCCCCGGCGTCTACGAGGAGCACCTGGGCGTCAAGCTCACCGACCTCATCGACCGCCTCGCGGGCGGCATGATCCCCGGCCGCAAGCCCAAGGCCTACTTCCACGGCGGGATCTCCATGGGCGTCGTCACGCACGAGGAAGCACTCGCGGGCGTCGAACTCGACTTCGACGTCGGCAAGAAGTGGGCGAACCTCGGCCTCGGCACCGCGTGCGTCACGGTCATCCCCGAGGACGTCTCGATGGTCGCCATGGCCCGCAACACCGCCCGGTTCTACGCCCACGAGTCCTGCGGCCAATGCACGCCCTGCCGCGAGGGCACCACCTGGCTCTACAAGATCCTCACCCGCATCGAGGCCGGCGACGGCACGACCAAAGACCTCGACCTGCTCCTCGAACTCTCCGCGTCGATGGGGATGATGCCCGGCACGACGATCTGCGGCCTCGCCGATGGCGCGAACTGGGCCGTCCGCACGATCCTCAACAAGTACTGGCACGAGTTCGAGGCGGTTGTGAAGAAAGAGCGGTACGTCAGCCTCGCCGTCGTCGGCGCCCGCTGACCTCGCGCCGGACCCTGAGGCTCCGCGAAGGGCCGGATCAGGCCCGGTCACTCCGCCCGCTCAACCTGCGCGCGCAACTGCGCCGCCCCTGCGCGGATCTGTCCCACCACCCGCGGATCCACCCCCGCGCGCTCCGCCGCCGCCACGTTCGCCTCCGCGACGTCCGCCGCCTCTCCGATCCGGCCGGCCCGCAGCAGCTCCTGCACGAGGTTGCGATAGGCGTCCAGCAGTTCCGCGTCGGCCTCGATCGCCGCGCGGAAGGAGGCGATCGCCCCGTCGCCGCGCCCCTGCTTCGCCAGCGCCACGCCCAGGTTGTTCTGGGCCCGCGCGTGGTCCGGGTCGAGCCGCAGCGCCTCCCGCGCGGCGGCTTCCGCCTCGGCGGGGCGGTTCTGCGCCAGCAGCGCCCCCGCGAGGCCGACGTGCGGCTCCGCATCGCCCGGCCCGTACTTGATCGCCTCGCGGAACTGCTCCTCCGCCTCCGCGGGCCGCCCCACGTCCAGCCACATCTGCCCGAGGTTGTGCCGCGCATCGGCGAACGTCGGGACGAGGTCGATCGCCCGCTCGTAGAGCCGGATCGCGACCTCCGGCTCCCCGGCCGTGCCGTACGCCTCGCCGAGGTTGTGCCACGCGCGGGGGTTGTGCGGCGCCCGTTCGACGACCGTCGTCCACAGCGAGACGCCCGTGCGGTACTCGGCGTTACGGACGACCGTGACCACGCCCCACGCGCCGATCAGCCCGCCGAGCAGGACGGCGGCGAGGCCGGTGCGGTGCGACGGCACGATCCGCCCCAGCCCGCACCACACGCCCAGCACGCCCAGCGCGATGAGCGGCGCGAGCGACAGGTACATCCGGTGCTCCACCGCGAGGTCGGCGATGGGGATCACGCTCGACGACACCGACAGGATGGCGAACGCCGCGAAACCCAGGAGGCCCCACACGCGGTTCCGCACCAGACCGTAGACGCACAGCCCCAGCAGCGCCACGACCACCGCGACCGGGATGCCGACCCGCGTGACCCACAGCGACGGCTGGTGCTCGGCCATCCGGGCGGCGGGCAGCCAGCCGTAGTCGAGCACCAGGGGCCACGGCCACACCGCCAGCCGCAGGTACCAGAGGATCACCTCCCCCTGCGACAGCAGGTACTGCCACCAGGTGAACGCCGCGAAGGAGAACCCCGCCGACGCCTCGGGGTCCGCGGCCGTCGCCGCCAGCACGTCGCGGAGCGCGATCAGCCAGGTCAGCGCCAGCAGCGCGTAGAGCCATCCCCGGCGGCGGAAGGCGTCCCTGAACGTCCCCGCCAGGAGCGTGCGGTCGCACAGCAGCGCCACGACCGGCGCGGTCACCATCACCTGCTTGCTCGCCATACCCGCGGCACACGCGAGCACGGCGCCGAGGCCCCACGCGACCGCGGCCCGTCGCCGATCCGCCACCTGCGCTTCCGCCAGCCCGAAGACGGCGTAGAGCGTGAGCAGGTAGAACAGCCCCATCATCGATTCGTGCCGCTGGATGACGTAGGTCACCGCCTGCGTGTTGAGCGGGTGGACGACCCACAGCACCGCGACGGCGAACGCCAGCCACGACCCGGCCGGCTCGATGAGCGGGAACCGCGCCGCCACCCCCGACGCCCGGCGGACGATGCCGAAGAGCGCCAGCCCCGCGCCCAGGTGGATCAACATATTGACGAGGTGGTAGCCCCGCGGCTCCTCCCCGTCGAGGAGGCGGTTGATCGCGAACGTGAGGTTCGGCACGCCCCGCGACCCGGAGAGGATCGCCCAGACGTCGCTCCACCGTTCGATCCGCACCTGGCCCGCGAGGTAGGCGGTGTCGTCGAAGATGAACTCGTTGGGCAGGGTGTTGATGTAGGCGGCCGTGCCGAGCGCGACGACGACCCAGGGCAGCACCTTCTGCCAACGGAAACCGGAAGCGGGGGCGGAGTCAGTCACGCGGGGATGGTCGCCCCTGGGGTGATGCGATGCAACCCGCCGTCGTCATCGCCGCCGGCTCGCCGCGTCGATCGCCAACTCGCCCACGCCCCAGGCGGTGCCTGAAAGGGTGAGGCCGATGACGGCGGCGGCGAGTGCGGCCACGATCGACACGCCGCCCACGAGCAACTGCACCGCGAGGACGAGCGTCGCCGCCGCCGCGAGCGCCGCGGCCCCACGCAGGGCCCAGCCGACGGTGTTCAGCGACGAGGGCGGCGGGGGGATCGGCGTCGGCCGCGGCGCCTCCGCGAATGCCGGCGCGGCCGGGTCGCGTGGCGCCAGCCGCAGGATGCCGTCCGACCGCTCGCGACGCGGCAACTCGGCCTCGTCCTCGGCCCAGGCCGCGGCCGCGGCCGCACGATCCTCCTCGCCCGACCGGGCTCGCGATGTCCGGCCCAGTGGGATCTCCGGCGGAGGCGTCACCCGCCGCACCGGCGCGGCAGGCTCCTTCGCCTCCGACTCCCGCTCCGGCGCGGTCGCCGTCGTGCCGGGCGGCATGCGAGCTTCGTCCGCTTCTCGTGCCGGGTGCAACGGGGTCGACGGCTCCGCAGAAGCCGCTGCCGGCTTCGACAGCGCCGCCGCCGGCTGCGCGGCACCGGGGGCCGATGTTGCTTCGGGCGCCGCGCTGGCTACATCAGACGGCGCACCCGCGGGCGATCTCTCTTCCCCTTCGCCATCCTCGTCCGGCCTCGGTGGCGAGAAAGGCAGCGTCACGGGCGGGGCGGCATCCGAGTCGCCCGCCTCGTCCCGGTCGGCCTCATCCGCCGGTTCCGATCGGCCCGAGCTCTCCGTGTCGAGCGCGGCGTCTGCGGCGTCTGCGTCTTTGATGGCGTCCGGAGCTTCGGCGGCATCCGGTGGGGCGGGTGCTTCGTCGGCGGGCGTGTCGCCGTCGTCCGGCGCGGGCTCGTCCGGGAGCGTGGCCTGCATCGGCCCCGCGGTGCCGCCCGCCTCCTCGTCGCCGGGTCCGGGCGCCGCGTTCGGATCGCCCGGGTCCTCCAGCCGCGGCTCCGGGGCGTCCTTCGCCCCGGCGCTCGTCGTCGGCGTCGCTGCCGGCTCCACCGCCGCCGCCCCGACCGCCGTCTGCGGCGGCACCATCTGGATCACGCCGCACTTCGGGCACTTCACGCGACGGCCCTGGGAGCCGTCCGGCACCTTCATCCGGGCGTCGCAGTCCTCGCATCGGAAGCGGATGGGCATGGGGATCGCAGGCGTCAGGCTACGGGATCAGAGGAACGGACTGAGTATCGGCGAAACGCCGCTCATCCCTCGATTTCCGGCCTCGTGGAGAGATGCAACCGCCAAGACGCCAAGAACGCCAAGGGGGTAGGGAGGAGGGAGAGGTGGAAGCAGGAAGCCAGGAAGCCATGAGGGAGGAAAAGACCTCACCCTCGTGGTTTCCTGGCTTCCTGCTTTTTGCCGTCTTCCTGGCGCTCTTGGCGTCTTGGCGGTTTCTGCCTGTTGGCGCTAGAGCCCGACGATGCTGAAGCCGCAGTCGACGTGGATCGTCTCGCCGGTCACGCCGGAGGAGAGGTCGCTGAGGAGGTAGACCGCGGTGTTGCCGACTTCTTCGCCGGTGTTCGCCCGCTTCATGCTGGCCTTGCGTTCCTGGTGGGCGATCATCTCGTCCATCCCGCCGACGCCCGCGCCGGCGAGGGTCTTGAACGGCCCGGCGGAGATCGTGTTGACGCGGATGTTGCGCCCCTGGTCGCCCAGCTCGTAAGCGAGGTATCGGGTGGTGTGCTCGAGGCAGGCCTTGGCAACGCCCATGACGTTGTAGCCGGGCACGACCTTTTCGCCGCCGAAGTAGGTGAGGCTGACGATGCTCCCGCCGCGGGTCATGAGCGGCGCCGCCCGCTGCGCCATGGCGAGCAGGGTGTAGGCCGAGGTGTCCATCGCGGAGGTGAACACCTGCCGCGGGGTCTTGTGGAACATATCGGGCTTGAGGTAGTCCTTGTCGGCGAACGCGATGGAGTGGACGACGAAGTCGATGTGGCCCCAGTCCTCGCCGAGCTTCTTGAAGACGGTGTCGAGGCTCTCGTCGCTGTTGGCGTCGCACGGCTGGAGCCACGCGTTCTCGATCCCCAGGTTCTCGATCGCCTTGCCGACGCGGTGCTCCATCTTCCCCATGGGCAGGAACGTGAAGGCGAGCTCGGCCCCGGCCTGTTTGAGCTGCTGGGCGATGTACCAGGCGTAGCTCCGCTCGTTGGCGATGCCGAACACGATGCCCTTCTTGCCGTCCATGAGACCCATGCGAAACTCTCCTTCGGTGTCCCGCCCGGACTCGGGGCAGGGGGGGCGCAAGCGTAGCGATTCCCGGGAATCGCGGCAAAGGCGATGGCGTCCGCCACCGGGATGCCGCGGGGCGGGGGCGGCAGGCGGTACAATCGTCGCGGCATGCCCAACCCCCAAGAGACGATCTTCATCTGGCCCGCCGACGAAGCCGCCGGTGTCGAGGCCACACCCACCCCCGGCGACCGGCCGACGCTCGCGTTCTACCACGCCCGCGGCGGGGACGTGAGCGGGGCGACGGTGATGGTGCTGCCGGGCGGGGGGTACAACCACCTTGCGCCGCACGAGGCCGAGCCGGTCGCCCACTGGCTCAACGGCCACGGCTTCCACGCCGCGGTGCTCTACTACCGCCGCGGCGCGGAATGGCCCCACCCGATCCCCGCACAGGACGCGCAGCGCGCGATGCGGGTCCTGCGGCAGCGGGCGTCCGCGTGGGGCGTCAGGCCCGGCGCGGTCGGCGTGCTGGGCTTCTCCGCGGGCGGCCACCTCGCGTCCACCCTCGCCGTCCACCACGACGACTTCCACTGCGCCGCGGACGACCTCGCGGGCCACGTCTCGGCCCGGCCGGACGCCACGGTGCTCTGCTACCCCGTGATCGACATGAGCGGCCCCCACGCGCACCGCGGGTCGCGGGAGAGCCTGATCCGGGACACCATCACGGACATGGCGGACCTGCTGACGACCTACCGCCACGTCAGCCGCGAAACCCCGCCGACGTTCCTCTGGCACACCGCCGACGACGCGGGCGTGCCGGTGCAGAACAGCCTGCTCTTCGCCACCGCCTGCCGCGAACACCGCGTCCCGTTCGAGCTGCACATCTACGAGACCGGGAAGCACGGCCTGGGGCTGGCGGTCGATCAGCCCGAGGTCGCGACGTGGGCGGACCACTGCATCGCGTTCCTGCGGAGACACCTGGAGTAAGCGGGGCTGCCGGCGCTGAGGCCGCGCGGGGGGGCGCTTAGTGCGCCGCGGCCGCGGGCTCGCCCTTTTGCGCCTTCTCCGCGAGCAGCCGCTCGATCCAGTGCTCGAGCCGGCCGCGGGCGTCCATCGCGCGGAGGTTGCCCTCGGCGTCGACGATGAACTGCGCCGGGATGGCGTTGATGCCCCAGCCGCGGGAGAACTCGCTCTCCCAGCCCTTGCCCTGGTAGTACTGGGGCCAGGGGACGTCGTGCTCATCCACGAACGCCTTGAGCGCATCGAGCCCGCCCTGGTCCGCCGGCTGGTCGAGGCTGACGCCGATGAACTCCACGCCCCGGTCCTTGTACTTCGCGTAGAGCGCCTTGAGCTCGGGCATCTCCGCGACGCATGGGCCGCACCAGGTGGCCCAGAAGTCGATCATCACCACCTTGCCGCGCAGGTCCTCCATCGCGACCCGCTCGCCGGTGATGGCGTCCTCGAACGCGAGTTCGAAGGGCTTGCCGATCGCGTCGGCGGTCCGGATCTTGTCGGCCGCCATCTTCCCGTAGTCGGTGTTCGGGAACGCCTCGGCCACCCGCTGGTAGCCCGCGACCTGCTGCTCGGGGTCCGGGTTGATCTCCGCCAGCGCGAGCAGCATCGGGGCCGCGACCTCGTGCCCGGGGTTCGCCTCGATGAACCGGTCCACCTCCGCGGTGACGGCGGGGATCTGCTCGGGGTTCCGCTGGGCGTTGACGAGCCCCGCCTGGATCCGCAGCAGTTCCACGCCCTCGCGCCCGGGGGCTTCGGGGTTGGCGTCGAGGTAGGCCCGCGTCTCGCGGCGCATCGTCTCGAAGTCGGTCGTCGCCATCATCATCCAGCGCTGCTGCATCATCGGCAGCGCCTGGGGGTGATCGGGGTGGGCCTCGAACAGTTCCTTCGCCAGCGCGTTGCGCTGCTCGAGCAGCGCCTGCCGCGCCGCCATGTACTCCACCCGGTAGCCCGGATCGTTCTGCCGGGCCGGGTCCACCTGGGGCGGGCGGATCTGCTGGTACTCCGAGACGATCGCCTCGGCGTCGCGGGGCGCGGCCTCCGCCTGCGCCAGCGCGGTCCCGCCCGAAAGGCCCAGCGCCAGGGCGGCGCACAGCATGGTCATCTTGTTCATCATGGATCCTAGTCCGCCCGCGAAAGACGGGGCACGAGGGGGAAACCCGGAACCGCCCGCGATCATTCCCACGGGCCGCGAATATTCTACCCCACGGCCGGCGTCGCAGTTAATAAAAAGTGAACGGCATCTGGATGCGGGCCACCGTACGAAGGGCTCTGCGCCTCGCTTCTGTGACGCTCCTTGCGGGCCGCCGCCAGCCGTTCACCCCTTCTTCTGCTCCTTCGCCCAGGAATCCTTCAGCCCGATCGTCCGGTTGAAGACCGGCTTCCCCCCGTCCGCCGACCCGCTGTCGGGCGTGAAGTAGCCGACGCGTTCGAACTGGTACGGGTCGCCGGGCTTGGCGTCTTTCAGGCTCGGCTCGAGCCTGGCGCGGACGATCCTGAGGCTGTCCCGGTTGATGAGGTCGCGCCAGTCCTGGCCGTCGGGGACGTCGCCGGGGTTTTCGGCCGTGAAGAGGTAGTCGTACAGGCGGACCTCCGCCTCCAGCGCGTGCGGGGCGCTGACCCAGTGGATCGTGCCCCTGGGCTTGGGCAGGCTGCCGTCCTTCGGGGCGTCGCCGCCGCGGCTGGCGGGGTGGTAGGTGCAGCGGAGTTCCGTCACGTTCCCGTCGGCGTCCTTCACGGCCTCGTCGCAGGTGATGAAGTAGGCCCAGCGGAGGCGGACCGTCTCGCCCGGCGACAGCCGCTTGAACTTCCGCGGCGGGTCCTCCATGAAGTCCTCCCGCTCGATGTAGAGCTCGCGCGAGAAGGGCACCTTCCGCGACCCCGCCGCCTCGTCCTCGGGGTTGTTGACCGCGTCGAGCTCCTCGGTCCGGCCCTCGTCGTAGTTCGTGATGACGACCTTGAGCGGGTCGAGCACCGCCATCCGGCGCTGGGCGTGGGTGTTGAGGTGGTCGCGCAGGAGGTGCTCGAAAAACTGGACTTCGGTCGTCGAGGGGTACTTGGTGACGCCCACGGCCTCGGCGAGGTTGCGGAGCACCGCCGCGGGCACGCCCCGGCGGCGGATCCCGGCGATCGTCGGCATCCGCGGATCGTCCCAGCCGTCGACGTGCCCCTCCTCCACCAGCGCGAGGAACTTCCGCTTGGACATGAGGAAGTAGGTGAGGTTGAGGCGGGCGAACTCGTACTGGTGGGGGCGGGCGGGGGTCGTCGTGCCTGGCTCACCCGGCCCTTCCTCGCCGATCCTCGTCAGGACCGGCGTGGGGGGGGTGGGGGACACCCCCAGGTCGCGGAGGGTGTCGAGGTACCAGTCGTAGAGGGGGCGGTGCTCCTCGAACTCGAGGGTGCAGATGGAGTGGGTGACGCCCTCGATCCAGTCCGACTGGCCGTGGGCCCAGTCGTACATGGGGTAGATCTTCCAGGCGTCGCCCGTGCGGGGGTGGGTGGCGTGGAGGATGCGGTACATCACCGGGTCGCGGAGGGTGATGTTGGGCGAGGCCATGTCGATCTTGGCGCGGAGGACCCGGGCGCCATTGGCGAACTCGCCGTTCTTCATCCGCTCGAAGAGATCGAGGCTCTCCGCGGGGGGGCGGTCGCGGAAGGGGGACGGCGTGCCGGGGGTTTTGAGGGTCCCGCGGGTGGCGGCGATCTGGTCGGCGGTCTGATCGTCGACGTAGGCCTTGCCCGCCTGGATGAGCAGCTTCGCCCACTCGTAAAGCTGGTCGAAGTAGTCGGAGGCGTGGTACTCGTGGGGTCCCCAGTCGAAGCCGAGCCAGCGGACGTCGCGGCGGATGGCGTCGATATAGGCCTGCTCCTCCTTGATGGGGTTGGTGTCGTCCATGCGGAGGTGGCAGCGTCCGCCGAAGTCTTGCGCCAGCCCGAAGTTGAGGCAGATGGACTTGGCGTGGCCGATATGGAGATAGCCGTTG